>DATHIT010001015.1:0-67099 GCA_035489915.1 Pseudonocardia sp. | reverse complement strand
TGCCGGCATGATGTGATCCCGCCGTCGTTAACATCAGCTTCATCACGCCCCCGTAGCCCAATCGGCAGAGGCAGCGGACTCAAAATCCGTCCAGTGTGCGTTCGAGTCGCACCGGGGGCACCCCCTCTCACCAGCGGAAACGGCATCTTTCAAGATCCGCGAGATGCCCCTTGTTCATCAACTCGTCGACGAACCACCCCGAATCGGCGTGCCATGACCAGCACAAACCGTGCGCGAGGACATCCGTACCGAAGGGGATCACTGCAGGTCCGAGTGTTCGCGGGCCTCGGCCCAGTCACGGGTGAGGACGCCGGCACCCGGTTCCGTATCTTGATTCGGGATCGCGACGTCAAGTTCATCGCGGCCTTCGCCGCTGTCTTCGGCGCTATCAATGTCCAGATCCTCAGGACACCGGTGCGAGCACCGCGGGCCAACGTCATCGCCGAACGCTTCGTCGGCAGCATCCGCCGCGAACTACTCGACGCACCCTGATCATCGATCAGCGACATGCAGCGGCCGTGCTCACCGAGTACGAGGACCACTTCAACAGCCCTCGGCCGCACCGCACCCCCGGCCATGCCGCGCCCCTACGACCACTCCCCCACCGCAAGACGAGCGACTCGAACGACGTGCGACGGCGCGACCGGCTCGGCGGGCTACTCCACGAATACGAGTATCAGCAAGTCGCGTGAGGTGCGCCGAGTTTCGGGCAGCCACACCCGTACCGCGATCAGGGTCCTCTCGTTTCTCACTCTGAGTACACGCTGGTGTGCACTGGGTGAGGTCGGGAGATCGGCATGGGCGGCTGGTCGGTGCGGGTGATCGGTTGCGGGTTGGCGGCGGTACTTTCCGCGGTGGTGCTCACCGGGACCGCGGCCGCGTCCGAGGACTCGGGCGACGTGGTGACCATCCCGGTCTCGTTCCAGGTCAGCAACGTCAACCAGTCCAGGGTCGCGTGCGCTTCCGACGGCAGGCGGTACACCGTGCGCGGGAACATCGTGGCGCCGCGCTCCGTGCTGTCCTCCGGCGACCCGGCGCTGACCATCTACTCCCACGGGCTGGCCTACACCGGGGAGAGCTTCTACCATTTCACGGCGGTGCCCGGGTACGACTACGTCACCGAGCAGGCCCGCAAAGGTCACGCCTCGCTCGAGTTCGACCTGCCCGGATACGGCGACAGCGACGCCCCGAGGGACGGCCACCAGATCTGCTACGGCTCCGAGGCGACGATCATCCACCAGATGATCGGGCAGCTGCGCTCCGGCCACTACGACGCCGACGGCGAGGAGCCGGTCGCATTCCATCGGATCGCCCTGGCCGGCCACTCGGCCAGCGGGTTCACCGTGCAGGCCGAGGCGTACTCGTTCCACGACATCGACGCGCTGATCGTGATGTCATTCGCCGACCAGGGGTTTAGCCCGCTGCTGCTGCAGACCACCGCCGCTACCACGCTGCGCTGCACCCTGGGCGGCGACCCGAAGCCCGGGCGCCCAGGCACCACCGGCTACGCCTACTTCGGCCAGACGGACGCCGACTACCGCGCCGGCCACCTGCACAACACCGATCCGGAAGTGGCCGAGGTGGCCACCGCCCACCGCGTCAAGGACCCGTGCGGCCGGATCGGCTCGGCCATCCCGAACGCGGTCAGCGACATCGCGCTGTTGGCCACCGTGCACGTGCCGGTACTGCTGGTCTACGGCCAGAACGACGCCCTGTTCCAGGACAACCCGGTGGGCACCCCCCTGCAGAAGGCCCACTACCTGGGCAGCAACGACGTGACCGACATCTTCCTGCCCAACACCGGGCACGCGCTCACCCTGGAGCGCACCGCGCCCCAGATGCGCGAGCGGGTCTCCGACTGGCTGCGCCGACACGGGCTGTAGGCACCGAGCGTGACATCCACTCTGGCCGCCCCGAGCCTCCGAAACCTCCGCTCGGGGCGGCCAGAGTCAAGCGGCTGGATCAAACGGCCGCCGGCACCGACCCACGCACGAACGCCAGCAGGTCGGCGTTGAGCCGCTCGCGGTGGGTCAGGTACAGCGCGTGCGCGGCATTCGGGTAAACCTCCAACCGCGCGTTGGGCAACAGCCGCGCACTCACCCGGGCGCACAGGTCCACCGGGGCGGACGCGTCGTACTCGCCGTGCAGGATCAGCGCGGGCAGGTCGATGCCTGGCAGTTCGGCCCGGAAGTCCGCCGCGATGTTGGTGCGGGTGCACGCCACGGCGGCGTCCGCCGACACCTTCATCAGATCCTGCAGGGTCCAGTCCTTGATCACCTGGGGCAGTTCGCAACCAGGCACCCCGTCGCCCCAGAACGGCGGGGCGTTGCCGACGAGCCACTGCCCGAGGTCATCGCGGATGGCGTCGACGGTAGCGTGCAACATCGCCGGGTCGACTCCGTTCCGGTTGTCCGCCTTGCGCATCAGGCAGGGCACGGTCGAGCCGATGAGCACGATCCTCTCTACCCGGTCGGCGCCGTGCCTGGTCAGGTAGCGGACGACCTCACCGCCGCCCATGGAGTGACCGACCAGGGTGGTGCCGGTGAGGTCCAAGTGGTCCAGCAGGGCGCCAAGGTCGTCAGCCAGAGTGTCGAAGTCGTAACCCCGGCCGGGGTTGTCCGAACGGCCATGCCCGCGCCGGTCGTAGCCGATCGCGCGGAAACCGTTGTCGGTCAGGTATGGCATCTGGAATCGCCACATGTCCGAGCTGAGCCCCCAGCTCGTCACGAAGACGACCGGCCGGCCGGTGCCCCAGTCGCGGTAGAACAGTTCGGTGCCATTGGCGGCCAAGTACGGCATTTGATTCCCCTTGTCTGACTGCCCCCAGCTTTGACGAGACAAGGACCTCGTGGCGATTACGTGCCAGGTAAACGGAGCGCCGGTGATGGCCGTGCCAGCGCCGCGACCACCTCATTCGGTTCGGCAAACTCGTCGACGCTGGGGCCGGGCACCTCGTCCCGGCCACCCAGCCGGTGCCTATCGCCCGCGCCCACCGTCACATGCACCGATCTTGCCTGTCCGTTCAGGCGGCAAAGGGGCCTCGGCGGCAGACCGCCGCGCACAAGTTCTCGGCACCCACAAGGTCCACAACCCACCCCATCAACCCAGGAAATTTAGGAGACTAGTTGTCGCTTGACATCTGCACCGGTAGGTTTCCTACCATTGATCACTGAGTTCGAATTTGGAGGTCTCGCAATGGTCGAGTCGCTGACAGCTCGGGAGACTATCGATTTTGCCATCCCCCGGCGACAACAGCTTCTGTGCGCTTGGTGCGGGCCACTTCTCATCCTGCTCGTCGGAGGAGGCCTACTGGTTGCCGGCCTCTGGCCCCCGCCCCAACCGACGGCCACTGCCGAACAAATGCGCGCCTTCTTCGCGAACAACTCAGTCCAGGTCCACCTAGGGCTAGCGCTCATGATGGCGGGCATGGGGTTGATCGTGCCGTGGGGCGCCTCCCTGGCCGTGCAAACGAACCGAATTCGAAGTTCCTCGTCCGTGACGACTTTCGTCCAGATCGCGGCAATCGGGGTAGCCACCCTCATCGGAGTGGCGAGCGTGATCTCCTGGGCGGTGGCTTCCTTCCGCCCCGCTGAGATTTCTCCCGAGCTGACCCGCACCCTGTCCGATCTCGGTTGGTTCTTCTTCGTCTTCGACTGGTCACCGCTGTTCGTCTGGTACGTGGCGGTCGCCGCCGCCATCTTCGGCGATCGGGACGAGTCCCCGGTTTTTCCCCGATGGTCGGCGTATTTGAGCCTGTGGGTCGCGCTGCTGTCCATCCCCGGCGGACTCATGATCTTCTTCAAGACCGGTCCGCTGGCGTTTAACGGGATCTTCGCGATCTGGATTCCGCTCGGAGTGTTCTTCGTCTGGATCATTGCGATGACCACATTGACGATCCAGGCCGTCAACAAGCGGGACGCCACTAGCTGAACAGGTAGAAACTAATCAACGCCGCGCACACCAGCACGCAGTAGGTCTCGAAGAGGGCGCGCAGTGCGAGCGGGGCGTTCTTGAGCTCCATGAAGTAGAGCCCGACGAAGCGCACCTTGATGAGCGCGACCATGAAGATCAGGACCGACCTCGAGGTCACTGAGGCGAGACCATGGTCAGTGCCCAACCAGAAGGACAGCAGCGTTGCCGCGACGAGGACGAGCCAGATCACCGTGACCCGGCTCTGAAGTAGCGCGACCAGTGGGGAACGCCGAGCGGCACGGGAGGTCATAGCGCGCCTCATTTCACCAAGTAGACGAGGGGGAACAGCACGATCCAGAGCAGGTCGACCATATGCCAAAAGCACGCCCCGCCTTCCATGAAGGCGAATTGCCTTGCAGTCAAAATAGTCGCGCGCGACTTCACGATAAGGAAAATAAGGACGGCCATGCCGAGGACGACGTGAAAAAAGTGCAGCCCCGTCAGGATGTAGTAGTACATGAAGAAGCTGTTCGTCACGGGCGTGATGCCCGCACTGAGCTTCTCGCTGTACTCCACGAACTTCATGACCGCGAAACCCAGGCCGCACAGTAGAGCCAGGAAAAACAGCGACGGCGCGACCTTGCGGGACTCCGCCCGTACCGCGCGGATCCCGAGCACCACGCACAACGAGCTGGCGAGTAGGAACAATGTGTTGATCACGCCGTAGCTGGGCCGCAACGCCAGCTGCGAGTCGTTGAACAGGTCGGGGTGCTCACCCCGGTAGTAGAGATACGTACAGAAGAAGACGGCGAAGACCCCCATGTCGCCGAAGATGAATACCCAGGTACCGGCCTCCCCTGGCAGGTGCCGCTCCGGGCGAGTCGGCCGTTCGGCGAGGTCGAGCTTCGACACCGTTGTCATTAGGGACTCCCCTCGGTAGGCCGGACCGATGCGGGCAGCGCCCGAGGGCGTCCGGTGGGCTTCTTGCCGCTGCCGTGATAGGCGCCGACAGGGCCCAGCGGGAGCTCACGCAGCAGCTCCGCATCGGCGAGAATACGAATCTGACTACCGGCCTCTTCGACGACGACGGTGCGGCCTCGTGCCGCTGTCCCGAGCTGGATGCGGCGACCTCGGAAGCTGATCGTGCCCTGGGTATCGACCTTGCGGGAGCTCTGCCGGTCTCTCGACATGATCAGACCCGCACGCACCAGGATTTCGTGGATGGTCGACGCGGCCGGAACCGGCAAGCCGCCAGCGGGCGACCGACACCCCGCATCGTGCCGCTTGAGTAGCTCGGCGCGAATTCGCCGCGCTCCCCATCCGGGGTTTCCGACGCGCAGCCGGAGCACGTCCTGGACCAGTTCGCCGGGCACTCGGGACCCGGAAGCGTTCCGGCGTCGACGCGGAGCCAAGCCGGGATCACCCTCCGCGCGGTAACGGGCCAGGTGGGTGTAAAACGTCTTGCGCGCGATTCCGTACCGGCGGCACACCTCAGTGACCGACAGCCCTTGTCGCTCGGGCGCGGTGAGGATCTCCATCCAGTCGCCGGGCACCGGTCGCTGATCCTCCAGTCGCTGGGGAACCTCTCCATTATAGCGACTGCTGGTCGCTAACTGAGTCCATCAAAGGTGTGTATGCTCCAGTTCAACTGCTCCTAGCGACCACTAGTCGCATAACTCACTGACCGGAGGCCGCCATGGATCCGCAGCTGGCGGCGGTAGGGCGAGTCACGGTGTTGCCCGCCGGGATTACCTTCGCCGTACGGGCTGGCGAGACCGTGTTCCATGCGGCGACACGACACGGATTGCGGTGGCCATCGCTCTGCGGCGGTGACTGTGAGTGCGGTATTTGCTACATGGTCGTGGAAGGCGACCCGGCCGCCTTGTCGGCACGATCAGCGGACGAAACCGCGCGCCTTGCGACCGGAATGAAAGCCAACGAGCCGCGAGCCCGACTGGCCTGCCGGACCAGAGTGACCGGGCAGGTCACGGTACGCAGAAAAGGTGTACGGCCGGTCGACTAGAGGCGACCGCCTTTCCAGGCCGCGCGGGTGGCGGAGTCAGCGCTGGGCGGTGAGGCGGTTCGCTTCGCGGTCGGGCCTCGGGACAGGTTCGAGAGCCGCGTCGCTTGCCGGAGCGGGTGTCTCCGGTGCCACCGACGCCCACACGACCAGCCGCCCCGCCAGGTACGACAACCCGACCACCACCGCCAGCAGCAGCCCGAACTGGCTCAACAACTGCAACTGGGACACCACCAGGCTCAGGTACCCGCCCGTCGCGGCCAGCCCCGCGGTCAGCACCGCCATCCGCAGATCGGTTCGACCGTGTCGGGTCGCCGCCGCGAGCAGCACCGTGAACTCGGTGGCGGTGACGGTTGCCAACGAACCGAGCGCGGCGGTCAACGGGCTCACCGACATGCCCAGCGCCGTCAACACCGCGAGCCCCCAACCGGTCGAGAGCAAGCCCGCTCCAAGCGCCCGAACCGCGTCACCGCGCCGGCGCAGCCCGAGAGCCAGCACCACCGCGGCGGCCAGCACTCCGAGGGTGCTGGTCAGATACCGGTCGCTGGCGAGCAGCTCAGCGCCGTGCACTGCCACCACCGGTAGACCGACGAACTCGGCGCGCACGCCCGGCGGCACGGGTGGTAGCGCCGCCCGCGCATTGTCGAGCACCGCGCGCAGCGTGCCGAGATCATCCAGCTTGGCACCGAAGATCATCACCGCCTGGCTCCGGTCGTACCGGACGACGGCATGGGTCAGGTAGGTGGGCAGGAGCTGGAGCGCCGAATCAATCTCCGCCTGCGTGGCCTGGGTGCCCAGAAAGCGCAGCAGGTCGGGCATCGTGAGGACCGGGCGCAGCTGGTCGCCGACCTCGGCCAGCACGGCTGTCTCCGCGCGGCGAGACCAGTCCAGTACCGCCGGGGTCAGGACATTCGGCGCGCTGACGAGCAATCCGACCTCGCTCGAGGAGCCCATCAACGCTTCCGCGTGCGCGGCGTCGCCCATCTCCGGCAAGCCCCGCGCCAGCTGCATCGGATTCGCCTCGACGGGCAGTCGGGCGAGCCCGGCCCAGCCGATCGCGGCGACGACAAGCGCCGAGACCAACGCCGTGATCCGTACCCAACGCCTCGTTGCGCAGGGTGGTGGAGCCGGCGGCGTGCCGAACTCTTCGTGTGCTGAGGTGGCGTCACCGTCGCGCACCGCGAACAACGACGGCAGCGGCGAACGGCGGCCGGTCAACCAGAGCCCGAGCCCGGTGACCACGAGCAAGCCGGCTCCGAGCGCGAGACCGAGGCCCCGGGTGAACGGCAGCGGTGAGAACACTAGCGACGCCGCCGACGCGGCGCTGGCCAGCGCGGTCACCACCACTGTGCGCCGGTCCGCCCGCAGGGTCAGGTACACGGCGAAATCGCTGCCACAGCCCAGGACGATCGGCGCGAACGCGACTATCGCCAGCGACATGCTGGCGCCGGACCAGCCGATGGCCGCCAACACCAGCGCGCCGCTCAGCAGGGTCAGCGCCAGCGGCAGGAGCCGGCGCAGGCGGCCGCCGCGCAGCCAGGGGGTCAGCAGCAGGACCAAGGCGCATACCACTAACGCAAGCGCGGCGAGATAGGGCAGCTCGGTGCGGACCCGGTCGGTCGCCTGGGCGGTGAGCGCGGGGACTCCGGTGACGGTCACCCGGCTCTGCCCGAGTCCGGCCTGCTCGACCAGTCCGCGCACCGAGGTGACGAGGTGTTGGGTTGCCACCTGGTCCATGTCCTCGCGGGGGCGCACCAGGATCGCGACGGAGTTGGTTGTAGGCACCACGAACCGCCACTGCGGGCGCGGGTTACCGGCCTGGTCGTAGATCACCCCGGTGACGAAGTCGGGGTTGCGCAGCGTCGGCAACCCGGCCCGCATGCCGAGCGCGAGTAGGCTGCCGTACCGCTTGTCGAACTCCGCGAGGGCCGCCACCGCGTCCGACTCGGCCTGCGCCGGCGTCTTGCCAGCCGCCTCGGCACGCTGTTTGGTCTGTTCGGCCAGCCCGTCGCGTCGGCCCCCGATCTGCGCGAGCAGATTCTGGGCGGACGCAGCCAGCTGGTTGAGCACGGTCGCGGGCCCGTACGCCGCCGCGACGTCAGGCAACTCCGCGAGCTTGCCCTCCAGCTCGAGCAGCCGGGGCAGCCGACCGCCCTCCGGGCCGGCGGCGCCGGCCTGGTCCACCAGGAACCCTCTCGGCGTCGGCGACTCCAGCAGCACGGCAATCGGGTCCGCGCCGAAGGACCGGTCCCGCTCACCGAGCGCCTCCAGTGCCGGGTCACCGCTGGTCAGCAGGGACGACATGCTGGTGTCCAGCCGCAATCGGGCCAGGCCCAGCACGGTGACTCCCCCGATCAGCACGATCAGCACGAGCGCGCCCCACACCCTCGGCGCCTGCCAGCGCACGTGCCGGACGCTCACTAGCCGGCGCCGCATCATTTCGGCTGCCGCTCGATCCGGGGATATGGCCCCGCCCACGGGCCGAGATCGGACCCCCGGTTCGCCGCCGGCAGGGGGTTGAACACGCTGGTCAGGCCGTCGCGCAGGCCGAGCGGGCCGGTACCGGCCACGCCGAACTCGCTTTCCACCGGCTGCAGGCGCAGTCGGTGCCGACCGTAGGTGTCGACCGTCGCGAACGCGGCGCCGAAGTTGGCGATGAACGCGCCGAGCTCGCGGCCGTACGGATGGGCATAGCCCAGAACCGGGTTGACGTCCTGCATGACCGTACGCAGTGGCGGGATGAGCCCCTCGACGTCGTCAGCGAACGGGCCGATCCGCCGTAGCGTCTCCGGTGCACGATTCAGCGTGCCGTCCAGCGGGTCGACCAGCCCGCGCAGGTCGTCGGTCAAATCCGGGAGCTGGACGAGGGCGTCATTGAGGTCGGGCGCCGAGGTGCGCAGGTCACGCGCGATCGGGTCGAGCGCCCCTGCCAAGCGGGTGAAGCCCGGGGTGGCACCGTGAATCTGGTCGAGGAACCCAGGCAACAACCGCATCGATTCCTGCAGTGGCGCCTGCTGGCCCGCCGTCGCCGACACGATGTCCCCGGTGCCCCGAACGGCCTTTTCCAGGTCGCGCTGGCCGCTGTCCAGCGCCGTGAGCACCGTGGTGAGTTCTCCTCCAAGCTGCCGGATGTCCTCCCCCTGAGCCGCCAGCGCGTCCAACGCCGTATAACCGCCGGCCCCGAGCCGCGCGAGCCCGTCGAACGCGGCGTGCACGTCGTTCTGCCGTCCCGTCGTGGCTTGCCCGGCCGACCGGATGGTCGCCCCGAGCGCCTCTCTGGTCGGCGCGGGCAGACCAGCGAGAACGTCACGCAGCTGGACACTCGGCTTGCTCGCCGAGAGTGGCAGGACCGTTCCGTCCGGCAGTTCGGGCCCGGTGCCGTCGACGATGCGCAGGTAGGACTGCCCGGCCAGGGACTTCTCGCTGACCTGGACCGTGACGCCCTGATGCAGGGTGGGCACGTCCTTATCGAGCACGACGTCCAGGCGCACCAGGTCCGGCAGCTGTTCCATTTTGTCGATCTTGCCTACCTCGACGCCGGCGATCGAGACATCGGAGAAGTTGACCAGATTGTCGGCGTCGGTGACCTGCGCGCTGAACCGGTAACCGGACAGGTTGTTGAATCCCAGGATCGACCCGCCCGCGTTCAGCCACATGTAGCCGACGAACACCACGCAGGCGCCGGCGAACGCCAACACGGTCGCCAATCTGCGCGGCGAGGCTTCGAGGAGTCGCCCGTTCATTTGTTGGAACCTCCCCGATGCGCGTTGCCGAATGGGCTGCTGATGTTGACGTCGAGCTGGCCCCGGCCCCAGCCGCCGTGCGCGTCGGACGGCTGGAAGATCCCACTGTTGTTGTAGAAGAACGCCGACAATCCGTCTAAGCCCGGGACCAGCGCCTTGGTTGCCGAGTCGAGCTTGTGGGTGAACGGCGCGATGTCGTCCAGCCCGCCGCTGACGTCGTGAATGACCGGCCGCAGGTCGGCCAGCGTCGGAGCGGCTCGATCCACCACCTGACGCGCGACCGGCAGCAGACCGTCCACGGTTTGCACGGTGTCGTTCAGTCGGTCCAGCGCCGGGGGCAGCTCGTCGCTGGCGCGCCGCAGGTTGTCGACCGCCGGGTCGAGTTCATCGGTGAGGTCGGCAACCTGATTGAGCGAAGTGTGCAACGCGTCGGTCGCGCCCGGCAGCGCGGCCAATGAGGACTGCAGCTGGGTGTCGCTTCGCGCCAGCACGTCCAGCGTCGTCTGGGCCGAGCTCATCAGGGCGGCGAGGCGCTCGTCGTTGTCCCCGACAGCACCGGCAATCTGGGAGAACGACGAGACCAGCGTAGCGAGCTTCGCGCGCCGGGCGGCAAGAGCGTCCGCGACCGGCTTCACGTCGGTCACCGTGCTGGTCGTCCGTCGTAGTGCGGCCGGCACCGTGCGGGGCGCATCGGCGAGCGCGGTGTCCGCCTGGGACAGCAGCATCGTCAGAGCCTGCCGACTGTGCGCGTCGAGCTTGTAGAAGATCTCGTCGGCCTGCACGGGGCGGTGCGTCTGGCCGATCGGGATGAGGCCGCCCGAGGCCAATGGTTGCCCGGGAGGTCCACCCGGGTCGAGCACGATGTACATCTGGTTGAGCGGGTTCTCCGGGCGCAGCACCACCTGGGCGTTGTCGTAGACGGTGTTGCCCCGGTCGACGGCGAGGGTGAGGATGCTGGTGCCGCGCGCGGTGGGTTCGGCCCCGACGATCGAGCCGACGACCACCCCGGCGATGCGCACCTCCTGGTTCTTCGAGGGGTTTACCGCCGCCGCGTCGGCCACCTCGGCTCGGATGATGATCCGATCGGGCTGCCACGGCCAGCGCACGTCCTCGTTGGCCAGGATGATCCCGAGCGCGGCCAGCCCGAGCGCAGCGACGACCACGAGCGCGGCGACGTCGCGGAACATCCCGGGCACGGTGCGCAACCGAGTCCAGGCCAGCGCCAACCGCTTCCGCCGAGACAGCCGGGAACGGTGCGCCCGCGCGATCGGCGGCACGGCGTTGAACTCGTCGGTCTGATCACCGTCTCGGTTACCGCGCGGAGCGATCATCGCGGCGGCCCTCCAATACCGTCAAGCCGATGGGTTCGGTCGTCGAGCGCGAACGGCAGACCGTCGAGCATCGACGGCCCCTCCCCGAGCTCGAAGTTGATCGCGGACCCGTTCTGGTCGTGCTGCACCGTGCTGTTCGCGACGTTCGAGATCATCGCGGCGATCTGCTGGTAGACGGTGTTGCCGTTGTTGCCGCCGCCGGCGAACCGGCCGGTACCCGTCCACTTGGTGTTGAGCGTCTGGGTGACCGGGCCGTTGACCCGGTCCAGCACCGGGCCACGCAGGTCGTCGAACACCTGGCGGCCACGGATGCTGACCGGAATCAAGTCGTGCACGAGCGGCCGCGCGTCCCGCAGCACCCCTGGCAGCCGGTCGCTCACCGGACGCAGCCGGTCGAGCATCGGGTCCAGGCGCGCCATGAGCGGGTCGAACTCGTCGGCTGTGTCCCCAAGGCGCGGCGCGGTGTCGCGCAGCTTGTCCAGCGTGACGCTGACCCGGCGCGCCGCGACGTCGATCGCGGTCAACGCGCCGGGCAGGTTGCCGATGCCCTCCGCGAACGGCTGGCTCTGCCTGGCCAGCGCACCGGTCGTGACGTCGAGGGAGCGCACGATGTCCCCGAGCTGACCCTCACGGGCGAGTACGGCCCTAGCCGCCTTGTCCGAGTCAGACACGAGCCGGGCAAGGTCGACGTCGGGCTCGTTGCCCCGCGCGGCGGCCAGCACCGAGCCGATCGAGCGCAGCGGCGCGGGCGCGGCGGTGGCGAAGTCACGCAACGCCGACGAACCACCGGCGCGCAATGTCTGGTCGACCTCGGTGAGGGTGCCGCGCAGCCCTTGGATGGCGCGCGGCTGCAGCGCCTCGAGCACCTCGTTGAGCTCCACCGGGGTTTTGGCCCGGCTCATCGGGATGCGCGCCTCGGTGAACTCGCCCGGCGGGCCGCCAGGGCGCAGCTCGACGAAGTAGCGGCCGCCGAGGACGGTGGTCGGTCGCACCAGCGCGGTCGGCGCCTCCCCGAGCAGGTCCCGGGTGCCTTTGTCGACCTTGAGGGTGACCAGCGAGGTGTCCTGATCGGTTTGTTCCACCGACTCGACCACACCCACCGGGCTACCGGCGATCTTCACCGCGCTCTCCGCGGCATCCAGCTTGTAGGCCCTGGCGAACTCGACCTGAATGGTCTCGCCCGGCCGGATCCAGGCGAGGAACGCCTGCTTGTAGAAGACCCCGACCAGCAACGCGAGCACCAGGGTCAGAAGCCCCAGTCCGGTCATCAGCCGGCGCCGATCCGCCGATGTGGACGCCATCACCGACCACCCACGCCCTCGTCGTTGTCCGAGTGCCCCGTCGGGCCCAGTGGCAGCGGCAGGGCACCGTAGGCCGGACCTTTGCCCAGTGACGGCCCGGTGCGCTGGCTGGTGGTGCACACCAGCCCGACGCCCGGCATGGCGTGGTCCCGCCAGGCGCCGCCGCCCGGCGTCGGGTAGTTGTTGACCGCGCACGGGGTCGCGTCGGCCGCGAACGAGGAGTTGACCGGCCCAGCCGCGACCGCCAGGTAGTGCGTCGACGGGTTCTCCCCGTCGCGGAAAATGTCCGGGCCGTCGGTGAAGAACTGGTTGATGTCGGGGCTGTACGGGGCGAGCCCGTCGAGGAACCCCCGGAGTCCCCGGAATCCCTCGGACAACCTGGGGGCCAGCGGCCGGGCGTCGTGGAAGGCCGAATCCAGCCCTTCCAGCGCGGGCTTGGCGTCCTCGGATACCTCGGGAATGCGGTGCAGCGGCCTCGGCGCCTCCCGGAACACGTCGCGCACGGCCGGGGTGGCCATGCCGAGCGCGTCGGTGCCGTCGCGCACCGTGCGAACCGCCGCCTCGGCGTCGCTGACCGGCGACTGCAGCGAATCCAGGATCGTCTGGAAGTCCGCCAACGTCCCGGGCAGCTTGTCGACCGCCGCCCGCAGCGGCTGGGTGCCATCGGTGTTGACCGCGGCGAGCGTCGCGCTGGTCTGTCGGACGAGCGTGGTGAGCTCCTGCTCGCGCCCGGTGAACTGAGCGGCCAGGTGCTGGCCAGCCTCGAATACGCCGCCCAGGTTGGTGCGGTCGTCGGCGAGCGCCTCACTCAGCGTGCCGGTATCGGCCAACAGCTCCGGCGCGTGCCCGATGAAGTCCCGCAGGCCCGGGCCCTCGCCGGCCATGCCCAGGCCGAGCGAGCGGACGCTCGTGGTCAGAGCGGCCCTGGTGGCCGGGTCGAACACGTTCAGCACGCTGTCGATGTCGGCCGCCGACTCGGTGTGCGAGGACGGCAGTACCTCACCGGGACCCAGCCGACCCGCCTCCGGATGTCCCGGCTCCAGCTCCACGAACTTCTGGCCGAGCGCGGACTGGTCCCACATGGCGGCGTGCGCGTCCCGGTAGACCGGGCGGTCACCGTCCAACGCCAGCGTGACCAGAGCGCGACCCGGCTCGTATCGGATGGCCTGCACCTGGCCGATCCGCACGCTGTTCTGCCGCACGTCGGCAGCCGTATCGAGCTGGCCGACGTTGTCGAACGCGACGTCCACGTAGGTGTGCGTGGCCAGCGGCGGCCCGTGCTGCGCGGTCAGGGCGACGTAGCTGATCACCGCGACCACTGCGATCACACCGAGTCCGGCGTAGAACGATTGGGCCCGCTTGCGATGAATGGTGCGGGTGGTCAGAGGGCTCAACGTCCGCCCCCGAGTAGTTGGTCGAACATGTCACCCTCCTGGGCGGGTGTCAGCCCGGTGGCGTCGGTGGCACCGCCGGAACCGGGTCCTGACTTCGGTGTCGACCACGGCTCACCCGGCACGGGCGGTGGGTCCGTGGGTTGACCGGGCTGGCGGTGCTGACCGGACAGCGCCCCACCGAGCAGCGGCGGCGCGACGGGCGGCGGCGCCTGGTCCGGTGGCCGGCCACCGATCTTGTCCAGCCCGACGCCCGGAGGTCGGTTCAGTGGCGCGAGGCGCTGGATCGCCTCTGCCGAGCCGGGCAGCAGGTCGGGCAGGACCTTGCCGGCGGTATTGCTGTCGATCGTGAGGTACGCGCGGAAGTAATGACCGACCGAGTCGTAGCCGTTGGTGCACAGCGCCCAGCCGGTCAGGAACGACACCACGTTGTCCATCTGGTCGGCCAGCGTTCCGCCCACCGCGCCCAGACCCTGGCTCGCCTCCCGCAGGTCTCCGCTGCCTTCGTGCAGGTCAGCGGCCACTGGGCGGGCCTCGTCGAGCATCGAGCGGGCCTTGGTGAGCACCGGCTTCAGCGACGTCACTGCCGGGTCGGCCGCGTCCGCGAAGGAGTGCAGCTCGGTCGCCACATCGCGGAGGTTGCCGGTGAGCGGGCGCAGGGAGTGCAGCGTCGGGGTGAGCTGGTCGGCCAGCCCCCCGAGCGTGTAAAAGGTGCGTCGAGCCTTCTCCAGGCTGGCCGGCAGCTCGTTCAGGCTCGCGGTGAGCTGCTCGCGCTTGGCCGCGACCGTGCCGAGGGTCTGCTGGGCCTGGTCCACCATGCCGTCCAGGTCGGCGCCCTTGTTGCTGGCCACCGCCGCCGCCACCGGGCTGGCGAGGTCGACCAGGCTGTTCAACGCGGTGTTCTGCTGGTTGAGGACCTCCACCAACTTGTCGGTCCGGCGCAGTGCCGGGTCCACGGCGGCCAGCGCGTCGCGCAGGTTCTTGCCGTTGCCGGTCATCCCGGTGCCCAGTGTGGTGACCATGGCCGCCAACGCGGTCGAGGTCGGGTCGTCGAGCGAGTCGAGGACCTGGTCGAGGTCGACCGACGAGGCGGTCCGGGCGAGCGGGATCACGCCGCCGTCGGGCGCCAGGGGCGCGGTGTCGGTGCCGGCGTCGAGATCCACGTAGCGTTCGCCGAGTAGCGAGACCGGGCGGATGGTGGCCCGCGCGTCGACGTGCACCGGGACCTTCTCGTCCAGGCGCAGCACGACCCGCGCGCTGCCGTGGTCCAGGCTGATGCCCCGGATCTGGCCGATCTTGACGCCGTGCGCCTGCACCGTGTTGCCGACGCGCAGCGGGCTGGCGTCCGCGAACATCGCGACCACGGTCGGCTGAGCGGGGCGGTTGCGCAGCACGACCAGCGCGGTGCCGGCGAGCAGCGCGAGCACGAGGCCGACGAACACGACCCTGCGTGCCGAGTGGCGAGTGGTACCCATCAGTGCATCCCGTCCCCGTCCGCGTCCGTCCACGGCTCGCGCACGATCGAGCCCGGCGGCGGCATCACGTTGCTCGAACTTCCCGGCACCGGGGTGGGTAGGCCGTGGATGGTGTTGGCGCTGTTGCGCAGGTAGGCGCGGACGAAATGGCCCTGCGAGTCGTAGTTGCTGAACACCGTTCGCCAGGTGGTGAAAAAACCCATGAGCTCCGGCGTGTACGGCCGCAGGAAGGCAATCGGGGTGTCCAGCTGGCTCACCGTCGTGGTGAGCTGGCGGACCGCCCCGGACTCGCCGGTCCCGGCGTCCAAGAACGCGGGCGTGTGGCCGAACAGGTCGTGCCCGTCAATGAGGAGTGGCCGAAGATCGGCTACGGCCGGGCGCAAGTCACTCAGGACCGGGCGCAGGTTCGCCGCCACGGACGGCAGCCGGGCCACACCGGGGCGAAGCCGGTCGAGCAACGGAACCACGGCGTCGGCCGTCGGCACGAATTGCCCGAGCGTGTGGCTGGCCTGCCGCAGCGTGGCCGGCAGCTGGCCGACCGACTCGGCGATCTGGCGCTGCTTGGCCGCGACCGACGTGGTCACCGTGCTCAGATTGGCCAGCGAGCCGGACAACTGGCCGCGCCGCTGCGCCAGCACATCGACCACCTTGCGGAGGTTGCCGACCAGCTCGTGGATGGCCGGGCCGTCCTGACCCACCGCGGCCATCACCTGCCCCAAGGCCTCGACGGTCGGCCCGGCCTGCTCGACGGTGGCGTTGAGGTCCTGCTCCCTACCGTCCAGGGTCTGGGCGAGCTCGGGCACCAGTGACCGCACCGTGGCGCGGGTTGCCGGGTCGAGTGCCTCCAGCAGGTCCTCCACGGTCACCTGCGAGGGACCGGCCTCGACCAAGCTGCCGCTGGGCAGCGCCGGGTTGCCCGCCGGTCCCGGCTCGATCTTGACGTACCGCTCGCCAAGCACCGAGCGGTAGTCGACGGTCACCGTGGAACCGGCGTGCAGCGGTGCGTGCGCTGAGTCCACCCGCACCGTGGCGATGGCGTTGTCACCTCGGGTCACCAACGATTCGACGGACCCGGAATTCGCGCCGTTGATCTGCATGGGGCTGCCGTCATAGAGGCCGATGGCCTCCGGCAACACCACCCGCACCGTGTAGCCACCTCGGCCTCCGGCGAGCACCACGATCCAGACGGCCACCACCAGCACCGCGAGCAGAATGATCGCCGAGTTGAGGACCGGTCGACGACCAGAAGAAATACTGATTGCCATCGCTTCAGTTCCCGATCGGCGCGTTGGGGAAGCCACCCCAGAACAGCTGCTGACAGAACATGCCGATCACGCTGACCAGAACCATGTTGACCACCATCGACCGCGCGGTGTTCTGCCCGACACCAACCGGCCCCCCGCGCGCGGTATAGCCGAAATAGCAGGACACCAGCACGATCAGCGTACCGAGGATCAACATCCACAGCATCGAGAAGAGCAGGTCAACCGGGCTCTGGAATGCCCAGAACACATGGAAGAAACCGCCCACGGAAACTGTCTTCAGCATGTAGATGATGACCAGATAGGACCCCACATGGGAAAGACCCAGACCAACGAGGTACAAAAAAGGCATCGCGATCCATGCGGCCAGAATTCGCGTGCCCACTAGATACGGCTTGGGTGGAATACCCATGACTTCCAGGGCATCGATTTCTTCGCTGATTCGCATGGAACCGAGCTCGGCCACGAGGCCGCAACCGACCTTGGCCGAAAGAATCCAGCCCCACATTTCCGGGGCTGTCGCGCGCAACCCGCCGAGTGCCGGAAAGACCCCCACGTAGCCCTTGGCGCCGAACTGGCTGGAGATGTAGTTGCCCTGAACGGCGAATACCGCGCCGATCACGAACTCCATCAGCCAGATCACCATGCCACTGGAGAGGATGACGATTCCGGTCTGGCGGAGGATCTCCGAACCGAACCGCCGCGCTCCACCGAGCGAGCGCAGTGCATCGACACCGAAGCTCGCCATGTCGGCCGCGTTCTCCACCGCCGAGAGCAGCCTCTTCGGTCGCCTGCCGGCCTCGTCGCCCTCGGCTACCGCGACCGACGACCCCCGCTGGTCGGTCTCGTTCTCGCGCCCTGTGTTCATCTGCCCGTCCTCACCGCACGGTCTGCAGCTCTGGCGCGAGGCCGAGCATGATCGAAACGAAGAAAAAGTCGACGATGAAGATCAGCACGAACGAGATCACCACCGCCTGGTTGACGGCTCGCCCGACACCCATCGAGCCACCACTGCAGCTCACTCCCTTGTAGGAGCAGACCACCCCGATGATCAGGCCGAATAGCGCACTCTTCAGTAGCGATGTCCACAGCTCTACCGTGGTCAGGTTGGCGAAAAGGGTGGCCAGGTACTCACCGGCCGGTACCTTCCCGATCAGGACCGAGCCAATGAGGCCCGTGATGATGCCGATCAGAATGGAGACGACACCGAAAAGACACGTCATCACGATCGCCGCGAGCACCCGAGGCAGAACGAGCTCACGCAACGAGTCGACCCCGAGAATCTCGAGCGCGTCGAGCTCTTCGCGCACCTTCCGTGCGCCGAGGTCCGCCGTCAGCGCCGCGCCCACGATGCCGGCGACGACCATCGAGTTGATCCAAGGCGAGAACTCGCGGATGTTGACGATGAAGAAGTACTGGCCGTACCGATTGTTCGCGCCCAACAACGTGGTGAAGTTCAGACCGAGGATCGCCACCATCATGCCGAACGACGACACCGCGAGGACCAGTGGAAACCAGCACAGCTTCAGCACGCCGTAGACCTCGTCCAGCACCGCGTGCCAGTAGCCGACCGGCCTGCGCACCGCGCTCCACAGGATCGAACAACCCAGCTGAGCCATCGCGCCGGCCTCGGCGACCGGATAGAGGATCGGCCTAGGAATAGCCGCCACCACTACGGGTCCTTGATTTCGACGACGCGGTGTCTTTGCCGATACGTTCGGCGGATACTGCGTGTTCATCGTTGAACCTGCCCCTGAGTAAAGCCTTTGGTTCCCAACCTACAAACCTCGCCCCATGGTCGGCCAGGAATGGTCGGGCCAACGCCGGGTGCACAGAAAGATCTTTCGCCGGCGCGGCCCAGCGCTCTCCGCTCGGATGCCATATCGACAGAGCGACGAATCCTTAGAAGTCGTCAGCCAGATACTCGATCATGAAGCCTCCGAAGCTACCGAGAGTCGCCTACTATGCTCAACGACACGTGCCGACTCGGGTTACGCGCCATATCGGGAGATTTTTTCTTCCCGACCGGGGCAGCGAGGCTCAATAGAATCTTCGGGAAAGACCGAGAACAAAGGTAACAGCACAGTTTGCGCGAATGCCGGCGAGCACAGCCTCGCACACAGGCAACACAATTAACAGACCGATTGCCGAAGGTCGGCCGCACCGGGGCGGGCGCCCGAGCACGGGCTAGTCGATCGCGCCGATGACGGCACCGACCGGGTAGTCCTCCTCCGGGGCCGCGCGGTGGCGCAACACACCGTCGGCGACCGCCTCGATCTCCACCTCGGTCTTGTCGGTGGCGACGGTGAGGATCGAGTCGCCGGCCTTCACGGTCGCGCCGTCCTCAGCCAACCACTCGACGATCGTCACCTCCGTCACGCTCACCCCGAGGCGGGGTACGACGAGATCGGCCATCGATGTGCTCTCCTGTC
Organism: Pseudonocardia sp.; assembly: GCA_035489915.1. Classification (GTDB taxonomy): domain Bacteria; phylum Actinomycetota; class Actinomycetes; order Mycobacteriales; family Pseudonocardiaceae; genus Pseudonocardia. The sequence continues at coordinate 48,232 of DATHIT010001015.1, read as the reverse complement.
TCAGCGGGGCCGGCGAACGTCGATGAGCTGCCGAGCGGCGCGCTCACCGGATGCGGTCGCCACATTGAGGCTGGTCACGCAGAAGTAGTCACCGGCGAGCCGGACCAGCCGGTCCTCCCGCGCGCTGATCCGGTTGAACTCGCGCATGCCCTGCCAGTAGCCGGGGTAGCTCTTTGCCCACGAATACGGCCACCGGGTCAACTGGGTGAACAGCACGCCGTCCCCGACGCCGGGCACCATCGGTTCCGCGGCCTCGATGAGCTCCTTGATCAGCATTTCCTCGTCGTCTTCCTCGAGGACCTGCTTGCTCCACACGTCGGAGCCGAAGATCGTGGCGATGGCCTTGCCCGGGGGTACCCGCCCCGGCGCCTTGTTGTGCTCGAGGTTGATGGCCAGCACCTTGGTCTGGTTGGAGACCTCGGTGGAGTAGACCATCGAAGCGGATGACGCCGGCGGGCTGTCCAGCGCGACGTGGGCCTGCACGATGGTGGCGTTGTCGACCTTGTTCGCCAGCCAGTCGCGCCGCCAGGCGTCCAGCCCGTTGTGGATCTTGGCAGCGCCCTTGGGCAGGGTCGCGACGACCACGCCGGCGAAGCTCTGCGTGTGCTGGTCGCCCGCCGCGTCGCGCCAGGTGACGTCGACCTCGTCGGCGCGCTCGTCGACGGCCGTGACCTCGGCGTTCAGGTGCTTGTGGAAGAACCTGCCCAGATGCTCGGCGTAGGCCTGCATGCCGTCGCGGATCGCGTAGTACTTCTGCAGCTTCATGAACGTGGCGAACACCCACACCATGTCGGCCGCCGCGACCGTGTTGGGCGCCGTGCCGACGAAGCCTCGGATCACCGGGTCGACGAAGTTCTCGTAGACGCCATTGCCCAGGCGTTTCCTGCCGTACTGCTCGGCGGACATTCCGTCCAGCTCGGGCAGCTTGGACAGGTCCTCGACGTCGAGCCTCTTCCGGTACTTCAGCACGTCGATGGCGATCTTGGCCAGGTCGAGCTTCTCGCGCAGGCTGATAAGCCGGGTCTTCACCATGTCGAGGTGGATCCGCTCGACGGCGAAATCGTGCTGCGCGCCGTCCTTGTCCAGCATCGCTAGCACGGTCGAGGCCGGGATCAGCTGGTCGCCGAGACCGGACTCGCGCAGAATCTGGATGAACCGGGTGTAGCTGCCCGCGATCTGGCTGGGGCCGTCCTCGACCTGGAAGCCGTCTCGTTTGACCGTGCGCATGCGGCCGCCGAGCTCGCTGTTGCGCTCGAACAGGGTGACCGGGTGGCCCGCCTGACGCAGCCGCCACGCGGCACCGAGACCCGCGGGGCCGGTGCCGATCACCGCCATCGGCAGGGCGCTGTACGCCGACGGCGGGACCGGGGCAGGTGTTATCGGGGACTGGGACACGAGCTCACCCCTCCAGGTAGCGGTCGAGGGTCTCGTTCATGTGCACGATGCGCGCTTCCATCGCGCTGAGCCGGAACCCCTTGAACCCCGCCGAGTGCAGGCCGCGCTGCTGGATCGCGATGTTGTTGAAGTCCTGGTCCATCACCGCGCCGCAGGACTCCCCCTGGGGGACGTGGACGTTCTCCGCGGGCGGCGGCAGCTCGCTCCCGTCCGGCACCTTATGCAGGTACCACATGTCGAAAATCATCGACTCCGGGTCCAGGCCGTTCGGCCGCATCCGGAACATCCACGAGCCGAAGGACAGCGTGTGGATCTGGATGTTCGGGAAGAGGAACCACTCGTAGTCGTCGACGAGCTGGGTATCCGTCAGCTCGGTGACGTCGATGCCGGCCTGTGCCATCCCAGCCTTGATCAGCGGGATGAGCACATCGCGCAGTGGCGTGCCGTCCGGCAGGTCCATCTGGCGCAGCGCGGCGATCAGCGCGGTGTCCTCGCCGAACGCGTCGAACGTCCACTGCATCGCGTCCAGCGTGTCCTCGATGTCGGGCACCTGCTCCAACAGCCGGTCCGGCATACCGAAGCGCGCCGCCAGCATCGAGTGGTCACCGATCAGCTCGATCGGGTTCTCGGTGTAGTCGGCGAAGCTGATCGTCTCCGGGTGGATGTAGCGCGCGTGGTAGTCCTCCTGGAAGGCGTCCAGCGCGATCTTCCAGTTCACCGGGACGACCGTGGAACGGGACCACCACTTGTGCTGCCGCGACAGCCGGTAGGGCTCCAGCCGCCGGGGGATGTCGCCGAGGTACTCCTCCAGCGGGCGCGCGTCCGGATCCAGGTTGACGAAGACGAACTGCTCCCACCGCCCGACCCGGACCTCCGGCAGCGCGACGTCCCGGTCGCTGAACGGGCAGAACTCCCGGCGCTCCGGCACGCTCGCCAGCGAGCCGTCCAGCTGCCACGTCCAGCCGTGGTACGGGCACTGGAGTCGCTCCGCGTTGCCGCAGCCCTGCTTGAGCGGACGGCCCCGGTGCTGGCAGACGTTGTGGTACGCCTTGATCAGATCCGCCTCGACGCGAACGACGAGGACGGATTCCCGCCCGATCCGGTACTCGTAGTAGTCGCCGACCTCGGGTATCTCGGAGTCCATGCACGCGATCTGCCAGACCCGCGACCACATCCTGGTCAGCTCGGCGAGCTGGAAGTCCGCCGACAGGTAGCGCTCCTTGGGTAGCAGGTCCGTCGGCGCCGAAGGGCGGAGGGTGGGCAGCCGTCCGTTGGCAATCTCCGCCTCGATCGCGCCGGGTTGGTGGGTCACCGTCATTGCTGAACCTCCAGTGAGCGAGCGGGCCGTCCGGGACTTTAGCGACTGTTGGTAGCTTAACGGAAGAGGGGTTGACCATATACCGTTTGGGCATGACGAAGCCGCCCCGTACTCGACGTCGCACGTCGGAGGTCCGAGAGCTGCTCTTGGACGCCGCGGCCGCGGTTTTCGCCCGCAAGGGCTATGCGGCTACGACCACCGACGACATCGCCGCGGAGGCCGGCGTTGCACGAACGCTGATCTTCCGCCACTTCGGCAGCAAGTCCGATCTGTTCCGCGCCTCGCAACTGCAGCCGTTCATCGACCTCATGGAGGGCTTCCGGGCGAGCTGGAACGCCCAGGAGATCGAGGTGTGGACCGCTGAGCGGCTGATGCGCACGATGGTGGAGCAGATGTACGACAGTTTCCGCGCGCATCGCCACGGCGTACTCGGGCTGGCCTCGTCCGTCGAGGTGCTCGACCAGGAGGCCGCAAGGGAAGCCCGCGAGGTGCTGGACAAGGTCTTCGCCGACGTCTTCGAGATCGGCAAGCAGGAAGCTCGGCGACGCGGCTGGTTCTCCGAGAAGGACCTGGAGCTCTCCATCCGCATGATCGTCGGCATGGTGGCCTCGATGTCCACCATGGACATGCTCTTCCTGCCAGCGGGCCGCGCGCGACCGTCGAAGAACCAGATTCTCGACCACCTCACCGCACTGGCGCTCTACGGGATCCGGCTGCGAGCTGACGAGACCACGACCCGGGCGGAGGGCGCCGCGGCCCCGGACTGAAACCCCACGCTCGTCCAAGCAGTCTCGCAAAACCACTTTTTGTGACCAACTGTCGCTTGACTGTTGCTGCCTTTGCTTGCTTCACTCTCTCCGGGCTTACCGCCGGTGGATGGAGCGATCTGGCATGACAGTGCGGACCGACACCTTCGTCTTCAATCCGTGGGACGTCACGTGGCGCGACGAGCGCACCGAGGAGACGATCGACGCGCTGGTCGAGCAGCACCCGGTGTACCGGCTCCCCGACGGCAAGTACGTTGTGTCGCGCTACGCCGACGTGCGGGAGATCCTGAGCGACCACGAGCTGTACTCGGCGAGGCCCAACCAGGGTGAGCTGATCGGTTTCCCGCCCCGGCTCGAGGGCGAGCAGGACCCGGAGATGCTGCGCCGGCTCCAGGAGTTGGTGGCCTCGATCCCGTTCGACGTCGCCGAGTTCGCGTCGGCGAGCGTGATCGTCGGCATCGACCCGCCACTGCACACCCGGGTGCGGAGCATCGTGGCGCGCGGCTTCGTGCCCCGGCGCATCCGCGCGCTGGAGCAGAGCATCGACACCATCGTCGCCGACTGCGTCCAGCGGATCGCCGCCGCCGACCCGGTCGATCCGGTCGACCTGGTCACGCAGCTCGCGGTGCCGGTGCCGATCCGCGTGATCGGCGACATCCTGGGGTTGCCCCGGGAGCGGCACGCGGACCTGAAGCGCTGGTCGGACGTGCTCTCGGCCTGTGTGCACGGCACCCAGCGGGGTACGGCGGCCGCCGCGGTGGACCTGCTGGGAATGCTGCTGGAGTTCGCGGGCGCGTTCCTGCCGATGATCGAGGAGCGCAAACAGAACCCCGGCGACGACCTGATCAGCGACATCGTGCGGGCCGAGGAGGTGGACACCCTCACCGCCGTCGAGGCCGTGCTGTTCCTCCTCATCCTGATGGCGGCGGCCAACGAGACCACCACGAGCCTGATCGGCAACACCGCCGTCTACCTGATGCGCCACCCCGACCAGCTAGCCGGCGTGCTGGACGACCCGTCGCTGATCGACGGCGCCTGCGAGGAGTCACTGCGGCTGGCGTGCCCGGTGCAGTTCGTCTACCGCGAGCCCAATGAGGACGTCGTACTGCACGGCACCACGATCCCCGCCGGCTCACCACTGGTGTGCATGATCGCCGCGGCTAACCGCGATCCTCGCCAGTACCCCGACCCGCACCGGTTCGACATCACTCGCAGGGGCCACAACCTGGCGTTCGGCCACGGCGTGCATGTGTGCCTCGGGGCGCACCTCGGCCGTATCGAGGGCCGCAAGTCACTGGCCGCGTTGGCGCCATTGCTCCCGACGTTTTCGCTCGACGAGAGCGTGCTGCGCCTCGACCGCAGCGCGTTCACCCGCGCGTTCACCAGCATCCCGCTGACGCGGATCCGCTAACTCCACGCTTCGAACGAAGAGAGGCAGAAATCATGAGCGATCGACTCAGGGGCAAGGTCGCCATCGTGAGCGGCGCGGCTCGAGGCATGGGCGCGGCGACCTGCCGGCGGTTCGTCGAGCAGGGCGCGCGGGTCCTGGTCACCGACGTGGTCGAGGAGGAAGGTGAGCTGCTCGCCAAGGAGCTGGGCGCCTCGGCGGCGTTCGCCCGGCTCGACGTCGCCCGCGAGGCCGACTGGACGCGCGTCGTGGAGGATGCGACGGCGCGGTTCGGCAAGGTCGACGTGCTGGTCAACAACGCCGGCGTGCTGCGCGCGGTACCGCTCCCGAACATGACCGAGGAGATCTACCGCGAGGTCATCGACGTCAACCAGATCGGCGTGTTCCTCGGCATGAAGGCCGTGGTCGGCGCGATGGTCGCGGCCGGTGGCGGCTCCATCGTGAACATCTCCTCCATCGACGGCCACCAGGGCACCCCGACGCTCGTGGCGTACGTGGCGGCCAAGTACGCGGTGCGCGGCATGACCAGGGTCGCCGCGCTCGAGCTGGCCAGGGCCGGCATCCGGGTCAACACCGTGTGTCCCGGCGCCACCCGCACCCGGATGATGGACTGCCCGGACATGGCCGGCATCGACATCGAGGGGCTGTCCGCCCGGATGGCTCCGCTCGGGCGCATCGGCGAGGCTCACGAGATCGCCGACGCCGCGCTGTTCCTGGCCTCCGACGAGAGCTCGTACATCACCGGCACCGACATCGTCGTGGACGGCGGCGCGATCTCCGGGGTCGGCGTCGAGATGTTCAGCCAGGTCCCCTCGTAGCCGCGGCCAGCATGCGGATCGGGATCAACGGGTCCAGTCTCGTCGCGACCGGGGCCTCGCTGGGTCGGCTGGTGGACCACGCCGTCACGGCGGAACGAGACGGTTTTGCCTCCTACTGGCTGGGCCAGATGGCCATCCCCGACGTGCTCACGGTGTACGCCGTGGCGGGCGGGGCGACCTCACGCATCGAGTTGGGCACCGCCGTGGTGCCGACCTGGATGCGGCACCCGCTGATGCTCGCCGCGCAGGCACTCACCACCCAGGAGGCCTGCGGCAACCGACTCACGCTCGGCATCGGGCTCGCGCACCGGCAGATCGTGGAGCACGCCATCAAGGTGCCGTTCAGGGCGCCGGCCAAGCACATGGCCGAGTACCTCGCGGTGCTCGGCCACGCGTTGGCCGACCGCAAGGTCGCCGTCCGTGGTGACATCTGGTCCGGTGAGGACGACCTGTCCACCAGCGCCCGCTCGGCGACGGCACCCCCGCTGTTGGTGGCGGCGATGGGGCCGAGAATGCTCGGACTTGCCGGCGGCCAGGCCGACGGCACGATCCTGTGGCTATCCGGGCCGCGCACCATCTCGCGGGCGATCAGCCCAGCGTTGCGGGCGGCGGCGACGGAGGCCGGGAGGCGGGCACCACGGATCGTGGCCGGGTTGCCGATCTGCGTCACCGACCAGCCCGAGCGGGTGCGCGCGGTCATCAACGGGGTCCTCAGCCAGTACGGCCAGCTGCCGTCCTACCGCGCGGTGCTGGAAGCCGAAGGCGCCCAGGGGCCCGGCGACGTCGCGATCGTGGGCAACGCCCAGCAGGTGCGGACCGCGCTCGCGGCGTTGGCCGAGGCCGGCGCGACGGACTTCGCGGCCACCGAGTTCGGCACCAGCGGCGAGGAGTTCCTCGCGACCCGCGCGGTACTCGCCGAGGTGGCGGCCGCCGGGGTGTAAGAGCCGTCAAACGGGTGGGCCGCACGGCCGTGAGCATGGCGGCCGACCCCTATGCCCAGGTAGCGTGCAGCCTGCCCGGGGAGGCTGGAGGGCTTTCGGCATGAGCCTGCTGGTTCTGGTGATGGCAGTGGCTGTCGTCGTCGTGGGTCACCAGCAGCTCACCACTTCCGCGCTCCTCCTCGGTGGCGCGCTGCTCGTCGCCTCGCTCGTCGTCGACGTCCTTGTGCTGTTCGGCCCGGGCGGCGACTCCGCCAGAGAACCGCTGAGCAGGCACTACCGTTCGCGCTGGCGAGCGGGCAGACGGTAGCGCCCGGGGCGCGCTGGGCGTCCCGGGCGTGCTCGGTCGTTCGTGGGCGGCGACGTCAGGTCTTCACCGTCTGCCGAACCGCCGCCGCGATGGCGTCCGGTCCGGGGAAGTGGGTCTGCTCCAGCTCGGTGGCGAACGGCACCGGAGTGTTGGCGCCGGCGACCCGCAGCACCGGGGCGCGCAGCGTGCCCCACAGCTTCTCCTGCAGCACCGAGGCGATCTCGGCCCCGAAGCCGGCGCGTTTGACCGCCTGGTGCGCCACGACGGCGCGCGTGGTCTTGCGGACCGACTCCAGCACGGTCTGCTCGTCCCAGGGCGTCAGCCAGCGCAGGTCGACGACCTCGACGGAGATGTCCTCACCGGCGACCTGCTCGGCGGCCGCGAGTGCGTTCGGCACCTGGCCGCCGTAGGTGATGACGGTGACGTCGGCGCCCTCCCTGGCCACCGAGGCCTTGCCGAGCGGGACCCGGTGCTCCCCCGCCGGAGCTGGCCCGCTCGCCCCGTACAGCCCGACCGGCTCGAAGATCACCACCGGGTCCGGGTCCTCGATCGCGGTCCGCAGGATGCCGGCCGCATCGGCGGGTGTCGCGGGCATCGCCACCTTGAGGCCAGGAGTGTGGATCATCCAGGCCTCCACCGACTGGCTGTGCTGCGCGGCGAAGTTCAGGCCGCCGGACAGCATGCCCCGGATGACCAGCGGCACCGTGGTGCGCCCGCCCGACATGTACCGCAGCTTGGCGGCGTGGTTCGCTACCTGGTCGAGGCACACCGCGTAGAAGTCCGCGATCATGATCTCGCAGATCGGCTTGCCGCCGAGCATCGCCGAGCCGATGCCGGCGCCGATGATCGCCTGTTCCGAGATGGGCGTCTCGCGCACCCGCTCCCGGCCGTACTTGGTGGACAAGCCCTTGGTGATGCCGAACGCGCCACCCGTCGGGTCGATGATGTCCTCACCCATCAGGAACACGTCCGGATCGGTGTCCAGGGCCCAGTCCAGGGTCTGGGCGAGGGCAGCCACCATGGTGGTCTTCTTGTCGGTCATGCGGGCACCGCCTCGGCGTAGACGTCGGTGTAGGTCTCGGCGGGGTCGGGCGGCGGGCTGGCCAGCGCGAACTCGACGGCGTCCGTGACCTCGGCCTTGACCTCGGCCTCCAGTGCGGCGAGCTCGTCCTCGGTGGCGATGCCCTCGGCGACCAGCCGCGCGCGGTAGGCCGGGACCGGGTCATTCGCCAGCGCGGCCTGCATCTCCTCCTTCGGCATGTACTCCATCTGGTCCACGCCGAAGATGTGGCCCATGAACCGGTAGGTGTTCGCCTCGATCAGCGTGGGGCCCTCACCGGCCCTGGCGCGGGCGACCGCGGCGCTCGCGGCCTCGTACACCGCGTCCGGGTCGTTGCCGTCGACGGTCACCCCCGGTATCGCGTAGGCGTCGGCGCGCACCGCGATCCGTTTCACGGTCATCGACTCCATGCGCGGGGTGAACTCGCCGTACTCGTTGTTCTGGCACACGAACACCACCGGCAGTCGCCACACCGCCGCCATGTTCAGCGACTCGTGGAACGCGCCGATGTTCGTCGCGCCGTCCCCGAAGTACGCGACCGTGACCGCGTCGCTCCCCGTCATCTGCGCGCGCAGCGCCAGCCCGTTCGCGATCGGGACGGAGCCGCCGACGATGCCGGACGTGGCCATGACACCGCAGCGCGGGTCGGACAGGTGCATGATCCCGCCCTTGCCCTTGCAGGTGCCGCCGGAGCGGCCGATGATCTCGGCGATCACCTCGCGGACCGGCGCCCCCTTGGCCAACGTGTCGTGCAGGCCGCGGTAGGTCGTGGTGATGTAGTCGCCCTGGGTCAGCGCGGCCGAGACCGCCGACGGGATCGCCTCCTGACCCCGTGGCGAGTAGTAGATGATCGAGATGGTGCCTTTCATCATGAGGCCGCGCATCGTGGTGTCGACCGTGAGGATGCGGTACATCCGTTCGTAGATGCCACGCCGCGTCTGGTTATCGCTCACGCGCTTTGTCCTTTCCGCTGATTCCTCCGGGCCGGAGCAGGAACCCTGGCGGGACACCGTTTCGACCTGCTGATCGCCCACTGCCCAGTGCACCGGAGTCAACCAGCGTCAAAGTCCGCAGTCAAGCGACAACTGGTCACATTATTCGGAAAACTCCTGGTCGATTGCACTTCTTCGCTTCATTAAGCGACCAGTAGTGACTACACTGAAGAGTGTCATTGCGGACCGAGGACGGGAGCTGAAGCGTGACTGGACCGACCCTCGCCGGTGTGATTCGCAGCCACGCCAAGGACCGTGCCGAGCATCCCGCCGTCCGCTTCGAGGACACCACGCTCAGCTATGCACGCCTGGCGGAACGCACCGACCAGCTCGCGGCCGGCCTGGTCGCCGGCGGGGTGCGGGCCGGCGATCGGGTCGCGGTGCTCAGCAAGAACCACCCGGCGGTACTCGAGGTGCTGCTCGGCACGGCGAAGTGCGGCGCCGTCGCGCTGCCGGTCAACTGGCGACTGGCCGCACCGGAGATCGCCTACATCGTCGACCACGCGGAGGCACCGGTCCTGGTCGTCGGGCCCGAGTTCGTCGAGACGGTGGCGGGCATCGAGGCCGAGCTGCCCCACGTGCGCACGATCCTGCAGCTCGGCCCGGCCGGCCGGTACCGGTCGTTCGAGGATTGGCTGGGCGAGCACCCCGCGACCGACCCGGGTCACCAGCCACACCCGGACGACGTGGTCGTGCAGATGTACACCTCAGGCACCACCGGGCGCCCGAAGGGCGTACAGCTGACCAACGCCAGCGTGCTCGGTCGGATGGCCGAGATGTGCGAGTTCTGGCGCTACGACGCGGACAGCGTGAACCTGGTGGCGATGCCGCTGTTCCACATCGGTGGTACGGGCGCGGCACTGCTGAGCCTGCTGCCGGGCGCGACCACAGTGCTGCTCCCGGAGGTCGACCCCGTGCGGATCGCGGAGACGATCACCGCCCGCCGGGTGACCAACGTGTTCCTGGTGCCCTCGGTCATCCAGTTCCTGCTCGACACCCCGGGGATCAGCGACAGTGACTGGTCGTCGCTCCGCGCGATTCTCTACGGCGCCTCGCCGATCACCGACACGGTGCTGCGGCGGGCCATGGAGCGGTTCCGGTGCGACTTCATCCATCTCTACGGCATCACCGAGTGCAGCGGGTCGGTGTGCCAGCTGGAGTCCCGGTTCCACGACCCGGTCCACCGGCCCGACCTGCTGCGCTCGTGCGGACGGCCGCTGCCGTGGAACGAGGTCGTCGTGGTGTCGCCGGACAGCGGTGCGCGGCTGCCTGCCGGCGAGGTCGGCGAAATCCTGGTGCGGTCGACGCAGAACATGCTGGGGTACTGGCGCCACGACGAGGCCACCCGGGCGGCGTTCACCGACGACGGCTTCTTCCGGACCGGCGATGCGGGGTACTTCGACGACGACGGGTTCCTGTACCTGCACGACCGCATCAAGGACATGATCGTCTCCGGTGGGGAGAACGTGTACCCGGCCGAGATCGAGAACGTCCTGGCCAGCCATCCGACCGTCGCGGACGTGGCGGTGATCGGCGTACCGCACGAGCGCTGGGGCGAGACGCCGAAGGCCCTGGTCGTGCCACGACCGGGCGCGACGGTCGACCCGGGCGAGCTGTTGGCGTTCTGCCGCGAGTCGCTCGCCGGCTACAAATGCCCGACCTCGGTGGACATCGTGATCGAGCTGCCCCGCAACCCGTCGGGCAAGCTGCTCAAACGACAGCTGCGCGAGCCCTACTGGGCCGGCATCGGCCGCCGGGTGAACTGACCACCGCTCGCCCACGATCGGGCGGGTTCCTGTCGTGGGCCGGGCGGTCTATCGGCGGTCGACCGAGGCCAGCAGGTCGCGGCCGATGATCTCTTTCATGATCTCGGTCGTGCCGCCGTAGATGGTCTGCACGCGGGCGTCGACGTACGAGCGGGCAATGGGGTACTCGGTCATGTAGCCATATCCCCCGTGCAGCTGCAGGCACCGGTCGACGACCCTGGTCAGCAGTTCGGTGGTCCACCACTTCGCCTTGGCCGCCCGTTGCGGGGTCAGCTGCGCGGCGACGTGCGCGGCCAGGCAGTCGGCGACGAACGTGCGCGCCAGGTCGACCTCGGTGGCCAGCTCGGCCAGCAGGAACTTGCTGTTCTGGAAGGCGCCGATCGGCTGGCCGAACGCGTGCCGTTGGGTCACGTAGTCCAGGGTGCGGTCCAACGCACCGGCCGCCGAGGCGGTCGCGTTCACCGCGATGGTGAGCCGCTCCTGCGGGAGGTTGCGCATGAGCCAGGAGAAGGCCTCGTTCTCCTTCCCCAGCCGGTTGGCCACCGGTACCCGGACCCCGGTGAACGACAACTCGCTGGTGTCCTGTCCGTGTTGGCCGATCTTGTCGAGGTTGCGCCCCCGCTGGAACCCGGGCATGCCGCGATCGACCACCAGCAGGGTCAGCCCCTGGTGCGGGTGGTCGGCGGTCCGCGCCACCACGATCACCAGATCGGCATTCTGCCCGCTGGTGATGAACGTCTTGGCCCCGTCCAGCACGTATTCGTCGCCGTCACGGCGAGCTCTGGTTCGGATTCCGGCCAGATCGCTGCCGGTCCCGGGCTCGGTCATGGCGATGGCGGTGACTGTCTTGCCGCTGCCAATTGTGGGGAGCCAGCGGGCTCGTTGCTCCTCGTTGGCGGCCAGGAAATAGGGCAGCACCACGTCGTTGTGGAGCGACAGACAGCTCGCCGCTGAGGTGTAACCGGCGTAGCCGAACTCCTCCTGGATGACGGCGTTGAACCGGAAGTCGCGCACGCCCGCGCCGCCGTACTCCTCGGGGACCTCGAAACCGATAAGGCCCTGCAACCCTGCGTCGGTGTAGAGGGAGCGGTCCACTACACCCGCGCGTTCCCATTTCTCGTCGAATGGCTTTACGCGCTTTTGGATGAATGCACGGACGGTTTGTCGGAACAGCTCGTGTCCCTCCTGGTAAACCGCGCGGAAGGGACCTCCGATCCGGTCGGTGCTCATCGGGACCTCGACCGCATCGCGGCCAGCTTCTGCTGGAACTCCGGCAGGGTGAACGTCTCGGCCTCGGTGGCGCACGCGTAGTCGAGCACCCCGATCGAAGCTCGCTCCAGCTGCATGTTCAGCGCGCGCTTGGTGGCCCGCAGAGCCGTGGCTGGCAGCTCGGCCAACCGTTGCGCGAGCGCCATCGCCTCGGTGAGCACCTGGTCGTCGGGGACGGCACGGCACGCCAACCCGAGTTGGACCGCGGTCGATGCGTCGATCTTCGCGCCGGTGTAGAGGAACTCCTTGGCCCGCATCATGCTGATCAGGAACGGCCAGGTGGCCACCGCGCCGTCGCCGGCGACCACACCGATCGCGACGTGCGGGTCAGCGAAGTAGGCGCTCTCGCCCATGATCACGAGATCGCACAGCGAGGCCAGGCTGGAGCCGAGTCCCACCGCCGGCCCCTCGACGGCCGCGACGATCGGCAGCGGGAAGCGCAGCATGTCGCCGGCCAGCCGTTTCGCCTCGTCCAGCGAGCGGGCGCGTTCGACCTGGTCGTTGGCCACCTTGTGCAACCATTCGGCGTCCCCGCCGGCCGAGAACGCACCGCCCGATCCGCACAGCAGCACCGCCCGAACGTCCGGATCGGCCGCCAGCCGCCCCCAGATTTCGGTGAGTTCGCGATGCAGCTGAGTGTTGACCGCGTTGCGTGCGTGCGGGCGCGCCAAACGCACCACCTTCACCGCCCCGTGGTCTTCGACCTCCAGGACGACGTCCGCTTCGGTTGTGGTCATGTTTTCTCCTCTGCAGTGGCAGTGAATGTGTCGGCGCGCAACGCACTGATTGCCGACGCATAGAGCCGGGCCCGAACCACCCCGAGCGCCGCGCCGGCATTCTCCGCGAGACCGGTGGCGAGTTCCGTGGCGCGCGCGAGCACGCCCTCGTCCGTGGGTTCGCAGGCGTCCGCGATGCCGGCCGCAAGAGCCTCCGCGGCACCGTAACGGCGCCCGGTGGTCATCGCGGTGTGCGCGGTGCGGGCGGGCAGCTTCGTCCGCATCCAGCTCAGATCGAGTCCGTTGCTGAAGAACTTGCCGCGCGCGAGGATGACCAGCGCCTTCGGTGCCGGCTCGCGGGCCACCTCGTCGAGCAGCGTCCGCAGCCGCTCGATCGAGTCGACGGTGAACCGGTTCTCCCCGCTACCGAGATCCAGCAGCAGGACCGGGCCGTCCGGCTCGATCAGCCGGGGTCCGCTCACGGTGCCGCCAGCACCGCCGGCTCGGGCATCCGCTCGGGCCGGGCCAATCCGAGGTGTTCCCGCAGGGTCGTACCGGAATACGCGGTTCGGAACACCCCACGGCGACGCAGCCCGGGCACCACCATGCGCACGAACTCCTCGAAGGTGCCGGGCAGGTGGGTGGCGGCCACAACGAACCCATCGCACGCCTCTTCGTCGAACCAGGCGTGCATCTGCTCGGCCACCTGGTCGCCGGTGCCCACGAACCTCGGCCCCTGAAGCAGGGTCGCGCGGTGGGAGGCCAACCTCCGCAACGTCAGCGGCTGGTCACCGAGGGACTTGCGGACCCCCTGCACCAGGCCGCGGATGCCGGACACCGAGTCGATCAGCTCGTCGGTGACCTCGTCGTCGAGCGCGTGGCCGGAGAAGTCGTAGTTCGTCAGTTCCGAGAGCAGCGTCAACGACGCCATGGGGTCGACCAACTGGTTGAGGAAGATGTCCTCCTTCTCCTTGGCGTGCGCCTCGGTCTCCCCCACCACGACGTAGGCCATCGGCAGCATCCGCACCTTGCTCGGGTCGCGGCCCAGCGTGGCGATGCGCTCCTTCTGGTCGCGGTAGTGCTCCTTGGCCATGGCCAGGTTGGGTGCCGCGGTGAAGATCAGGTCAGCCCACTTGGCCGCGAAGTCCCGCCCTCGGCCCGACGAGCCTGCCTGGATGATCGGTGGGCGGCCCTGCGGTGGCCTCGGCACCGTGAGCGGTCCCCGCACCTCGAAAAACTCGCCCCGGTGGTGCAGCTCGTGGACCTTGGCCGGGTCGGCGAACATCCCGGCGGCTCGGTCGGCGATGATGGCGCCGTCCTCCCAGGAGTCCCACAACCGGGACACCAGCTCGACGAACTCGTCGGCCCGGTCGTAGCGGGCATCGTGGCCGAGGTGCACGTCCATCCCGAAGTTGCGGGCCTCGGCGTCGTTGACCGACGTGACTACGTTCCACGCGGCCCGGCCGCCGGAGAGGTGATCGAGCGTCGCGAACGACCGCGCCACATGGAACGGCGGGTAGTAGGTGGTCGAATAGGTGGCCCCCAGCCCGAGCTTCTCGGTGGCGCCCGCGCACACCCCGAGCACGGTCATCAGGTCCAGCTTGATCGGCCGAGCGCCGTACCGGACGGCCTCGGCGACCGAGTCGCCGTAGATCGCCGGCATGGCCAGACGGTCGTCGAAGAACATGAGGTCGAAGGTGCCGTCCTCCAACGTCCGCGCGATCCGCTGGTAGTAGCGGAGATCGAGATAGTCCTCCGCGCTCGAGGGCCAGCGCCACGAGCCGGCGAACACCGACACGTTCGAGGCCTGCATGAAGGCCACCAGGGCCATCTGGTCCGTTCGCCGCCTACTCACGGGTCCTCCACTGCTGATGGGCTCAAGCCGAAGGCAGCTTGAGCACCTGTTTCGCGATGATGTCGCGCTGGACTTCGCTCGAGCCGCCGTAGATCGTGCTGGGCCGGGCCCGGTAGTACCCGCTGAGAATCCGGATCTGGTCATTGCCCACCGGGACCTCTCCGGCGGCACCACCGGCCGGACCGGCAATCTCGATGACGAGGTCCGCGATCCGCTGGAACGTCTCGGTCGCCCAGATCTTGAGCAGCGAGACGTCAGGACCGAGCGCCTCGCCTCGGCTGAGCTTCCTCGCGAACTGCTCATGGATGTCGCTGAGGTGCGCAACGTCGAGGCGCAGCTGCGCCACCTGGTCGCGATAGGCGGGGTCGTCGGTCAGCCCGCGCGCCGCCGCGAGCCGCTCGAGCAACGTCAACCCGGACAGCGGCAGCTGCGGGCTGCCCACGTGTACCCGCTCGAACCCGAGCACCGACTTGGCCACCGTCCAACCCCGGTTGACCTCCCCGACCAGGTTCTCCGCCGGGATGCGCACGTCGTCGAGGAACACCTCGCACAGTTCCCGCTCACCGGCGATGTCCCGGATCGGCCGGATTGTCACCCCCGGCGTGGTGAGGTCGAGCAGGAAAAAGCTGATCTGCGCCTGCGGCGGGCCCTCGTCGCCCGTCCGCGCGAGCAAGAACATTCGGGTGGCGTCGTGCGCCATCGTCGTCCAGATCTTGGTGCCGTTGACCCGCCAGCTCTGACCGTCGCGGACCGCGGTGGTGCGCAGCGAAGCCAGGTCGGAGCCGGCCTCCGGCTCGGAGTAACCCTGGCAGTACCGGTGCTCGCAGCGCAGGATCGGCGGCAGCAGTCGCCGCCGCTGCTCCTCGGTGCCGAACCGCATCAGCGCCGGCCCGATCATCCGAATGCCGTGGTCCTGGAACCGGGCGATGCCGTGCCGCTCCTGCTCCTCAAAGAAGATCAGCAACTTGGCCGGGGACAACCCCATGCCGCCATGCTCGACCGGCCAGTTGGGGGCGATCCAGCCTTTGGCCGCCATGCGCAGGTACCAGTCCGACTGTTCTTTCCACAGCAGCCGACGCGGCGGGTACCGCAGCGTCGGCGGGTAGTGCTGTTCGAACTCGGTGCGGACCAGCGCGCGGAACTCTTCGTCGTCCAGCGCGTTCCAGTCACGCTCCGGCTCGACCCCGTACCGAACGTTCACGACGCCACCATCCGGTCGTAGCGGCGAGCGTGCACCCGCGCGTTGCCCAGCCAGGCGGCCAGCACCAGAACCCGGTTCACGTACCGACCCAGCTCGTGCTCCTCGGTGAACCCGATCGCGCCGTGCAGCTGCACCGCCTCACCGGCCACCCGCAACGCGGTCGCCGAGGCACGCGCCTTCGCGCTACTCGCCGCGAGCGCGCGGGTGGTCAGGTCGGCGTTCGGCGCGCCGAACCGCCGCAGCGCGGAATCCAGTGCCGCGTCGGTGAGCCGCTGCTGCAGCCACATGTCCACCGCGCGGTGGCGCAGCACCTGGAAACTACCGATCGGCCTGCCGAACTGCCGTCGGTTCGACAGGTACTCGACGGTCAGCTCGAGCATCCGGTCCACCAGCCCGAGCAGCTCGGCCGCGCACAGTAGCGCGCCGGTGTGCACGGCGGTCCGCAGCGCTTGCGCCACCTGATCCCCGCTGGCCAGCACGTCCGCCGCGGGGGCGTCACGCAGCTCCAGCCGGGCCCAGGTGGTGCCGTCCGCGGCGCCGGTCGGGACCACGCGCACCCCGTCACCGACCTGCTCGACCGCGACCAGCACGGGCACGCCGTCCCGGTCGGCCACCACCAGGTAGGTGTCGGCGTCCGCAGTCGGCACCCACCAGGCCGTTCCGGACAGCCGCGGCTCGGCGCCGCCGGTGAGGAGTACCGGTGACGAACTCGGTGGCTCGTAGCCGTCGCCCGATTCGCTCTGCCAGGCCAGCACCGCCCGCAGTGAGCCGTCGATCAGTGGACGCAGCCGGGCGTCGACACCCGGTGAGGCGGGGAGCTCGGCCAGGCAGCGGGCCGCCATCACGGTGGCGACGTACGGGTCGTGCCGGCAGGCCCGTCCCATACCGCGTGCGACGACCGCGGCCGCGCGGTCGTCGGCGCCCGCGCCGCCGCGGTGCTCCGGCACCAGCAGGGAGAGCCAGCCCAGCTCACCGTAACGACGCCAGTCCTTGCCGACCTCGCCAGCCAACGCCGCGCGGACCACGGCGGCGAGCTCGTGGAGCAGGTCGTCCTGGCCGGCGGTCGAGTCCAGCGTCAGCTCAGCCATCCGAGGACTCCACCAGGTGCGCGGAGGCCTCCCGGTCGACGCGTCGCCAGATCCGCACGGCCATCGGCTGCTCGCTCTCCTCCAGGATGTGTCCGACCAGCCCGATCGCCCTGGCCATCACGCCAAGCCCGCGCACCGCCTTGAGCGGCAGCCCCAGCTCGCCGCACAGCGCGCCGATCGCACCGGTGGCGTTGACCGGAAGCGCGCGGCCGGAGACCCGTTCGGCTTCCTCACCCACGCGCTGCATCAGCTCGACGTAGCGGCCGTGCAGCCCGCACTCCCGCGCGATCTCGAACAGCCGGGGGGTGCGCGGATCGATCGGCTTGTGGAACGGGTGGCCCAGCCCGGGGACCAGTTGACCCCGGTCGCGGTGCCCGGCCACGATGCGTGCCGCCGCCTCGGCGAGATCGAGGTCGTCCGGCGCGCCGTCCAGTTCCTCGGCCAGCATCGCGGCCGCGCCCTCGGTCGTGCCTACGAAGACACTGCCCAGGCCACACAGGCCCGCGGCGACCGCCGCCTGCAGCGCCTCCGGGGCACCGGCGTACGTCAGCCGGGCGGCCAGCGCGCTGGGTGTGATGCCGTGCTCGACCAGGGTGATCAGCAATGCGTTGTAGACCCGGCCCTGCTCCGGCGTCGGGCGCCGCCCGGTGAGTTGCAGGAAGGAGAACGCCGCCAGATCCAGGTGTCCCAGTACCTCGGTCGGCAGGTCGAGGCCCCGCACTACGATGCGGTCCGCGCTGCTCCACGCGATGTCAGACCGGACCGGCGGCTCGTCCAGTCCGGTCCACTGGCCTTCTCGACGCCCCACTGCCCACGCCCCACTACTCGTGCCACCACGCTGTCAATACAGCGAATCATTAGTACGATTCGTTGTCAAGCGACTACTAGTCGCTTAGCGGGGGTCCGACTCCGGCCGCGAGGGGACTCCGCCCGCGCGAGGTCAGGAGCCGGGTCAACTGAGCAGGTCCAGCACCGTCCGCGAAGCCGCTCCGGAGATGAGGTAATCCTCCGAGCCCTCGAGATGACGAGTCCACAGGTCCCGCGCGCCCGCGACGTCACCGGCCTCGATCAGCTCGACGAGCCGCTCGTGCGTGCGGTGACCGCTGCGCAGCGCCCGGCGGGTGGTCGAGCTGCCCGGGTCCGCCACGACCTGCTGTTCACTGGCCAGCTCGATGATGTGCCGGACCAGGTCGGTCAACAACGCGACGGTCTGGTTGCCGCAGCGCTGTGCCACCAGCGCATGGAAGCCCATCAGCGCGCGGATCGCATTGACCGCGTCGGCCTGCGGTTCTTCGGTCTCCGCGAGCGCGGCGCGGAGGGCCGCGATGTCGTCCGGAGTCGCCCGCCGGGCGAGCACCGCCGCGCACGCCGGTTCGATCATCGCCCGGGCCTGGTAGACGTCGGCGAGCGTGGTGCCGCGCGACTGCAGCACCAGCGCCGCGTTCCGGGCGGCGACCGACCCGTCCGGCCGGTGCACGATCGCGCCACCTCGAACCCCGCGCCGCACGGTGAGCAACCCCTCGGACTCCAGCACCCGGAACGCCTCCCGCAAGGTCTGGCGCGCCACCGCGAACCGCTCCATGAGCACCGACTCCGGCGGCAACGCCTCGCCATCCGCCATCTCGCCGATGATGTGGCGGCGCAGCTGCGCCGCCACCAGATCCGCCGCGCGCTGCGCCCGCACGGGCCGAAACGGCCGTCGACCCGCTCCGGAGCCCGGTGCGTCGTTGACCGACGAGCCCACCGAGGAACGACTGGCGGCGGGCGCATCCGCTTCGCCCGGTCCGGGCTGGGTCGACATGGTGGCCATGATGACCGAGCAGCGCCAACTATGAAACGGCGACCCCGCGACCCGGCTTGACCGAGAAGAACCCCAACCATAACCTAGCGACCCGAAGTCGCTTCATGAACTGCAGACTTACACCACAGAGAAGTGGGAACATGACCAACCTCGATCCACGCTTGGCGCGCGCGTTCACCTGGGCCGCGCCGGCTCTTTCCGTGCTTTTCGGTGTCGGCTTCATGCCGCTTGCCGGATTTTTCCCGCCGCCGGCCCCCTCGGCGGACAGCGCAACAATTGCCCGACTGTACATCGAGCATCAACTAGCCATTCAGTGCGGTTGCTTTCTCATGATAATCGGGTTGGTGTTGCTCATTCCGTGGGGCATTGCGCTGGCCGCGCTCACCGACCGCATTCCGGGGGCGAGCACTTTGCTCACCTATGGCCAACTGGCTTGCGTCGCAACCTCGACGACGCTGATCGAAATCATTCCCACGACGTGGGCGCTCGCCGCCTACCGGCCCACCGAGATCGCGGCTGACATTACCCGCACGGTGAACGACTTCGGCTGGTTTCTCCTGTTGTTCGCCTGGCCTCCGTTCAGCCTGTGGAGCGCGTTGGTGGCCATCGCCATTTTCCGCGACCACAGCGCCACACCGCTCTTTCCTCGATGGGCGGCCTATCTGAGCCTGTGGAACACCACTCTGCTGGTACCGGGCGGTTTAATGGCCTTTTTCAAGGTGGGCCCGTTCGCCTGGAACGGCGTCATGGCATTCTACGTGCCCCTCTTCGTGTTCTTCGGGTGGCTGGTCGCCATCACGGTTGTGATGTTCCGCGCCACCGCCAACCCTCGGCTGTCCGCGACGGTGGCCGCTTGAGATGCCGACGGAGCCGACGCAGGGTCAAAAAGCGCCGATCGCCGCTCCAGGAAAACCGAGCAGGTGTGCGACCGTCGAGTGATGCATGCCAGTGGTGCACTCGATAATCAGCCCGCCGATGGCGTCCCGGCGCAAGCTCACTGTCGGGACGGCCCGTGTCGCGTAGCCGGCCGGCGTCGTAGAGCAGCGAACGGCTCGCTTCGATCTGGGAGCGGAGTCGCACGAGTTTGTGCTGAATCGCCTGCATCGACGCGATCGGCTGGCGATGCGCGGTGCGATGGGTGAGGTACTCGACGGTCCGATCCCACCAGCCGTGGGCGAGGCCGAGCGCGATGGCGGAGGCATACAGGACTGATGCCGTGGCGTTGCCGTCGACGTCCTGCACTGTGCGGTCAGTGACCATGAACCCCAAGTCGATGGACGCCTCGGCGGGCACCCGGCAGTCGGTCAACGTGACCATGCCCCAGGGAGCTCCGAATCCCATCTTGGGAATCGGACTCACGTTGACGCCGGGGTGCCCACGCTCGACGTAGAAGAGACGTCGCCGCCCGCCGACTGGTCGCGCCCTGGCACAGCGGGCCCCCGGCATCCGCGTGACCGGCATAGCCGCCGGGCTGCAAGCCGTCGTCGAACTCCCGAGGGGGACCGAGCGCTCGGTCGTCCAGGCGGCGGCCTCGCAAGGCCTAGCGGTCAGCGGGATGGCGGAGTTCCGCGACGACGCGGCGGACTCCGGACGGCAGTTGCCCGAGCAGGACGCCCTGGTTGTCCACAAAGGACTGCGTGTCCACGAACCTGTCCACGAAATGAAGCCGCCGGATGCCTCCAGGGCCGGCGTAGGCGATGGCTGAATGGCTGCGCACCAGCGAGCTGGAGGACAGCACCCGCAAGACGTCGGCACCGCGGCCTCACTCTTCGCCGTGGCCTTGCATCCGGGCCGCCTGCGCAGCCTGGTCGTCGGGAGCGGGGGCGCAGCATTTCCGCTCCGGCTCAGTGGGGTGCTGAAAAACTGGGTCGAAGCCCCCGACCTCGAGGCATACCGCGGCACCGACCCACGCCAGATCGTCGCCGACGCACTCACCAACATCGAGCGGTACGCGCTTCCCGGCTACGTCCGCGAGGACTACTTGTCCTCTTACCAGGGCGACCGCTTCGTCGAGTCAATGCGCTACATGCGCGCCTACCCAACGGACCTTCCGATCCTCTGTGATCTGCTGCCGCGGATACAGACACCGCTGCAGATCATCGCCGGTCGGCGAGACCCGGCGGTGCCACCGGTCAACGCCGAGTTTCTCCACCAGCGGCTGCCCAACAGCAAGCTCGACATCATCGGTGCGGGGCATTTCCCGTGGGAGATCCGCGACAGCATGCAACGCCTGCACGCCGTGCCTGCCGTGCTGGTCCATGGCCGTCACAACGTATCCGGGCCGCTGGACACCGCATGGGATCTACACCGAGCCCGGCAGCCGGCAGCCGGCTAACCGTGGTCGACGACGCCCGCTCGGCGAACGCCTCGACGCCCATATAGCCACGACTGACCACCCGCACTGTCCTTTGGCGGATTCGAGCGCGGGTCCCAGACCTGACGATGGCCTGGATGCACTCGCCGACCGACAAGTCCCTAGCCCGAGCCGGGAATGCGTGATGCGTGACGGGCGACGGATACAACCACAAGCAGCTCGGAGCTACGCCGGCTCGCCTTCGAGCCGACCTGGGCGCGGCTCGCCGAACACACCCGCGTACCTAACGAGAGAGTGAGTGAATACCCATGTCAGCTCAGACGACATTGACCAAATTCGACGGAGTCCTTATCACGATTCGTTCCAAGAAGTCATTTTTCGAAGTGACTAAGGCCATCGAGTCGAGCTTGAAGCGCTTCTCGCTCCCAAAGCAAATAGAATACATGGCGCACGCAGACCTTGAGGGCTTCGAGGCCTACGTCAATGAGGTCGCAACACCGAGCAAGTTCTGCATCTTCTGGGAAATGGAGCAGGGCCCGGCGATGAGACTGGCCGGAATCCCTATCGAGTCCAAGTTCTACCTGGTCGGCAACGCCATCATCGCTCGAGGCCTCTTCCGGTACACCGCCGCCGCCGGCCTCGGAGCGCCGGTACGTATCTGCGTCTCCCAGCGCGACGGTGAAGAAACGCGCATAGACTTGGACCAGGTCACCGCCTTCTTCAGCAAATTTCCTGAAACGAGGCCGTCCGACGTTCCCAAGCTGCTCGATACAGAGATGGTCAAGGTCTTCGAAGACGCCGCCGCCTAACGGTGATCGCCAAGCGCTTGGAAGTTCTCGATCGACAGAAAGTTGTCGGCGGGCTCCGCCCACGACTGGCAAGTCGCGATCTACCGCGCCAGCCACGACGACTACCATCAGTCGATCTTCCCCAACGGGCTGCCCTTCGGCACCTGCCAGGACGCCCTCGACCTCGCCTGCGGCCGCTACGTAAACGATCCCACCGCATGGCACGACCTCCGACCCCCGACGAACTAACGGCGAGGACCACTAGACTCATCGGTGAGACCGACAGGAGACCGAGCATGATCCAGAATGCGGTTACCCTGTGCATCTGCCCACGCACACCTAGCTTCGAGCCATCCCGCAGAGAGCGCTGGGCGGGATACGTAAGTGTACGCGGGGGAAGCGAGGCCACCGCATGACGGATCATGCGATAGATGCTCTCCCCTGGGCGACCTCGGTCTGGCGGGACGCCCACCCTTCCGCCTTTCATCACACCGAGGTCGACAGCGCGGCGACGTCGATAAGTCATACATATGGCTACTCAAGGATCGAGTCGAACGCTGCAGACCGCAAGTTCGCCATGCGACTCGAGACGATCGAGCTGATCGGGACCCGGCTGTCGGTTCTGGACATCACCTCGGCACGAGTGACGACGGTCACTGATCATGACCGGTACACGATCTGCATTCCCATCGTTGGGTCGGCGGGGATCTCGATGGATCGAGAATTCACGACAGTAGAACGATCAGGGGGTGCCGTGATATCGCCTGGCCACCCTGTAGAAGTGAACTATCTCGGAGAGAAGTCGAAGGTTCTGACCGTCTGCTTCCCTCGTGGTCGAATCAACGAAGAGACCTCGGCGGTCCTCGGATACCGAGTGGCGTCAGATCCGCAGTTCGCCCTGAGAATCGACGAGCACGGGACCGGATCAGCATTCTACCGTGTGCTGCGATTCGTGTCTCACGAGCTCGCCCAGTCGGACGGTGTCACCTCATCGTTCCCGGTAGCCGACCGTTTGGTCAGCATCATGATCTCCGCGTTGATAGCGAGTCAGCCGCATACGTACTCGCCAGCCTTGGCCGGGCCCGCAACAGGAGTCCTGTCGCACCGATCCATCAAGAACGTCGTCGAGGCCATCAACGCAGATCCACTGCAGTTCTGCACGTTGGCAGATCTGGCCAGGTTCGCCACCATGAGCGCAAGCGCGTTGGGTGTCGTCTTCAGACGCCATCTGGGGGTCTCGCCGATGATGTACGTCAGGAACGTACGCCTCGCCCGTGCCCACGAAGACCTGGCACGTAGCGATCCCGCACGAAGTACAGCCGCAGCAATTGCATATAGTTGGGGCTTCTACCACTACGGCCGCTTCGCGCGGGCGCACGAAGTCCAATACGGCATCTCACCTGCGGCCCTGCTGCACAGGACGGGCTAGCCAGCCACGCCGACAAGGGCGTCGGACTTCGCAGCCGGCAGCATTCGCGACGTAGCTAGGACTCGTTCCAATGTTGACCTTACAGGTGGCCGTGAAGGAAAGCGCCGGCTGCGGCCACTGACTCCTTACCTTCAGGAACCCATCTGGCGTAGAACTGCCACACATGCGGTGCGCCCTCAAACACCTCGAGCCTCACTTCGACCCCACTGCTCTCCGCACGGCTGGCCAACTCGACGGAGTCGTCCAACATCCTGTCGATGCTGCCGGCGTGTACCAGCATCGGCGGAAGCCCGTGCAGATCGCCAAAGAGCGGCGAAGCTTCAGGTGTCCTGGGGTCGATGTCGCCGAGGTACATCTTGACGAACCCGTCTCGAATCACCTCCACCGAAGTACCGTCGGGGTCAATTTCAGCGTTGCTGCTCCAGGTCTTTCCCTGCAGGCTCAAGTCGGTCCACGGCGAGAACAGCGCGACCGCCGCCGGCATGGCCAGACCCGCGTCACGACTCGCTACGAGCATGGCCAGCGCAAGCCCACCCCCGGCGGAGTCCCCGGCAACCGCGATCTGATCCGGCGCGTAACCCAGTTCGAGTAATCCTCGGTAGACCCGAGTCGCATCCTCGATCGCCGCCGGAAAGGGGTGTTCCGGGGCCAACCGGTAGTTCGCCAGATGCACCCCGCACCGCGCCGCCGTCGACAACGACGCCGCCAGCTCCCTGTGCGTCTCCGGAGAACCCATCACATAGGCTCCTCCGTGAAGATAGAGGATCGCGCGATTCGGCATGCTGCCCGGTTGTCGAAGGTGTTCACAGCGAACGCCGTTTACGAAGCGCTCAGTGATGGTCGACTGTGACTCGTCGAGATCCGCGTAGAGCGAGTCATCGAGTCCATAGCGCGGAGGCCAGAATGCTCTTATATCGGCCAGACTCGGCGCGCTGCCGCCTTCGGCACTCCGGGACGCCTCCCGGATCATCTCCACGAGCTTCTGCATCTCGACGCTGCTCATTCGATCTAGGCTCCCCTCGCAGAATGAACGGGTTCTTGCACGTCCTTGCTCGACTACGCGATTCTTGGTGCCTCGACCGTACCCCCAAAGCCCAAAACCAGGCGCACGGAGTCGAAGCCGTCGACGAAGCGAATGATCTTGCCGTTCCTGATGGTGAACCTGCTCAGGTAGTCATTGCCGTAGCGGAGGCTCGGGTCCGCCATACGCATCTCGCTGCGATACTGCGCGACGACCTCACCAGGATCGGAATAAAGGGTGTCCAGCCAGAAGTCGTGGAGATTGGGACTGAGGATCGCGACGCTCATCCCCCGATAGAGATCGATGACAGCAGTGCGGCCCTCCCAAATCGACGGCATTCCGGGTGCCACGTACTTCATCTCCAGTACAAAATCTTCGGCGACCAGCGCGCTCAGCCCGTCGAAGTCCCAGACATTGAGGCAGTCGAGATAGGAGCGCGCGAGGTGGGCACTTTCCTCTCGGAGCTCCAGATCTGTAGGGATGGATCTAGTCATGGATTCAGTCACCTCTTCATTGAGTACACTGCAGTTGCGGCCGAGAGAATTATTCCGCGGCCGTCACGTGATGCGGTCGAGGGCGGTCTTGCGCCAGTCCGCGAGAGCCTGTCGATAGCTCGCGATACCTGCACCGTACGCAGACGCGAAGAGTGGCACCACGCTGTCGAGGTCGCCCTCGTTCGTGTAGTAGCCGGGGGTGCAGCTCCTCACTGCCTTTCCATCGAAACGAGACTGCGAGCGCAGCGCCTCCTGCCACTCCATCACCTCGTCGGCTGAGACTTCCAGCACGTCGAGGTCGCGGTCCTTGAGTGACGAGACCAGCTCGGCGACGTGGGCAGCCTGCGTGGCCGTGGTGTAGGGCGCGTTGATGGTGACAGACCCTTGACGAACATTGCCCAGCGCGAAGAAGTTCGGGAAACCGTCGACGCACATGCCATGGACGGAGACCGCGTCCCTCGACCATCTTTCGGCAAGACGTTCCCCCGTACGGCCCAGGATATCGAAGCCACCGGTGGTTCCGGGGGAGACGGCCGCCTCGAAGCCCGTGGCGAAGACCACGCAGTCGACGGCGTACTCGGTACCGTTCACGACGATCCCACGGGGCGTCATCGCGTCGAGCCCACGACCCTTGGTGTCCAGGAGAGTGACGTTGCGGCGATTGAATGTCGGCAGATATTCATCATTGAAGCACGGCCGCTTGCAGCGCGAATTGTAATAGGGCTTCAGTGCTTCCGCGACCGAGCGATCCTTGACGATCTCGTCGATACGACGCCGAATCCGCTCCATCTGTCCGAAGTCAAATGCTTCGACGATCTCGGACAGTTCCTCCCGACTCGTAGCTGCACTCAGGTCCGGCATCTTCCAGATCTGCGTCCACTGGTCACCGACTTCGTCGTGGTCCTGCGGGACTCCGGCCAACAACAACTCGAAGTTGATCGAGCGCCGCTCCTGCCAGCCCGGCTCCAGTCGGGCGAACCAATCAGAGTCGGTCGGCTGATTTGCGCGGATGTCGATAGCCGACGGCGTACGCTGGACCACATAGAGGTGAGCCGCGTCCTCCGCGAGATGCGGAGCTGCCTGGATGGCAGAGGCACCAGTTCCGACGAGCGCGACCTTCTTGTCACGAAGGTTATGCATGTCACCGGAAACGTCGCCACCGGTGTACGCGTAGTTCCACCTGCTGCTGTGGAAGGCAGTACCTTCAAAGGTGTCTAGGCCGTCGATCTCCGGCAGCTTGGGCCTGTGCAACAACCCGCCTGTGCCCACGACCAGATACCGTGCCGAGATGATGTCCCCACGGTCGGTCCGGATCTCCCATCGCTCCCTGTCGCCCACCCACTCGGCGTGCGTCACGCGGGTGCTCAGGAGCGCTTTTTCATAAAGGTTGTAGCGCTCGGCCAGGCCACCCAGATACCCGAGGATTGTGTCACCGCGTGCATACCGCTCGGGCGGCACGTATCCGGTCTCCTCGAGACGAGGCAGGTACATGTAGGCCTCGGTGTCACACCGAACACCCGGGTACCGGTTCCAATACCACACTCCCCCGAATTCGCTCGCCTTCTCGATGATGGTGATGTCGGCGACGCCTCGCCCCAACATCTCGATAGCGGCCAGCAGCCCGGCGAAGCCTCCTCCGATGATCGCGACATCGGTCGTCTTGCTGACGGCATCTCGGGGCGTGGTCTCGATTTCAAAGGGATCTGCAAGGTAAGTCGACCCGTCCTGCAGGTGACGGTACTGGTCCGGGCCAACTGCCCGGATGCGCTTGGCGCGCTCCTCCTGGTACCTGGATCGGAGCTCGTCGAAATTGCGACCGTAAGTTGGCGAAGAGCCTGGCTCAACCGACCGCGACAAGTTTCTCACATCAGCTCCTCATTGAATCCGCTCGCTATGGTGTCGAGGATCCACGGAACACCGTCGCGGACGACAGCCAGATGTCCCACGATGTCGGCCGGATCTGCTTGCGTCGGTCCTTGTGAACGGACGATCGGTGCGGATTGCGAACTTCTCCGGCAAGCCGGCGGGCTGGCGTCAGCGCTGCGGGAGGACCTCGCGGCCGCCGGGCCGGCCGCGTGGTCGCACGGGTCGACGCCTGACGACTGGGGGCCGCTCGCCGGGGCGATCACCGCCGGGCACGTCGCACGCGACCGGCGGCAACTTCTCCGGTTTCACCCAGGTCCCCGGCATGCTGCGGTGCGGCTTCCCGATCGCCGAGATCGCCGCGGACGGCTCGTCGGTGATCACCAAGCACACCCGCGACGGAGGCATGGTCACCGTCGACACCGTGACCGCCCAGCTGGTCTACGAGATCCAGGGCCCGCGCTACCTCAACCCCGACGCCACGGTGCACCTCGACACCGTCCAGCTCAGCCAAGTGGGCACGGACCGGGTGGCGATCGCGCCCGTCACCGGATCGCCGCCTCCAGGCACCGCGAAGGTGGCGGTGTTCGCACAGATCGGCTGGCAGATCTCGCAGATGCTGTTCTGCACCTCGCCGAACGTCGCCGAGAAGGTCGCGCTGCTGCGCGACCAGCTTCGCGTGGGCTTCCACCACGACGGCGGCGCCCAGCCAATCCGCAACCCGTGGCCGCGGATCGACTACTGGCCGGCGCTGCTGCCCGCCGAGCTGGTGCCGAACACGGCCGTGCTGCCCGACGGCACCCGGATCGAGGCGCCGATGTCGTCGTGCTGGGCCACCCCCGAGGAGCTCGCGCAAGGCCGGTCGCCGGAGCCCCCGAGGCCACCGCGTCCGGGCGCCGGATGCCGCTCGGCACGCTCACCTACGCCCGCGCCGGAGACAAGTGCGGTAACTCCAACGTCGGTGTCTGGGCCCCCGATCCCCGGCACTGGGAGTGGCTGCGATCCACGCTGAGCATCTCGGCGATCCGGAAGCTCCTGCCCGAGGCCGAAGACTGCGATATCGTCCGGCACGAGTTCCCGCACCTGCGCGCCGTGCACATGGTGCTCAAGGGGCTCCTGGGCACGGGCGGGTCGTCGAACCTGCGGGTCGACCAGGTTGGCAAGTCCGTCGGCGAATACCTGCGGTCGAAGCACGTCACCGTGGCGGAGGAGCTGCTGTGACGACTCCGCCCCTTCGACTGCCGTCGGCGAGGTACTGGATTCGGCGGGCGAGCCGTCACAGCGTGTGGAGCGTGCCGTGGTGGCATCGTCGCGGGCGTCGATGTCCAGCTCAGCGCAGCGAGCGATGGACCGGGTCTACCTCGACATGCCCCCCGGTGTTCGGGCCAACGCGGCCGGTGGCAGCCTGACGCGCTTCCGTTCTGTCGCCCGAGGTCGGCGAGCGCGCTTCGTAGCCCCGCCCCTGCGCCCGATGGCTTGTGTCTCAAGCCATCGGGTCGAGAACCAGGACCGGTTTTATGGCGTTGCCGGCAGCAGTATCCGCAGCCGACGGGTCTGCGGACGCAGGCATGCCTTCGATGCAGCCCGAATTGTACTGCCGCCGGCCAGCAACCTTGTCGCGTCGTTCTCGAGTTTGATCGTTCCCGGGCCTACGAGGGACGAGTTCCCCGCGTGGCGCCAGCGTGTCGCTTGCCGCGGTGATGACCGCAGGCACCGCGGGTGGTGTCGAGTGCGTGGGTGGCGCCACCACCCGTTGCCGAGCGCACCTCCTTAACGGCATCGGGCGCCGCACCGTGCTTGCGCCCAGCGACACTCGCCGCGTTGAGCAGCGCTGCGTTGAGGTCGACGGCAAATCGTCTCCATTCCGAGCGCCCACGCGGCGGCCATGATCGCGGCCATTCCACCCCGCCGGCGCCGAGAACAACAATCCGTGCCGAGCTGTCCGATTGCAGCACGTCGACTACGGCTCCGGCGCCCGTCTACATGCTGCACCCGAACGGCGCGGCGGCGACGACGTCGACATCTTCGTTTACGATGATCAGGTTCCGAGGCGTCACCAGCGCATACGTGGCGAAGCTGGACTGTCCGAAGAAAGACACGCGACCTGTGAGCCCCTACCTCGACCCTGGACCTCCTTCCCCACCTGCTCGACGATGCACGCTCATGCCAAGTACAACGGGCGCACCGTCTGGCAAGAGTCGCTCGCTCTGCATTCGTATCCTTGTGTTTGACGGTCGACGTGGGCGTAGCTCTATACCGCGCTGAGCCCGCCGTCCACGGTGAGTGTTGTCCCGGTGACGTAGGAGGAAGCGGGCGAAGCAAGGAACAGCAACGCACTGTCGAGTTCTCGCTGTTCGCCGAAACGCCCGAGGATGCTGTGCGTGGCGACCATGTCCCGAAGCGCGTCCTCTCCGTCGGCGGTCATCTCGCTCGCGAAGAAGCCCGGGCACAGGGCGTTGACGCGGATCCCTTTTCGTCCAGACCACTCCTGCGCGAGGTCGCGTGTGAGGCCGAGGACGCCGGCCTTACTGGCGGCGTACGACGCTTGCGGGAACCTGGGACCGACGAGCCCGAGCACACTCGAGACATTGACGATCGAGGAACCCGGACGCATCGCGGGCGCGCACGCCTGTGCCATCCAGAACGTGCCGGACAGGTTCACGTCGATCACCCTTGCAAACGACTCCTGTGTCTCGTGCGACGCGGGCACGGACCCTCCGACGCCGGCGTTGTTGATCAGCACGTCGATGCGGCCGAACTCCTCAACCGCGCGTTGTGCGACGGCTCGACACTCCGCTGGAACACTGACGTTCGCGGTCTGCGTGATTACGCGCCTGCCCGCGCTCCCCAGCTCAGCGGCGAGCTTCTCGAGCCGGTCCCCACGGCGAGCAGCCAACACGAGATGTGCGCCCACCGCGCTCAAGGCGCGCGCGAAACCGACTCCGAGGCCGGAACTTGCCCCGGTAAGGACCACTACTCGATCATCGAGGCGAAAGGCATCCAAAGGGTTCACGTACGACTCCTGCAAGGTAAGGACCGCTATGAGCAGATGCTGTGGACGTGTCGGGAAGCCGGGCGGTTCGACGTGATAAGTCCGATACCGTCGCGAACCTCGTACAACGCCGCCCGCTCGGTCGGCGTCGTGCGCGTTGCCGCCCTCATCGAACCCTCAACACGGAGCGAGCAATGAGAACCTTCATGATTTCTGTAGTGCCTCCGAAAATGGTGGTGATGCGGGTGTCAGCGTAAGCGCGAGCGATGGGGTACTCGAGCATGTAGCCATAACCACCGAAGAACTGGAGACAGCGGTCGACGACTCGCTTGTGCATCTCGGTAGCCCACCATTTGGCCTTCGCCGCGTCCACCGGGTCAAGGGCGCCTCGGTTGAGCTTGAGCACCGCGTTATCGACGTAGGCCTGTGTCACGTCGAGCTCGGTCACCATCTCGGCAACGGCAAACTGTGTGTTCTGGAACTGTGCAATCGGCTGACCGAATACCTTCCGCTCAGTGACGTAGTCCACGGTCCAGGACAGCGCAGCTCGAGCGCCCGCACAGGCGGTGACCGCGATGCTCAGCCGTTCGAGCGGAAGATGCGACATGAGGGCGGGTAGGCCCCTCCCCTCGTCCCCGAGTAGATGGTCATCGCTGAGGCGAACGTCATCAAAGAAGAGTTCGGCCGTGTCTTGCGACCTCAGCCCGACCTTGTCCAACTTGCGGCCACGGCTGAACCCAGCCATCCCCTCTTCGACGACGAAAAGGCTGAACGCGGTGCTTCCGGCCGTCGGGTTAGTGGCGGTTCGCGCGACGACTACAACGAGGTCGGCGTGAATTCCATTCGTGATGAAGGTCTTTGCACCGTTGAGCACCCACTCGCCTCCGGCACGCTTGGCGGTGGTGGTGATGCCCTGCAAGTCCGAACCCGTGCCAGGCTCGGTCATGGCGATGGCGCCGATGTACTCACCGGTGGCCAGTTTCGGCAGCCAGCGTTTGCCCTGCTGCGGCGTCGCGAAGTCGAACACATAGGGCAGCACGATGTCGGTTTGGGCCGCGAAGCCCGCTGCCAGCGACGTCGCGGAAGCGCGCGCGAACTCCTCGATCATGGCTACCCGAAAGCGATAGTCCTCGGTGCCGCCACCGCCATACTGCTCGGGGACATTGAGCCCGATAAAGCCCTGCTCGCCAGCGGCGAGCCAGACCTCGCGGGGCACGTCCCCCTGCTTGTCCCAATTCTCGATGTTGTCCACGACATGGCGAGCCAGAAACTCCCGCACACTCGCGCGGAATGTCTCGTGCTCGCCGTCGAACAGATCACGGCGCTCCCAAAGGTCAGCAGTCATTCGTCGCCTCCACCCACCAGATATTCATTGTCACGCGTGTGCTCTGACCTTCTTGTGTCCGCCCGAAGAGCATCGAGTCGTGTCGCCGGCCGCGGGGATATCAGCCGTGACTGTGGAGTTGAATCCGGAGTAGATGGCGGGCGTTCGCACGACGTCGATCTCCGCGTCGTTCTGGTGGGCGCACAATCGCAGCCCTCGGCGCACGAACAACTCGGACTCGACCACATCGCGCCAGGTCACGGGGTGGACGGCCGCTGGATGTTGTCGATCAGGCCATCTCCCAGGTTCGTAGTGCACCGAGCACGTAGCCGGACAGCGACTGCGTAGCCCTGGTCGATCTCCACTTTAGGAGCGGTGCGGTAAGGCAACGAGCCGATAGGAGCCGACTACGATCCAAATTTGGTTTGGGATCTCCAACACCTGACGAACCGGGCGTTCATCTCGCGCTCTGCTGAGTCGAGCGACGAGAGCGTGACGACGTGGTGGAAGCTGCGGATGGTGGAGAAGCACGTGGAGAACCTCGGCCGCAAGGTTGGCATCGGGTCGCGCAGCGGCCTGGTGGCCTCCCCCCCGTGCGGCCCCGTCCGCGGTGAGCACCGTCCGTTCGGGTCCAGGCGATGAGGTAGCGCCGGCGCAACGGTGGCGGCCGAGCCCGCCGAGGTGTTCAATCCAACCGCCCTGAGCAGGCACTTTCGCGCATTCAAGCCCGGTGGCGGGCCATCAACATCACACTCTTGCTGCAACAGCCGGGTTAGCTTCGCTGAAGGTCGATGATGAATCTGGACGTCACCTGCATCGGCGCGACCTACGACATCACCAACGTGGCTTCCGGGGTGGTGGTCCACCTCAGAACAACTGCATCGTTGGGTCGCGGCTGAGGCAGCAGGAAGGCATCGCGACTGATGGCCCGCCAGCACGAGACGAGGCGATACACGATGGCCTGCTGGGCAGGCAACCGGACGTCGACGCTGGTTTGTTCCGCTGATCCGCGTTCACATTGAAGAAGCGATCACCGCCCACACACGATCTTCCGGACAGGACCAGCCGGTCGGTGGGCGTGTAGCGTCCGTAGTCCCTATGACCACACGATCCCGCTTCCGAGGGCGCGCGGCAGACTTGAAGGGTCGGCGCAGCGAGCGTGGCGTGCTCGATCGGCTTCTTGAGGCTGTTCGGGCGGGTGAGAGTCGGGCGCTGGTGGTGCGTGGCGAGCCGGGCGTGGGCAAGACGGCGCTGCTGGAGTACGTGGTCGGGCAGGCGTCGGGCTGCCGCGTGGTGCGCGCTGCGGGTGTGCAGTCGGAGATGGAGCTGGACTTCGCCGGGTTGCATCAGCTGTTGACGCCGATGTTGGATCGGCTCGAGCGGCTTCCGGTGCCGCAGCGGGATGCGCTGCGGACAGTGTTCGGAATCAGCCCCGGCGCGGCCCCGGATCGGTTCTTTGTCGCTCTGGCCGTGCTGGGGCTGCTCTCGGATGTGGCCGAGAAGCAGCCGCTGATGTGCATGGTGGACGACGAGCAGTGGCTCGACGGCGCTTCGGCGCATGTGCTCGCGTTCGTGGCGCGCCGCCTCGAGGCGGAGTCGGTCGGCCTGATCTTCGCAGCGCGCGGAGCCCGCGACGAGTTGGCGGGCTTGCCGGAGTTGGAGGTTGAGGGTTTGCCCGAGGACGATGCGCGGGCGCTGCTGGACGCGGAAATCGCCGGGCCTCTGGACGCGCGGGTCCGGGATCAGATCGTGAGTGAGGCGCGGGGTAATCCGTTGGCGCTGTTGGAGCTGCCGCGGGGGTGGACGCCGGCGGAATTAGCCGGCGGGTTCGGGCTCCCCGGCACGATGTCGGTCTCGGTGCGGATTGAGGAAGGTTTCCGGCGGCGGCTCGATGCTCTTCCGGACGAGACCAGGCGGCTGCTGCAGCTCGCGGCGGCCGATCCCGTCGGCGAACCGCTGCTGGTGTGGCGCGCTGCTGATCGGCTCGGGATCCGGGCTGAGGCTGCGGCGCCTGCAGCCGAGGCCGGGTTGCTCGAGTTCGGTGCCCGGGTGCGGTTTCGGCATCCGCTGGTGCGCTCGGCGGCCTACCGCTCGGCGTCACTCTCGGAGCGACAGGAGGTGCACCGCGCCCTCGGGGAGGTCACTGATCCAGCGAGAGATCCTGATCGCCGTGCCTGGCATCGGGCCCAGGCCGCGCCCCGGCCCGACGAGGACGTCGCCGAGGAGCTCGCCCGTTCGGCCGAACGGGCGCAGGCACGGGGGGGCTTGGCTGCGGCGGCCGCGTTCCTCGAGCGCGCGGCGATGCTGACGCCCGAACCTGCTCGTCGTGCCCAGCGCCTGCTCGAGGCGGCCCGGTCGAAGCGCGACGCCGGCGCACTCGATGCGGCACTCGGGCTGTTGGTTGCGGTCGAGGCAGGACCGCTTGACGCCCTGCGGACTGCGGAGGTGCAGCACCTGCGCGGACAGATCGCCTTTGACCAGCGACGTAGCAGCGACGCCGTGGGGTTGCTCCTCGGCGCGGCCAGACATCTCGAGACGCTCAACCCCGACTCCGCACGGGAGACGCACCTCGAGGCGCTCGGCGCGGCGCTGTGGGCCAGCAACCTGGACGGTCCGCGCGGCGTGCTGGAGGCCGCTGAGGCCGCGCGCGCTGCGCCCCCCGGTCCCGACCCGCCGCGGGTTGTTGACGTCGTGCTCGACGCGTTCGCCGTGCGGTTGACCGAGGGTTACGCAGTGGCCGCGCCGACCCTGACCCGAGCACTCGAGCTGTGCCTCGTTCCCCCGGTCGGTACCAACGAAGTCAATCATTGGCTCTGGCTCGCCGGTTCGAAGGCCGGCGACATTATCGCCCCTGAGCTTTGGGACGCTGAGTCCTGGCATATCCTGGCCGCTTGCCAGGTTCGGTTCGCCCGCGACGCGGGCGCGCTCGTGCACCTGCAGTTTGCACTGGACCTACTGGCCTGGACCCACATTGTCGCCGGCGACCTGGCAACGGCTGCGCTGCTGCTCGAAGAAGATCGCCTGATTGCTGAGGCGACCGGGCATCCTCCGACCACGTATGGCGAGACAATGCTTGTGGCGTGGCGTGGCCAAGAGGCGCCGGCGTCGGAGCTGATCGCAGCCACCGAGCAGGAGGCGACCGCACACGGTCTCGGTAGGCTTGCGAGCTTCGCGACCTACGCGAGCGCGGTGCTCTTCAACGGCCTCGGTCGCCACGACGCCGCGCGCGACGCCGCCTCGCGAGCCTTCGAGCGCGATCACATGGGGTTCGGGCCATTTATCGTGCCCGAGCTGGCCGAGGCGGCGTCCAGGACCGGAGACGCCCCACTTGTCAGAGCCGCACTCGAATGGCTGTCCGAACGTGCACGTGTTTCACCGACCAATTGGGGGCTGGGGATCGAAGCCCGCGTGCGCGCGCTGCTCAGCGAGGGCGATGTCGCCGAGCACCTCTACCGCGAGTCGATCGCGCACCTCGGCCGGACCCGCATGCGCGTGGAGCTGGCCCGCGCCCATCTCCTCTACGGCGAGTGGCTTCGACGCGAACGCCGCCGAGTTGACGCGCGCGGGCAACTGCGCACCGCCCACGACATGCTGCACACGATGGGCGTCGAGGGGTTCGCCGAGCGGGCCCGCCGCGAGCTGCTGGCCACCGGTGAGACGGTCCGCAAACGCACCGCCAAGACCCACGTGGAGCTGACCGCCCAGGAGTCCCAGATCGCGTGGCTCGCCCGCGACGGCCTCTCGAACGCGGAGATCGGCACCCGACTGTTCATCAGTCCTAACACCGTCAAGTACCACCTCCGCAAGGCTTTCACCAAACTCGGCATCGCATCACGCATCGAGCTCGACCGCGTCCTCCTCCGCGACCCGACCACCGTCCGGCCGCTCTAGTCGCGCCCGGCTTGGCAGCACCCGGTTCGCCGCGTTGTCAGACCATCGCTGACTACCCACTCGCACTATCCCTGGGCTGATGCGGGTACCACACGCACGAAACGACACTCAGTCGGGATGCACTCGCCGAGCGAGCACGACCACAAGCACCGAGGAGCTTCGTCGGGAGCGATCGGCAGGCTCAAGGCGGACGGCTTCGCGGCGTCGGCGTCGGCGCTTTGTCATCCTCGCAACACCAGTTAACTGTCAGGAGGAACGTTCATGCGAATCGGCAACCTTAATAGCCGGCTCACCTTGTTGACCGATCAGGGAGCGGTCGACATCGAGCAGGCCAGCAACGGCCAGTTCGGTTCAGATCCGCAGGCCGTGTATGACCGTTGGGAGGAATTCACCAAGTGGGCGGCGGACCATCGGGACGTTGGGACGTCGAGGTCCTTCGCCATGAAGGATCTCGGCGCCCCCGCACCCCGGCCGCGCCAGGTGTTCGCGATCGGCGCGAACTACGCATCCCATGCGGCGGAGGGCGGGATCGAGCCCCCCGAGTCCCCCATGGTGTTCACGAAGTGGCCGTCCTCGTTCACTGGGCCGGTTGGTGACATCGTCCTGGCGGGGGACACCGTGGACTGGGAGGCCGAGCTCGTCGCGGTGGTCGGGAAGCGGGCCCGTAACGTCCCGGCCAAGCGGGGCTGGGACTACATTGCGGGGCTGACGGCCGGGCAGGATATCTCCGAGCGGACTGTGCAGATGAAGGGCGGCGCCGTCCCGCAGATCGGCCTGGGCAAGTCGTTCCCCGGCTTCAGCCCCTCGGGTCCGTGGCTGGTCACACTCGACGAGTTCGCCGATCCGGGCGACCTCGAACTCAGCTGCACCGTCAACGGCCAGGAGATGCAGAAGGCTCGCACCTCCGACCTGGTTTTCTCGGTTCCTGCGCTGGTCGCCGAACTATCCAAGATCGTCACGCTCGAGCCTGGCGATGTCATTTTCACCGGCACACCCGGTGGCGTCGGGCTGGTCCGCACCCCCCCGGTCTTCCTCGCGCCGGGTGACGAGCTCATCACCACCGTCGAAGGCATCGGCGAACTCCGTCACCGATTCGTATCCGCCTGATCGAAGGAGATTCTTCCAATGTCACTACACCGCCTCACTGCAATCACTCTGGGCATGCCGAACGTCACAGAGGCCGTCGAGTACTACACCCAGTTCGGGCTCATCCCCCTGGAGCCGACCCCTGGTGACGACAACCACTGGTTCGGCACCGTCGACGGCGGCCGGCAACTGCGAATTGTTGAGTCACCGGTGCGCAAGCTGCAGTCCGTCGGCATTGGTGTGGATGATCGCGACGATCTCGGACGCATCGCGTCGTCCCTGCGGCGCTTGGGCGTGGCCAGCCGTGTGGAGGGTGACCAACTCATGACTATCGAGCCGATCACCGGCCTGGAGGTGACCCTCTCGGTCACCTCCCGCCTCAAGCAGGAAGTCACTCCCACGCCTGCGTACAACTCTCCGGGCAACATCGTCCGCGCCAACACACGTGCCTGGCCCATGCCCGGACGGCGGCCCGAACCGGTGCGCCCGCGCCGGCTTGGGCACGTCTCTATCGGATCGACCGACAGGCCGGCCACGATGCGGTTCTTCACCGACGGCATCGGCTTCAAGGTCAGTGACGACGTCGGGGACTTGGCCACCTTCATGCGCTGCTCCACTGATCACCACAATGTCGTGGTGAACGCAGCGCCGGTCAATTTCCTGCACCACACCTCGTGGGAAGTCGACGACGTTGACGAGATCGGTCGGGGCGCCCAGAACCTCCTGGCGGGCCATCCCGAACGCCACGTCTGGGGTCTGGGACGGCACTACGTAGGCTCGAACTTCTTCTACTACTTCCGCGACCCTGCGGGAAACTTCACTGAGTATTACTCGGACATGGACGAGATCCTTGACGACCAGCTCTGGCAGCCGGGCGTCTTCGAACTCGACGTGGCCAACAGCTGGTCCCCGGAGATGTCGCCGTCATTGATCAAGCCCGATGATCTCGCCGAGCTGATGGCCGGCCTCCACTGATGGCCTTCCGAGGAAAGGAGCAGAAGCATGGCTCGTATTCCGTATCCCGATGAGGGGTCGATGTCAAGCGAAGTCCGCGCGGTGCTGGACCAAATGCCGAGAAAGTCCGTGACTAACATGGCCGCCCACTCGCCGCCACTCGCTGTATCGCTCCTGGAGATGGCCAAGGCTCAGTTCACGGCGCTCGAGCTGTCGGACCGGGACCGGGAGCTGACCATTTTGACGGTGGCGACACTGGTTGAATGCGAATACGAGTGGATCCACCACGTCGCGATTTCCGAGGCCGTAGGTTTGAACGCCGCCGCGCGCGAGGCCATTCGGTCGAGGGATTTCGCCGCAGAGGCCCTCAGCGCGCGCGACCACCTGATCATCAAATTCGTGAACGAGATCGTGGATAAGCCACGCGTGCCCGACGAACGTTTCGCCGAAGTCAGCGAGACCTTCAGTTCTCGCGAGATAGTCGAGCTGATCAGGGTCGCCGGGTTCTATTGGTCCATCGGCCGGTTCTGCACCGTGCTGGATATCGAGATCGACGAGCCTGACGGCCTGGACTCCCTTAAGGCCGTGTCGCAGCTGGACATCCCATAAAACTATCAACCCCAGACGACAAAAATTACGCCGCGGGTCTGACTAATGCCGACCCTGTCAGTCCGTTACAAGTGTCGGAAGGACGGACTCCGCGCGGGAATCCCGTCGGTGGTGAGCGTTGAAAGTGTCGAGAGTGCCGTCAATTTCCGAAGTCGTCTGCACAATTGTATGAACGATCATGCCTGACGCGCATCCCACTCCAGCCCGCACGTCAGGAGGCACGACCGAGTTCTGACGCGGTACAGGGCGGAGTCGGGCCGTATCCGACGAGATCACGTTCCATCCTGGTCCCTTTCACCGTGTCGACTCCCCGCTGAGGCGAGGAAGTCGCGCAGCGCGCTGTCGAAGGCCTCTGGCCGGTCGACCATCGGCGAGTGGCCCGCACCGGCGATCTCGACAGCCACGCAGTCCGGGATGCCGGCGCGGAGGACGCGGACGTGCTCCTCCGTGCGGGCGGCATCCTCTTCGCCGCGCACGACCAGCGTCGGTACCCCGATGCCGGGCAGCTCCTCGGTCAGGTCCCGGTCCAGCACCGACCGCAGCACGGCGCTCATGAACGGGTAGTTCGCCGTTAGCACCGCCTCCTCGTACATACCCAGGGCGTCGGGCGTGCTGGCCAGCAGCGAGCGCACCGCCGCGCGGGTCAGCCCCGAGTCCGGGCTCCAGGGTGCGCTGAGCCACTCGCCGAGCGTGGCCCGGAACGGGGCTGGCACCCCGACCGCGGACGCCCCGGTCCCGACCAGCACCAGGGCGTCCAACGGGGGCCGACCCGAGATCGCGATCGTCTGGGCAAGCAGGCCGCCGGTCGAGTTGCCGGCCAGCACCACCGGGCCGGTGGCGACCTCCTCGATCAGGCTGGAGACCGCCGCGGCGAGCTGGTCGAACGCGCTGTCGTCGGCCGGCATCGTGCGCGCACCGGAGTACAGGTCGACCAACACCCAGTCGCGTTCCGGGAACAGCTCGACCACCGGCAGCCAGAACTGCCAGCAGCCGAACCACGGGTGCAGCGCGATGATCGGTGCCGACTTAGCCCCGGTGGGGGCCCGGTGCAGGTAGTGGTCCAGCCCGGAGGCGGATCGGACCGGCCCGACGGGGTTCACGAGGGCAACAGCCCGAACTGCTCGGCGCGCGCCAGCACCGCTTCGCTGCGTAGCGCGATCGGGTAGTCGACGAGCTTGTCGTCGACCGTGATGGCTGCGATGCCCTGCCGCTCGGCCTCCCGGAAGGCCCGCACCACCCGGCGCGCCACGTCAATCTCATCGGGCCCGGGGGACAGCACGTCGTTGACGATTGGGACCTGGTCCGGGTGGATGGCCAACTTGCCTGTGTAGCCCAGGGCGAGTGCCTCCTCGGTCTGCCGGCGCATGCCGTTGGGGTCCCGGATGTCGGCGAAGACGGTGTCGATCGGCTGGATGCCGGCGGCCCGGGCCGCCAAGGCCACCTGGGCGCGCACCTGGGTGAGCAACGCGCCGGAGGCCTCCACGCGGATTCCCATGTCCAGTGCGAAGTCGTAGGCGCCGAAACAGATCCGGCGGGTCCGCGCACCCGGGCGGGCCAGCCGCTCGGCGGCCAGCACCCCCCGCGCGGTCTCCACGATCAGCACCAGCTCCATGGCGTCCGGGCTCGGCTCCACGGCCCGCAGCCGCGAGTCCACCTCGGCGACCACGGACGGGTCCTCACACTTGGGCACGATCACCCCGCGCGCGCCGACCAGCGCCGCCTCGATCAGGTCGTCGCGGTGCCACCGGGTGTCGACCGGGTTGACCCGCACGTACGCCGCCAGCCCGGCCTCGGCGGCGAGCTCCGCGCCGGCCCGCAGGTTCGCCCGGGACTGTTCCTTCTGGCTCACCCCGACCGAGTCCTCAAGGTCGAGGATCACCGCGTCGGTCCCGCTGGCCACCGCCTTGGCGAACCGCTCGGGGCGGTTCGCCGGTACGAACAACATCGACCGGGGGTCGAATGCCATGGTCATCTCCGTTCTAGAGCGAGCCGGACTCGCGGACTTCCTTGCGGCGGCTGTACCGCGACGCGCACACCGCCACGACCAGCGCACCGCCGTAGAACAGGTCCTGCACAAAGGACTGGGCGCCCAGTGTGGTGAGCCCGGTGGTGCCGGTGACCAGGAAGTACACCGCGAGGAAGGAGCCCCAGGAGTTGAACTTTCCGGGCAGGATCGCGGTCGAGCCCAGGAACGCGGCCGCGAAGGTGGGCAGTAGGAACGCCTCGCCGGATACCGGGTCAGCCGCGCCGGTGGTGCCGGCGTAGAGCACGCCGGCCAGCGCCGCGATCGTCGCGGAGGCGACCAGCGCGCTCCACCGGATCCGGGTGACCCGCAGGCCGCTGAGCCGCGACACCGCCCGCCCGCGCCCGACGAACAGCAGCCGGCGCCCGGCGGCGGTGTACTCCAGGAAGTACCACAGCAGCGCGGTCAGGATCAGCCCGTACCAGAACGCCAGCGGGACGCCCATGAACCGGTAGACGATCACCGCGTCGGTCAGCCCGGTGGAGATCCCACTGATCGTGGTCGAGTTGCCGATCCAGAGCACCACGCCGCCCAGCACCGTGCCTGTGCCCAGGGTGACGATGAATGGGTCCACCCCGAACAGCAGCACGAACGCGCCGTTCAGCAGCCCGACCAGCGCACCGGCGAGCAGGCACAGCACGACGACCAGCCCGATGTTCAGGCCCATCTGGGCGTTCAGGACGCCGATCATCATCTGGGACAGCATCAGCACCCCGGCGACCGAGAGGTCGTAGTCGCCCGCGGTGAGCGGGATCAGCAGCGCGCAGGTGAGCACCACCAGCACTGCCTGCGAACCGAGAATGCCCTGCAGCATCGACGTGGTGAGGAACGCGTCCGGCTTCAACGCGCCGAACACGACCACCACCACGACCAGCGCGATGCCGATGGCGAACCGCTGCGCCAGGTTGCGGGCCAGCCCGCCGACTGCTGTGCGCCGGGGCGGCTCGCCGCCAGCCTCCGCGCCCTCCGTCGTCCGCGACGCCTGAGTCATCGCTCCTCCGTCCTCACCTGTCGGCCGGGGCGCCCGGCGGCCCGGCGCCGGCCGGTTCCGCCCGGTCCGCGAGCGTGTAGCACTCGTGCGCGATGCGCTCCTTGGTGATCTCCGATCCGCGCAGCTCACGGGCCACCCGGCCGCGGTCGAAGATCAGTACCCGGTCACAGATCAGCGCCAGCTGCTCGTAGTCGGAGCTGGCGCACAGCACCGAGCAGCCGGCGCGGGCGGCGTCGTGCACAACCCGGTAGATCTGCGCCCGCGCCCCGACGTCCACCCCCTGGGTGGGCTCGTGCAGCAGCAGCATCCTCGGCTCGGCACTGAGCCACTTGGCCAGCAGCACCTTCTGCTGGTTGCCGCCCGATAGCGACTGGTAGGCAATGCCGGGCAGCGCAGGCCGCACGTCGAACCGGTCCAGTAACCGCTCGCAGTCCCGGGCCATCCGCCGTCGAGCCAGGCCGTGCCACGAGGTGTACCGGTCGATGACCCGCAGCATCGCGTTGTCCCCCACGCTGATGCTGCCCACGCTGCCATCCCGCTGGCGGTCGGCCGGGATCAGCGCCATCCGGTGCGCGATCGCCTTAACCGGGTCCATCGCCGGCAGCGACAGCCGCTCGCCGTCGATCTCCAGCGATCCGGTGGCGGCCGGCAGCGCGCCGAACACCAGGTAGGGCACCCGTTCGAAGCCGGATCCGAGCAGCCCGGTCATGCCGAGCACCTCACCGGCGCGCAGGCTGAAGGTGACCGAGGCCAATCGCTCGTCGGACAGCTCCCCGACCCGCACCGCCGCATCGTCCGTCGTCTGCTCCTCGGCCACGCGCTCGGCGGAGTAGTCCGGCAGCGCACGGCCGATGATCAGCTGGATCAGCTCGGCGTCGCTGACGGTGGCGGTCTGCACGGTCGCGGTGACCGCTCCGTCCCGGAAGATGGTGACTCGGTCGGTGATCTCCCGGACCTCGTCCAGGTCGTGCGAGACGAACAGCACGGCCGAGCCGAGCGCGGCGATCTCCCGCATCAGGCCGAACAGCTGCCGCCGGCCGGTCTCCGGGAGGAACACCGTCGGCTCGTCCAGAATGAGCAGGCCCGGCCCGGACCGATCTCCCCCGCGCAGCGTGCGCATCTCGTGCACCGCGCGCACGATGGCCAGCAGGGCCCGCTCGGTGCCGGTCAGTTCGGAAACCCGGGTGGCCGGGTCCAGCCCCAGGGAGAACTCCGCGAACAGCACCCGGGCCGCCCTAGCCTCCGCTCGCCAGGAGATGGCCCAGCGGTTGACCCGGCTGAACGCGCCCAGCCGCAGGTTCTCCAGCACCGACAGGCTCGGCATCAGCCCCAGGTCCTGATGCACGAAGCTCATCCCGTAGTCCCGGAACGCCCCGGGGGCCAGCGGCAGCGGCACCTGTTCGCCGTTGATCCGCAGCTGGCCGCCCGGCTCCGGCTCGTGGAAGCCGGCCAGCACCTTGATGAAGGTCGACTTCCCGGAGCCGTTCTCCCCGAGCAGGCCGTGGATCTCCCCGGGGAGCACGTCGAGGTCCACCGCGTCGAGCACCCGCACGCCGCCGAAGCTCTTCGACACGTTCCGCGCCTCGACCAGCGGGACCGGCCCGTCCTGGTCAGTCGTGGTCATCCGCCCGGATCCCTGCTCGGTCGGGCGCATCAGGTTGCCACGCCCCACAGCTTCAGGTAGCCGGCGGAGAACGCGTCGCCGTAGCCCTTGCCCAGCTCGGCGGGGGTGCCGGCCTCGTTCACGTTGGTCTTGGTGAACACCCGCAGCGGGATGCCCTCGTCACCCGAGGGGATCGGGCCCGCCCCGGTCAGGACGCGCGCCACCTGGTCCACGGTCGCGTAGCCCACGTGCGCCGGGTTCTCCCCCACGTCCATTCGCACCACGTCGGCGTCCTGCATCATCTTCAGCACGAACGGGGTGCCGTTGAACGTCGAGATGTGCACCCGCCCGGTCGCACCGGCCAGCTGGATACCCGGGACCACGAACTGGGACATGCTGTCGTACAGCGGGACCACGTAGTTCAGCTTCGGGTCGGCCTGGATGGCCGAGCGGACGATCCCGGTGATCTGGGTGGACCAGTCGGGCACCGAGACGTTCTGGAAGGTCAGCTTGCAGGCCGGGCATTGGGTCCGGAACTCATCGGTGAGCGCATCGATCGACGCCGGGCTGCCGATCACCTCCTTGGAGGTCAGCACCAGCACGTCGGCGGCGCAGCCGGTGTCCTTGATGGCGTAGTCCGCACTCAGCCGGGCCGCCTGCGCGTACGGCTGGGCCACTCGGGCGGTGACCTCCGGGCCCTGCGGCTGGGTCAGGTCCTCGTTCACCACCGTGATGATCGGGATGCCCGCCGCCTTGGCCGCGGCGGCCTGCGGCTGGAAGTAGATCGGGCTGATCGTGCCACCGGTCAGCGTGATGGCATCCGGCTTCTGCGCGATCGCCGCGTTCATCCCCTGGATCCACTGGGTGTGGTCGCCCTGGTTGGGGTAGTCGATGACCTTCATGCCGACCTTCTCAGCAGCGGCGGTCATCGACGAGGTCAGCGCCTGGGTGAACGGGTTCGCGCTCGACTCTTGGATATTGAAGATCGTCTTGCCCTTGGCCTTGCTGATGTCGAAAGCCGGGCCGGGATCCTGGTAAGCCGGAATCGAGGAGTACTTGTCCAGCGCGGCGTTGACCTTGCTCAGGTCGCAGGCCGGGGCGGCGGACCCGGCCGTGGTGGAGCCGGTCTCGCCTTTCGAACATGCGGTCAGGGTGACGAGTAAGGCGGCCGCGCCGACGACGGTCAGCCGTCGGGCGAGGGTACTGGACAGCATCGGTTTCTCCTTGTTCAGCGAATGGCATTCCATTTCCGGCGACCGTGACCTATTCGGCCTTTTCGATCACGCCCGCCAGGTATTTCTCGACGTCGTCCGTCGACAGCACGTCGGCGTATTTCGACCTGATGTCGAACAGGTTGGCCCGGTGCGGCTCCTCCGCCCGGTCGAAGACGCAC
Organism: Pseudonocardia sp.; assembly: GCA_035489915.1. Lineage (GTDB taxonomy): Bacteria > Actinomycetota > Actinomycetes > Mycobacteriales > Pseudonocardiaceae > Pseudonocardia. The sequence continues at coordinate 4,755 of DATHIT010001015.1, read as the reverse complement.
TCCTCCGGTACCACCACCCGGAACCCGTAGGACACCGCGTCGACCACGGTGGCCCGGATGCAGCCGGAGGTCGAGCAGCCGGTGACGATCACCGTGTCGACGCCACGCTGGACCAGGTGGGAGGCCAGGTGGGTACCGAAGAACGCCGAGGGGAACTTCTTGACCAGCACCAACTCCTCGGGGCGCCGCCCGAGCAGCGGGTCGATCTCGACGGCGGCCGGGTCGTCGGTGCGCAGCTCGCGCAGTGCCGGCACCTTTGCCCCGAAGGAGGCGCCATCCTCATCCGGTTCGAAGGCGATGGTGGTGAACACGATGGGAACGCGCGCCGCCCGGGCGTGCCCGAGGAACTCGGCGATCCTCGGCACGGCGGGCGGGTTGTCCTCGCCCACCCCGTAGGCCGAGGAGGTGAACGCCCGGGACACGTCGACCACGACGACGGCGGGGCGCTCCCCCACGCCGGATGAGGCGCCGATCCCGCGCCGGGCGTAGAACTGTCCGACGGCGTCGTGCGCCGTTGCCGAGTCGTCCACGGCTCGCTTCCTTCCTCGCGTCAGATGACGCCGTCGGCTTCCAGCTGGGCGATCTCCTCGGCCGACAGACCGAGCTCGTCGCGGTACACCGCGCGGTTGCTCGACCCTTTCGGCGCGCCGGCGTGGCGCACCTGGCCAGGCGTCGCGGACAGGCCCGGCACCACGTTCTGCATCAGCACATCCCCCAGTCCCTCGTGCGGCACCCGGACCACCGACTCACGGGCCAGGTACTGCGCATCGCGCAGGATGTCGGCGATCGAGTAGACCGGGGCGATCGCGCCCTCGGCGGCCTCGAACTCGGCGAGCACCTCCTCGGCGGTCCGCTCGGCGATCCACCCGCCGATGACCTCGTCCAACTCCGCGCTGTGCTCGATCCGTCCGGTGTTGTCCCGGAACCAGGGCTGCTCGATGAAGTCCGGCCGACCGACCAACCGGGCCACCCGTTCCGCGATGGACTGCGCGGTGGCCGACAGCGCCAGCCACCTGCCGTCCTTGGTCCGGTAGGTGTTGCGCGGGGCGGTGAACGGGGTCCGGTTGCCGGTGCGCCCGATCACCTCACCGGTCTTGTCGTACAGCGCCGCCTGCGGCCCGAGCATCCAGAACAGCGGCTCGTAGATCGACAGGTCGATCACCTGCCCCTTGCCCTGGCCGCCGTGCGCCCGCCACCACAGCGCGAACATGATGGCGAAACAGCCGGTGAAGCCGGCGATGCAGTCGCCGAGGGCGAACGGCGGCAGCGCCGGCGGCTTGTCCGGCCAGCCGTTGATGTGGGCGAATCCGGAGATCGCCTCGGCGAGTGTGCCGAAGCCGGGCCGGGAGGCGTAGGGACCGGTCTGGCCGAAGCCGGTGGTGCGCAGGATGACCAGGCCCGGGTTGATCTCGTGCAGCACCTCTGGCCCGAGCCCCCACCGCTCCAGAGTGCCGGGGCGGAAGTTCTCGATGAACACGTCCGCGTCGGCGACCAGCTTCTTGAGCAGGTCGCGGCCCTCCGGCACGGAGAGCTTCAGGGTGATGCACCGCTTGTTGCGCGACACCAGAGCCCAGAACAGCGACTCCCCGTCGACCGTCCACCCCATCGAGCGGAGGCTGTCGCCGCCCGGATGCTCCACCTTGAGCACGTCGGCACCGAAGTCGGCCATCAACGTCGCGGCGACCGGGCCAGCGAAGATCGATGCGGCATCGATCACCCGCAGCCCCTGCAACGGAAAGTCGGTCATGTAGCGCAGCTCCTCGTTCAGTCGAGGTGTCCGGCCAGCCACCCACGCCCGGCCAGAGTTAAGGGAAAATTCAAAATATTCTATTTAATTAATCGGCCGTCGGCCTCCTTCCGCCCGGTCAGCCGGCCGAGCCATCCGGCTGGGCGGACAGCCAGAACCGGGCGATCTCCTCCCGGGTGGCGAACCACACGTCGGACTCCCCCCGCGCGTGCTCCAGGAACTCCCGCAGCGCCGAGGTCCGGCCCGCCTGGCCAGCCCAGCGGGGGTGCAGCCCGATCGACATCATCTTGGGCTGCCCTGCCCGGCCCTCGCGCAGCAGCTCGTCGAAGCCCCGCCGGCACACGTCAAAGAAGTCGGTGGGGCTCGCCATGCCCGGCGGCATCACGTACTTCACGTCGTTGTAGACCATCGTGTACGGCACCACCAGGTGTCGCTTCTGCCCGACGCTGACGTAGTAGGGCAGGTCGTCGGCGTAGGAGTCCGAGTCATAGACGAAACCGCCCTCCTCCACCAGCAGCTCCCGAGTGTGCACGCTCGGGCCATAGCGGCAGTACCAGCCGACCGGACGGCTACCCACGGTCTTCTCGAACGAGGCGATCGCCGCCTGGATGTGCTCGCGCTCCTGCTCCCTGCTCAGCACCCACGGCTCCTCCCAGCGCCAGCCGTGGCTGCACACCTCGTGCCCACCCCGCCCGATCCCCTCGGCGACCTCGGGGTTGCGCTCCAGCGCCACGGCCGCGGCGAAGAAGGTGGACCTGACCCGGTACTCCTCGAACAGCCGAAGCAGCCGCCACACGCCGGCCCGCGAGCCGTACTCGTAGATCGACTCGACACACAGGTCGCGGTAGTTGTCCGGCATCCCGTAGGGAATCTCGCCGAGCCCCTCGTTGCGGCCGTCACCGGACGCGTAAGAGGTCTCCGAGCCCTCCTCGGCGTTGACCGCGAGGTTCACCGCGATCTTCGCGCCGCCCGGCCACAGCACGGCGGGCGGGTTGGCCCCGTAGCCCACCAGGTCCCGGGTCGGGCCCGGGACGTCGGCCACCTGAAACCGCAACGCCATGTCTGCCTCACTCCGTTGGTTGGTCGCCGTGCGGTATCTCCGAGGCCGAGCCGGCCTCGATGTGGGCCCGCATGGCCTTGGCGCCGGCCTCGGCGTCGTTGTCGTTGATCGCCGCCATCACCCGCTCGTGCTCGACCAGGCTGTCGGCGGCACGCTGGTCCAGCGCCCAGTTCGTCCGCCAAGGAAAGACGTCCCAGAGCCGGGTGATGAACTCCTGCAACATCGCCGACCCGGACGCCTGGTAGATCGCCAGGTGCCAGTCCGAGTTGAGCTTGGCCATCCGGGCGCTCCGGTCAGCCTTGGTGGCGGCGACGAACTTCTCGTGCACGGCGTCTACCACCTCCTTCTGCTCGGGCGTCATCCGTTCGATCGCCAGTCGGGTCGCCATCGGCTCCAGCTCCAGGCGCATCGCGTAGACGTCGGACAACCGCTCCGGCGAGTGCCGGGCGACCACCACGCCGCGGTGCGGTTCGTAGTGCACCAACCGGTCGGCCTGCAGCAGGCGTAGCGCCTCCCGGATCGGCGTCGGGCTCATGCCCAGCTCGTCGGTGAGGTCGTAAACCTGCAGTCGGTGCCCGGCCGGCAGCTCCCCACTCCGGATCCGTTCCCGGAGCACCCGAAGCGCGAGTTCGGTCTTGGTCTGATGCCCGGGCAGGTCGGGATTGGTCATGACTGGAATTTTGCCCAATCAGCCGGGCCGAGCGGCCACACGAACGACCTCCCCTCCTGGCAAGTTCGAAGGAAAATAGAAAATATCTGTCACATCTTGGCGAGGCAACGAGCTCCACCCACTCAGCCGAGCGGCGCCGAACGTCCGCACCAGCACGACCTGATCTTGCCATCCCCATCGCGCCTGCTCACAGGCTTGGTGAAGGTGACGGGGTGTTTACGGGTGATTCAAACCGTGAGCCATTGGTGCGCCCATCAGGATCGCCGCCCAGCGGGAATCAGCGAAAGCAACTGGCTCTAGCCGCGCATCCGTTCGGTGCACACCACACAACCAGCGGCAGCGCACGCTGATCGGCCCGCGAGCGGTTGGTGAGTGACCGGTGACCGATCGCTGAGCGATGCAACCTAGCAACGTCGCCGACGTACTCTTGGGGCGGCTGGCTCACGTTGGAGTACGCCCTTGGCCAGCCGCCGGGCCTGGCGAGCCTGGTACTAGCGAGCACGTGTGCCCAGCCTGCCAGCGTTCGCAGGAGAGGCCCGGCGGTTGAAGGAGTCACTTCCTGCCGAGGTGCAGCAGGTCATTGATCAGCACGAGGCCGCCGGTACGACCGACGACGAGGCGTACGTCGAGGCCACCATGGCGTACTACATCAAGTGGGTATGCCGGCTCGACTTTCCCTGGCCAGAGCACGTTATGCGCTCATTCAACAATCTCAACGAGGACATGTACGGCGACGGAATCCGAGGGGCCGAGTGTGCGGTCTTCGAAAACAGCGCCCACGTGGCCATGGTCGAAGAGCCGGATCGCTAGCGCCGGGTTATCGACGTCTTCCTACCCCGGGTGGAAACCTCCGCAGCGTGATCGACAGGGACTGTCAGAGAGCTGCTGACGTTTGTCGTGGTTACGGAGCGCTTTCGGACCTGGTGTGCCCCATCTGTGCCCCAGCACCTTGATCGGTCGCACTCCCTTGGGCTCTCCGGTGTGAACGCGGTTTCGCGTGTCGATCGGAGAATCGTCTCATGAAAGCTAGGGCGTCGTACTCCCGCTCTCGGCCGAGCGACCGGGCTCGGATGTTTACCACACCACAATGCCTTTCGCCGGGGTGAGCCCGGCGAGTGCCGGCAGCCGGCGTGGCTTTATTGCAGGGTGGGCCGACCGGTCAGTCAGGCTGCTGCGGAAGCTCGACGACGATCGCCGTCCCCTCTCCGGGGCGGCTGTTGACCTCGATCGACCCGCCCAGCACCTGCACCCGGTCACGCAGGCCGATCAGGCCGGAAC
>DATHIT010001014.1:0-14811 GCA_035489915.1 Pseudonocardia sp. | reverse complement strand
TGTCGTGCTCTCGGGCGATGGCGCCCCGTGTTTGGTGGATTTCGCGTTGGCGCGCCCGTTGGTCGAGGTGTGCCCCGAGTTCAGTCACCACACGCAGATCGTGGGGACGTTGGCGTATCTGGCGCCGGAGCAGACCGGGCGGACCGGCCGGTCGGTGGACCATCGCGCCGACCTGTACGCGCTGGGTGCCACGTTGTACGAGCTGGCCACAGGCGCGCCACCGTTCGGCTCAGGTGACCCGCTGCGCCTGGTCCATGCCCATTTGGCCCGGGTGCCGGTGCCGCCGGCGGAGGTGAACCCGGCGGTCCCGGCCCGGCTGTCGGCGATCATCCTGCACCTGCTGGAGAAGGAGCCGGACCACCGCTACCAGAGCGCCGAGGGCCTGGTCTATGACCTGGAGCGGGTCCGGCGCGTCCAGAGCGGTCCGGCGGCGGTCGGTGTCGGCGAGCGCGATTTTCCGGTCCGGCTGTTGCCGCCGTCGCGGCTGATGGGCCGCGAGGCGGACATGGCGGCGCTTCAGGAGGCGTTCGAGGACGCGCTCGCCGGCCGATGTCGTGGCGTGCTGATCAGTGGGGCGCCGGGGGTGGGTAAGACGGCGTTGGTCGATGAGCTGCGGGCGGTGGTGACCGGCCGGGATGGCTGGTTCGTGGCCGGCAAGTTCGACCAGTACCGGCGGGATATCGGGTTCGACGCGGTGCATCAGGCGTTTCGGGCGTTGGGTCGGCTGCTGTTGGCCGAGCCGGAGGATGAGCTGGCGCGGCTGCGCGAGCGAATCCTGCGGGCGGTGGGCGCCAACGCGGGTCTGCTGACCGCGGTGCTTCCGGAGTTCGCCGCGCTGCTGGCCGTGGAGCCGGATGCGGGGGACCCGCTGACTGCACAGGTGCGCACGCAGCACGCGAGTGTGGCGGTGTTGCGCGCGGTCGCCTCGCGGAAACGGCCGCTGGTGTTGTTCCTCGATGACCTGCAGTGGGCCGGGCGCACCCCGCTCGGCTTCATCGACCTGGTACTCAGCGAGGAGCCGGTCGAGGGCCTGTTGCTGGTGGGCGTCTTTCGGGACAGCGACGTGGACGCCGCGCACCCGCTGGCGGTACCACTGTCCCGATGGCGCGATCAGGCCGGCGTGGAACACCTGCTACTGGACAACCTGTCCGTGGCGAGTCTGGTCGGCATGGTGGCCGAGATGCTGCACGTGGACCCGGCCGCGGCCGCGGGCCTGGCCGAGCTGATCCATCCGCATACCTCCGGCAATCCCTACGAGACGGTGGAGCTGCTCAACGCGCTGCGCCGCGACATCCTGGCGATGACCACCGCCGGGTGGCGGTGGGACAACACGACCGTGCGCACGCACCTCGGCGGCTCCGACGTGGCCGCGCTGCTCGCGGGTCGCGTCGAGGCCCTGCCGCCACCGTCGCGGCGGGTGCTGGAGGCGATGGCGTGTCTGGGCGGGCATGTCGAGCTGAGCCTGCTGCAGACCGCCACCGCCACGGCAGCGGGCGCGGTGGAGCAGGCGCTGGCGCCCGCCCTGGAGGAGGCCCTGCTGGTGGCCGAGCCTGGGGTGCGGGAGGCGGTGCGGTTCCGTCACGACCGCATCCGCGAGGCCGTCCTGGCCGGGCTGGACCCACCGAGGCGACGCACCCTGCAGCTGGCCATGGCCCGACGGCTGGGCGAGGTGCCGGAACTGTTCGCCGCGGCGGCCGAGCAGTACCTGCCGGTGGCCGACGCGGTCGAGGATCCCTCGGAACGCGCCCGGGTGGTGCGACTACTGCGCCGCGCCGCCGACCAGGCGGCGTTGATCGGCGAGTACGCGCTGGTGAACGCGCTCCTGTCGGGCGCGCTGCGGCTGATCGACCCGGGCCAGACCGCCACGCTGAGGGAGGTGCACACCGGCCGGCACGCCGCCCTGTTCAGCAGCGGGCGTCTGGACGAGGCGGACGAGGAGTACCGCACCATCCAGCAGCTACGCCTCACCGCCCTACAGCGCGCCGACCCGACGGCGGCGCAGATGAGAAGCCTGACCCACCGGACCCGTTTCGCGGAGGCGGTCGCGCTGGGTGTTGAGTCGCTGCGTGAGCTCGGCATGGACGTCCCGGCGCCAGACCGTCTGCCGGCTGAGCTCGACCGCCAGGCCGACCGTCTGTACCGCTGGCTGGACCACACCGACGCCGCCGATGATCTGGCCCGGCCAGACATCACCGACCCCGTGTTGCTGGCCGCATCCGGTCTGATCGACGCAACGCTGCCGCCGGCGTACTTCGGCCAGGACTTCTCGATACACGGGTGGCTGAGTCTTGAGGCGCTGCGGATCGTGATCCAGCACGGCCCGGCCCGTGCCCTGGTCGGCCCCGCCTGCCACGCCGCCTTCCACGCCGTGGTGCTGCGCGGCGACTACCCTGCCGGGTACCGGGGAAGGCGGCGGATCCTTGCGCTGGGCGAAGCCCGCGGCTACGAGCCTGGCACCTCGAAGGCGCGCTTCCTGTTCGCTATCCTGAGCTGCTGGGGCGAGCCGATCGAAAACGGTGTGCACGACGCGCAGCGGGCCCGGGAAGGGCTGATCGCCGGGGGTGACCTGGCCACTGCGGGACACACCTACTACCCGGCCGTCACGGGCCTGCTGGACGCCGCGCCATCGCTGGACGCCTGCGTCGCCGAGGTGGAGGCCGCGCTGGCCTTCGCCCGGCATACCGGCAGCGAACAGATCGCCCAGTGGCTCGACGGCTACCGCTGGCTGGCCGGTGTGCTTCGCGGCGAAGGCCCCGTCGCGGCTGGTGAGGTCACGCCCGAGAGGTACGTCGGCAACCCGCTGGCGCTTCTCAACGGGCACCTCACCCGCGCGCTAGCCGCCGGGATCTTCGGCGATCCGGCCGGCCTGTTGCGGCACACCGCGGCGGCGATGCCGCTGCTGCCGGCTGCCCTTGGCCAGTACCCGAGCGCCGTGGCCCGTCTGCTGCGCGGGCTGGCCCTCGCCGACCAGGCCCGCGCCAGCGACCCCGACCAGCGGGAGGCGCTGTTGTCCGAGCTGGACGAGGTCACCCAGTGGTTGGCCGCCCGCGCCGCTGACGCCCCGGACAACTTCCTGCACCTGCTGCGGCTGCTCGAAGCCGAACGTGCCTGGGCGCTCGGTGATTTCCGCGCGGCCGCGTGGGGTTTCGATACCGCGCGCCGCGAGGCCGCCGGCCGTCCCCGGCCCTGGCATCGGGCCCTGATCACCGAGCGGGCGGCCCGGTTCTGCCTCGCTCGCAGCCTCGATCACGCTGGGTTCGAGCTGCTGGCCCAAGCCCGCCAGCACTACCTGGCCTGGGGGGCGAGCGCGAAGGTCGACCAACTCGACTGGGCCTATCCCGCCCTGCGACCACCCCCCGACGCGACCGTCGGCGTCGACGAGTCGACCGACCGTCCGCGTGCCCGCGCTGTGGTCAGTACCGGGACCCTGGACCTGCTTGGCATCCTGTCCGCATCGCAGGCGCTGAGCGCGCAGACCAGCATCGAGCGGCTGCACGCCCGAGTGGTCGAGGTGCTCGGCGCGATGACCGGCGCCACCGCGGTCCACCTGTTGCTCTGGGACAACGACCGGCACGACTGGCTACTGCCGACACCCGCCGGTGGCACCACCCCGATCAGCGGCACCGGCCACGAGCTGCCGATGTCGGTGCTGCGTTACGTCCAGCGCACCGGTGAACCGCTGGTCGTGGCCGATGCCACCGGTGATGACCGGTTCGCCCGCGACCCGTACTTCACCGACCCGGACTGTTGCTCTCTGCTGGCGGTACCGATCCTGAGCCGGGGTAGCCCGAGGGCGGTGCTGCTGCTGGAGAACCGGCTGCTGCGTGGCGCGTTCACCTCCGACCGGCTCGACGCGGTCGGGCTCATCGCCGGCCAGCTCGCCGTCACGCTGGACAACGCCCAGCTGTATGCCGAGCTGACCGCGTCGCGGGCGCGGATCGTGGCCGCCGCCGACCACACTCGGCGCTGCATCGAGCGCGACCTGCACGACGGCGCCCAGCAGCGACTGGTCTCCCTGGCCCTTCGGTTGCGCGCGGCGCAGGCGGGGGCGCCGCCCTCTTCCGGCGAGCTGGCGGTCGAGCTGGACTCGCTGGTCAGCGAGGTGGCGAGCGCGCTGGATGAGCTGCGCGAACTCGCCCGTGGCATTCATCCGGTGGTCCTGGTGGGGGGCGGGTTGCACGCCGCGCTGGAGGCGCTGGCGCTGCGCAGTGCCGTGCCCGTCGAGCTGAACGTGGCGGTCGAGCGGCGATTGCCGGAGCAGGTCGAGATCGCGGCGTACTACGTGGTTTCCGAGGCGCTGACCAACGCCGCCAAACACGCCGGCGCCTCGCTGGTCCAGGTCCAGGTGGACACCGTCGAGGGCAACGGCGCCGATCTGCTGCGGGTGGAGGTCCGCGACGACGGGCGTGGTGGCGCCATGGCCCAGGGCACCGGGCTGCTCGGCCTCAAAGACCGCGCCGAGGCGGTCGGCGGACGAATCCTTTTGGACAGCCCACCCGGATCGGGCACCACCCTGCGACTGGAGCTCCCCCTCAGCACCGTCGGCGTCGGCAAATTTCGCTGACGCGGGGTGCCAGGGGACGGGCGAAGGATCCACCCAACTGTGGCGTGGATGGGCGCTGCCCGAAGCAAGGCGTGGGCGGCCCCTGCGGCTCGGGATCTCCCCGCGAACCCCGGGTGGAGCCCCGAGGCTTTCACGGGGCTGATCGGCCGCTCGCTCCCGCAGAGTGGACTTTGTCGACAAGCGAATCGGTGCGCGCCACCTGACCACGAGGCCGCCGGCTACACCACCACCACCGACGACGGCCGCCCCATGTCCATCAACGTGGAAATGATCGGGACCGGTCTGGTGATCCAGCATTACGTCGCCGAGGTCGCTGAGAAACAGCATTGCCACATGGTGTCGCTCTCAGACGTGTTCACCCCGCGCGGCTGGACCACAGTCCAAGTGATCTGGGACCTGAGCGTGAAACCACTGGATGCCAACAGCTGCGAGTACATCAACCAGGTGACCAGCCATCCGACCACCGAGTTCATCGCCTTCATCGAGAAGAACGGGACCACTTTTGAAGATGCGGCCGCCGCCCGTCAAGCAGCCTCGGGCGACCACAACCGGCGCGAGACCCCGCTCTTCGCCGCCAGCATCGGGCGCAGAGCGCTGGCGAGGAAATAAGACCGCCATGCCGTCGCGTGATACCGCCACTGACGACCCGATCCGTACAAGCTCGGCGTAAGGAGTACCTCCTATGACCCAGCCAACCGCCTCCGGCGCGGACCAGTTCGATCCAGCCACCTTCACGGTCGTCGAGCCTCGGACGTTCGAGGATCTCAAGGTCGGGGACATCTTCCGGGCGCCCAGCCGGACCCTTACCGACGCCCACGCCACGGCGTTCCAAGCAGTGTCCGCCGATAACCATCCGATCCACTACAACGTCGAATACGCCCGCAGCCATGGCCACACCGCGCCGGTCGTTCACGGCCTGCAGGTGCTGGCATTCACCGCGCCGGAGCGACCCTGTTCCCGCAGTACATCGGCGACGTCTTCATCGCCTTCACCAGCGTCTCGTGCAAATTCCTCGCCGAGGTCCACGCCGGCGACACGCTCTACCCGCAACTGGAGATCATCGATCTGGCCTCCCACGGCGACGCGGGTCAGGTGACGACCCGGGCAACGGTCCACAACCAGCACGGCCGGCTGGTGCTCGACGGCGAGCACACCTACCTGCTGAAGACAGCGCATCAGAGCACGTCGGAGGCCGCGTCGTGAGCTTCACCCGAGTCGATGACCTCCTTGGCGCCTGGCGTCTCGAGAGCATCGTCGAGGTCTTCGACCACTACCGGTGCGCCGAGGGCGGCCGCGGCGGCATGGACCAGACCGATCTCACCCACAGGTCGGCCATCAAGCCACATGTCCTCTATCTCATGACACATGAAACTGTGACTGAGAATCCCGCCGGCTCCGGCTTTGGCGTGGAATCCGACACACATCAGAACGCCCGAACGGCCGGGAGCCTCATGCGGAGGTCAGTACCCCTCCTCGTTTGAATAGAGGTTCCGAAGGGGCTGGTCGTCGAGCCACCGGCGAAGGTTGTCGCAGAAGAGGTCCGTCAGCATGGCGTTCTCCACGTCGACGGTAGAGGCGGAATGGGGGGAGATGATCACGTTGGGCATGCCCCACAGGGGTGAGTCCTTTGGTAACGGCTCCTCGGTGAAGACGTCCAGACACGCGCCACCGAGGTGGCCATCGGCGAGAGCCTCGATCAAAGAGGCTTCCTCAATGACCGGGCCGCGGGCGATGTTGACCACGATCGCCCCAGCCGGTAGGAGGCTGAGCCGACGCTTGTCCAGCAGGCCCTGGGTCTGCGGCGTGAGTGGACAACACAGCACGATGGCGTCCACCTCTGGAAGGAGTTCGTCCATCGAGGCGAGCTCGACGATCTTGCTGGCGGATGGGGCATCGACGTTGTGTGGGTTCCGGGTCGCACCCCAGACCTCGACCCCCATCGCAGTGAAGACCTCAGCGACCTTGCGGCCGATCTGGCCAAGGCCGACGATCATCACCCGCCGGCCCGCCAACTGCTGGGTGGTGTAGCGCTCCCAATGGTGTGCTGCCTGTCGGGTGGCGATGGTCGGCAGCCCCTTGACGAAGTGCAGCACGCCGGTCAACGCGAATTCAGCCAAGGGGACCGCATGCACGCCCGCCGCTTTGGTGAAAATGATCTCTGTGCGGTCGAGCCCTGTGCGTTGGAGGAACTGGCCGATCCCGGAACTGCTCGCCTGTACCCACCGCAGGTCGGGGCAGTTGCTTGGCATTTCGGCAGGCGCGTACCAGTCGAAGTCGAAGCTGACATGCGCGGCCGACAGTAGGGCGCGCCACTGATCGAGTTGCCCGTCGGTGAGCTGACGGCTCGTGCCGACATGGTCAGCTTGATAACGCGGAACGGGCAACAGATCGGGCGCGTAGAGCACCTCGAGGCAGGGATCGATCGCAGTAATGCGGTCCACGTGTTCTCGTTCGAGCGGAGATCCGATCAGCACCCTCACCGTGGCGTCCCGGCTCATCGCGAACCTCCTGATGCCAAAGCATCCGTTCGCGATGCCCGCCCGTTACCAGTCTGTCGCCCGACCTCAGTTCCGCTGCTCATGCCAGTCACTGTTCCTTTCCGAGGGAAATCAAACTTCCACCATGGCTTGCGTTTTCGTCGTGCCATTCGGTCTCATCTTGCGCAAAGCAGCCACGGAAGTGCAGGTGGACGGGATTTTCGGCACGCACAGACTTCAGCTGGGACTTTCGCTGACGAGCTGCAGTGATCAACAGTTATTCCTGAACTGTTCAAATAATCGATCAGTGCGCCTGAACGTGTTCAGTTTGCGGCCAATTACGTCCGCCACCACAACGGACGAAGACCCCACCGCGCCCGCGAGCTACGGCCACCACAGCCAGCCCACTCCGCGGCCAACCTCAACCACGAACGGATCAAGGGCCGACTGGTCCTGGGAGGGCCGATCAACGAATACGAACGCGCGGCATAAACTGGCAGGGAGCGCCCGGGCCGAGTTCTGGAACCCGCAGGCATCCCATCCTGGCCCCGTTGTTCGACTTACACCGCCGCGGGTGGCTCATCCCGGTCACCAGCGGTGATCGATCTCCGGCCGGTCCTCACGCAATTCGGTTTGACGCGCTGTCGCGGTTAGGCAGGGTCCCCCGGTGCACCCGCTCCGGGGTGGACGGCGGTAGGTAGTGCTCGCCGTCGATGGGCCAGCGGGGGGCTGCAGCACGGTGTCGCCCGCGGTCTGCGCGGTCACGGGTGGTCGGGCCGGTCGCCGCGCCGGAACTCGGCGGTGCGGTTGCCGATCTGCTGCGGGGTGAGCAGGGCGAGGTCGCCGAGCAGCCGCTCGAAGGCCGCCACCCAGTGGTCGTAGTAGCTCCCGGGATCGCCGCACCGCGCCGCGGCGGCGATCTCCTCGATGAGCAGGGTCTTGAACGCCGACCACGGAAAGGCACCGTGCTGGTGCATCGATACCACCATGCCGAATGCAGTGGCCTGCCACGGTGCTTCGAACACCGGCTCGCCGTTGCGTCGGGGGATCGCCATCGCCGCGGGCAGCTCCTCGAGAATGGCGAGCGGCGCGGTCATGTCGTGGCCTGGGGGGCGAGCGCGAACCCGACGCCGAGCATCGAGTCTCGGGTAACGAGCCCGGCGAGTTCGGTCTCGGAGAGCCCGTCGGTGCCGGCGGGGCGCTGGGGCACCACCAGGTAGCGGACCTCGGCGCTCGTGTCCCACACCTTGACCTCGACGTCGTCGGCGAGCGTGACGCCGAAGTCCGCGAGCACCGCCCGGGGCTCGATGACCGAGCGGGAGCGGTACTGCGGGTCCTTGAACCAGGTGGGTGGGATCCCGAGCAGGGTCCACGGGTAGCAGGAGCACAGCGTGCAGACGACCATGTGGTGCACCGTGGGGGTGTTCTCCACGGCGACGACGACCTCGGTCTGCAGGCCGAGGAAGCCGAGCTCGTCGATCGCGGCGCTGGCGTTGGCCAGCAGCCGGGCGTGGTACTGCGGGTCGGCCCATGCCTTCGCGATGACCTGGGCGCCGTTCATCGGGCCGAGGTTGTGCACGAACTCCTCGACCATCTGGTCGATGTCGGCCGGGGTGAGGTGGCCGGCCTCCACCAGCAGCGACTCAAGGGCTCTGACCTTGGCCTCGGTCTCGGCAAGGGGCTGCCAGTGGTGCTCGTCGTTCGGGCTGGTGTGCGATGTGCTCATGACGGCTCCTCACCTCACGCGGGCAGCAGGTAGGTCTCGAACAGGTCGAGGTAGACCATGTCGCGGGGTGACTCGGCCGCCTCACCCCACAGATCCGAGGCCAGGAAGGCCACTGTGTAGACGAACGTGGGGTTCTCGCCGCCGCCGTGCGCGAGGGAGTCGTTGAGCGTGAACGCCCCCGGGATGGCGGTGATCGTGCCGGTCTTGGCCTTGACGTAGGACGGCAGCCGGTGATGGGTCGCCACGTTGAGGTTGCGGGCGGTGACCCGGCCACCGACCGTGAACGCGGGCTTGCCGACCGGCTCTCGCAATGCCGACGCCCCGCCACGCAGGGCACGGACGAGGGTGTCGCCAAGGCCGTCGCTCTGCCGGTCGGTGGCGGCGCGGGCGGCGGTCCCGGCTAGGAACTGCGCGGTCAGTGCCGCGAACGCGTCGGGGTCGAGCACGCCCTTGTCCATCAGGATGCCGGTGACCGCGGCGTTCCAGCGCTCGTAGTAGTTGCCGTGCAGGTACTGGACTGGCGGCAGTTGCTCGCAGGCGTGGCGCTGCTCGTCGAGCACGAAGAAGCCACGCACCTGACAGGCCAGCGCCATGACATGCATCCGGGCCTCCCAGTCGTGGTGCCACGGCGGCTCGTCGAGCTCGGGGGTGACGGGGCCGAAGCCGTGCCGGCCGCCCAGGTCGTGGGGTCCGTTCATCGCCTGTCCCTTCGGATGGAGCGCGGCTACGCGGGCGGCGCGATCCTGACTCGTGGTACACCAAATACCATAGAAGCAAGCCGACCGTCTGCTGGCGTAGCGCGTGGAGATGGGTGTCGATTCCGAGGCGGGCGGCCATGTCCTTGTATCGCTGGGTGACGGCGTTGGGCGAGTACGAGTTTTTTGATCGCCGTCTGGGTTGGCGGTCGTCCGATTCGCTTGCGGCGTGCGCTGTAGTCCCACTTGGCGGCGATGAACTTGCGGTGCCAGGTGAGCAGGGTGGCTGGAGTGACGGGGAAGACCTCGCGCCAGCGCCGTCGAGGGATGAACAGCCTTCGTCTGGGTACTCGACCGCCAAGTGATTAGCTCGGCCTGTTGTGCCAGGTCCGACTTTGCCAGCGGCGTGGCTCGACGACCACTTCGCCGCGACTGTGGCTCCGCGGTGGAATGATCAGGCTTCGAGCCGCTCCGCGGCGGCATGATCGCCGGCCTTCTGCTGCGTGCCCGATCGTCCCATGCTGTCAAGCCTGGTCGGTGCGCCGTCTGGTGTGAACGGGTGGTGGAAGGTGAAGGCGTGGGGCGCGGGCTCATGGTCCTGCAGGTACTCCAGCCTCCGGACCCCGTCCTGCCAGGTCGGAATCGTGCCATCGCCGACCCACCAAAACACCAGACCCGGGCGACCGGTCTTCTCGAACCAATCGTAACGCCGGTTCAATGCCACGCGGTGCAGGTCGGTGTAGACGAAGTCGTAGGCGGCCCGCAGGTCGGTCCACAGTGAGAAAGTCGCGGCCAGGGCGGTGGTGTCACTCGTGCGACCCTTTTGGTACCAGCTCGGAACGACGAACTCGCCCCACCCCGCCCAGTCCCAGTCGAATTGGAATCCTCTCTCGCTGGAATCTTCTGTCGGACTGGCGTGGGAGATATATCCCCGAGCTTGGTCGATCCCCTGGTAGACGGCGACGACGCTTTCGTGGAACTCCCGCGTGAGACGTCCGGGGTCCCCGAGAGGACTCTTGAGAACACCGAAGGTGTACAGGGCGAGGTGGGACATGCGTTTCTCCACTGGATTCGTGCGGTCTCTCCGACGGCGGTGACGCGGTCGAGGAAACCTGCTGCTCGCAATACTTGATGATCTGATGTTCACATCAGATTGCTGTGGGCGCGCACAGGAGGCACGAAGCCTGTGATCAAGCTCGCCGGCCGACGTGATCCGGCTTGCGGCCGGCAGGTCCAGTCCGCAGACAATGCCAAGACCGTGATCGTCGACTTCCTGGACGAACGGCCCCCTGGCGTTTGAAAGCGCCTGACGTCCCGGGACGGCACCTGGGCAACCTGGACGACCTGGAGGCGCCAGCGCTCTGAGGACCTCCCATTGCCATCCCGCGTAGCAGGTGCGGGTCTTGATGCACCCGTGGAGGACGCCAACCAGTCGGTTAGCCAGCTGGCGTAGAGTCGCTTGCTGGCCGAGGTCTCGGTGGCGTTGCTGGTCGTACTAGGCTTTTGATCTAGGATGTCCCTGTTCTGCGGTCCGCGCATGCAGCCGGCGGTCTTCACCGGTATTCAGAGGATGACCTCCATGTTCCCAAACTCGTCGTCGATGGCTGTCAAAGCGCAGGCGCGGAGTGCGTCAGCGGCTTGACGGGCTTGATCGCGAGTGAGGTGAAGGCTGTGCTGGCGGACCGTGAGAGTGATGTAGGGATCTAGATCGTTCGCCTGCACGGCAAGAAGGTGCTCGCCGGTCACGGTACTAAGCTGAACCGAGGCAATCATGATTTTCTCCTTCTGCGCCGCGGGCGTTAGCCTTGCGCTTTCAGCTTCACCTCGATCGGCTGCCAAACCATTGCGGCCACCACCCGTTTTCCATGGCGCGGTAGCCGGAGTGCCCAACTACCCGCTGACTGCATGGGCCGCCACCACCTTTTTCGGTTCACCGCGCTCCACGGCCGGCACGGCACGATGGCGCTGCTCGACAGCAGACAACTCGACCAGAGCCAATCCCGGCCTCCACCCCACCCGCAAAGCCCGGGGCAAGGAAAGCCGATCAGGCCCTGACGTCAAGCATCAGGTGGGACCACAACGTCAAGCATCAGCATCAGGCGGGACTCGAAGGGTCATGTCCGGACAGTCATGTCCGGACAGTGTCTCGGACAGTCCTGTGAGGACTTTCTATACGTCTTCAAGCCGCGCCCCAAGCGGGGGGCGCGGAACGGCGCGGCCTGTGCGGCAAGCGCGTGCGCACCACTCCGGTAAACCTCCGGGGCGCACGCGCACCTAGGGGCCGCAGGCTGCGCGCCGCAAACTACGTTGCGCGCTGAGAGTTGGACGTTCATCCCCACTGGCCGTAGATCGGGTTCACGTGGCCGCCCGGCGTCAACCCAGCTACGCGCCCCGATCCGGCGGGTGGTCCCGTAATGCGGCTGGCCTCGGTCGCGTCGATGGTCACCGAGGCGGGATCGGGCGGTTCCGGTTTGACCCCGACCAGCCACGCAGATAGGGCCGGCCAGGATCGTGGGGATGGGAACAGAGGTTCGAACTAGTCGTTCTAGATCGCGCCACGTCTCCACCCTGGTTTGCCGGCGGGCGGGGCGGATCGCACAAGGCGCGGAAGTGAGGAGTTCGATACCAGGCTCGGCACGGTCGTGCGACGTGACCACGTGCTGGTCGCTGCATTAGACGTTCGTCGCGACCACCTTGGGGAGCCCTCGTGCGGTCACTGGCGGTTCTCATCGCGCGGCGGCGTCCCAGAGCGACCGGGTTGAGCACCAACTCGGGTAATCGACCGACTCCACCGAGACCTTCCCCGGTTCCTGGTAGTCGGCCACCTCTACCGGCGCCGCCGACGTCCTCGCCGGCCCAACCGCTGCGGCCGCTCCGATCGTCTGCAGCGAGATCCTCGGCCCTACCGCGGGCGGCCGCGAGCCGGCCACGGCACTCGGCAACCACACGATCGCACTGCCCGCGCGCCTGTCGCCCAGTTGCAGCTAGCAGGTACCGGGAATACCGGTCAGCTGGGAACCACAAGGGGCGCTGGCCGCGGCGACACCGCGCGCCCTCGACGCGAAGCTGGCGGGGAGGAGCGTCGGGTCGCACCGGCGAGCCCCGCTAGGACAGCGATGCAGGCGGTTGGATCAGTAAAACACACGAGGCACGGATCGTGCGGCGTTGGCCGTGGCGGCTGACCCCCAGTTTGCTGACGGGACCGGGCATCAGCGTTACCGGCACCAACCTGACGGGAAGAGCAAGCCCAACGTGCATAGCGTCCCCCGCGAGCCCGCCGCGACCCGATTACGGCTGCCTGCCCGAGGCGCGGGGCTGTCCCCGCGCCACCGGCTCGCCGGGGCGCTGACCGGGCTGGTCGTTCTTCCCCTGCTGACCCTGGGTTTGGCCCAGCTTCGCGAGGTCGTGACCCTGCCCAGCCAGACCTTGCTCTACCTTCTCGCCGTCGTGGTGGTGGCGCTGGTCGGTGGGCTGGTCCCGGCGCTGGTTGCCGCGGTCGCGGCCGCGGTGCTGCTGGATCACTACTTCATCCCGCCGCTCGACGACTTCGCCGTCGCCGACCCCGACAATGTGGTGGCCCTGGTCGCGTTCGTCCTCGTCGCCGGCGCGGCGAGCTCGGGCCTGACCGCGCGCCGCCGTGAGGCCGAAGCCCTCGTTACCGCGAGGGCCGAGGGCCGCGAGGAACTTTGCCGGCTCGCCGAGGAGCAGGCCGCGCTGCGCCGGGTGGCGACCCTGGTCGCCCGGGCGGTGTCGTCGGAGGAGGTGTTCGCTGCGGTCACCGCGGAGGTCGGGCGGCTGCTGGGCGCCGACTTAGCCAGCATGCTCCGGTACGACCCGGACGGCGCGGCGACGTGGCTCGGCGCGTGGAGGGCCACCGGCGCTGCGTTCCCGATCTCCGTCGGCGCTCGGGTCGAACTCCGAGGGCGGAACGCGGCCACGCTGGTGTTCGAGACCGGGCGGCCGGCGCGGATCGACGACTACAGCGGCGCCTCGGGCCCGGTCGCCGACGTCGTCTACGCGTGGGGCGTCCGCGCAGCGGTCGGCGCGCCGATCAGCGTGGAGGGCCGGGCGTGGGGCGTGATGGTCGTGTCGTCCTCGCGCGCGGAGCCGTTGCCGGCGGACACCGAGGCCCGGCTGGCCGGGTTCGCCGAGCTGGTCGCTACCGCGATCGCGAACGCCGAGGGCCGCGCCCAGCTCGAGGAAAGCCGCGACGAACTGCGCCGGCTCGCCGACGAGCAGGCCGCGTTGCGCCGGGTCGCCACGCTGGTCGCCCACGGGCTGCCACCAGGCGAGGTACTCGCCGCCGTCGCACACGAGGTCGGCAGCGTCCTCGGCGCCGACGGCACGAACATCCTCCGCCTCGATCCCGACGGCGCGACCACCGTCGTGGCCCGCGTCGGCGCCTACCCCGCCGAGTTCCCGATAGGAAGCCGCTGGACGCCGCAGCCGCCGCTGGCCCTGGCGGCCGTCCTGCACACGGGCCACTCGGCCCGCATCGACGACTTCAGCCAAGCCTCCGACGCGTACGCCGACGCCGTCGGCCGGCTGGGACTCCGGTCAGGCGTCGCGGCGCCGATCGTCGTCGAGGGACGGCTGTGGGGCGCGATCGCCGTCGGGACGCGGCGCGAGCGTTTCCCGGCCGACACCGAACAGCGCATGGCCGGTTTCACCGAGCTCGTCGGCACCGCCATAGCCAACGCCGAGGGCCGCGCCCAGCTCGAGGAAAGCCGCGACGAACTGCGCCGGCTCGCCGAGGAACAGGCCGCGTTGCGCCGCGTCGCCACCCTCGTCGCCCACGGGGTACCGGCGGCCGAGGTCCTTGCGGCCGTCGCGCAGGAGGTCGGCCAGATCCTCGGTGCCGACTCCACGCTCATCGCCCGCCTCGATGCCGACGACGCGACGACTCTCGTCGCCGGCGTCGGCGAACACCCCGCCGAGTACCCGATAGGAAGCCGCTGGAACCCTGAGCCGCCCGTGGCCATGGCGGCAGTCCTGCGCACCGGCCGCCCGGCCCGCAACGACGACTACAGCCAAGCCTCCAGCGCGTCCGGTGACGCCATCCGCCGGCTGGGAATCCGGTCGTCGGTTGCGGTGCCGATCGTGGTGGAGGGGCGTCTGTGGGGCGCGATCGGCGTCGGGACGCGGCGCGAGCGTTTTCCGGCCGACGCCGAACAGCGCATGGCCGGGTTCACCGAGCTCGTCGGTACGGCGATCGCGAACGCCGAGGGCCGCGCCCAGCTCGAGGAGAGCCGCGACGGCCTTCGCCGGCTCGCCGACGAGCAGGCGGCGCTGCGGCGGGTGGCGACGCTGGTGGCGCACAGCGTCCGACCCGACGAGATCTTCGCGGCC
>DATHIT010001013.1:0-3081 GCA_035489915.1 Pseudonocardia sp. | reverse complement strand
CGCGACGACCGGGTGGTCCGGATGCTGCCCCCGCTCAACGTCACCGAGCAGGTCATGGACGTCGCACTCACCATCCTGCTCGACGCCATCGAACACGCCAGCGAGCAACTCAGCGCCGCCACCCCGGCGGTGCGGTGACCGTTCGTAGCGTGTGCCGCAGCCGGGTCGTGATGCTGTGCGCCGCCTCCCGTATCAATGTCCCTTGCCGGCGCTCTCCAGCAGTCGGTTGACAAGCTCCGGGTCGTGGTCGTTGACGAATGACGTGGTTTCGGCGATGAGTCGGTCCAGGTGCTTACGCATGGCCGTGGCGGCCCCTTCGCCGTCGCCCGCGGCGAACGCCTCGTAGATGGCGGTGTGCTCGGCGACGCTCTCCCGGCTGGTGTGTCGGGTCTGCAGGATGACGTCGAGCATGGCCTCGACGTGATCGAGGGCGGGGTCCAGGGCGATCCGGGTCATCGCGGCCACCAAGGGGTTGTCGGTGAACGAAGTCACGGTCCGGTGGAAGTTGAGCACCAGCGGGCGCGGGATGTGTTCGCTGTCGCCGGAGAGGGCTTCGCGGTGTCCCTGGATCGCCGCCTCCAGCTGTGCCAATGACGCGGGGTCCGCGCGACCGACGCCTTGGCGCACGGCTTCCGGTTCGATCGTCCGGCGTCCTTGCAGTAGGTGCAGCACGTCGGTGGCGGTGCGCACGTCGGCGGCGCGGTCGAGCAGCGTGTGCTGCTCTCGATCTCGTAGTCGAGATCGCAGGACCTCGCTCCCTCGGGCCGTGAGCAACCTGCCCTTGCGCCCGGCCGGCGTGGTGAGGTTGAGCTCGTCCAACTCGCGCAGTCTCCGGCTGATCGTGGCCTCGGAGAGCGTGCGGCCCTGGGCACTCAGGGCTCGTCTGAGGTCGCGGGCTCCGACCGGACCGTGCACCGAGTCGATCGCCTGGAGCACAGCGGTTTCGACGTCGATCTCCCCGGCGTCGGTCGGGCGGAACCTGCGCGACGGCATGGCGCCTCCTCATCGAGGGTGTCTCGATCAATCATAGATGACGCACGTTCGTCATGATTGACAAACACAAAGGGCAGATATGACGATGTTGGGCAAGCTGCCCACGCCACGTCGGCCCGCGCGAGAGCACGGCGGCCCGCGGGCGAGGAGGCCCCATGACCCGGCCTGCCAGACCCGCACCAGCCCCGGAACCAGCCGCTACGCCCGCCGCGGTCGGCAAGGTTCGATGGGTCATGATCGGCTTGGCGTTCCTCGCCATCGCCATCAACTACATCGACCGCGCGAACCTGTCGGTCGCCCTGCCCTACCTCGACAAGGAGCTCCACCTCGACCCCGCCCTGGCTGGCGTGGCCCTCGGCGCGTTCTTCTGGACGTACTCGTTGTTCCAGATACCGCTCGGCTGGTTGGTTGACCGCATCGGCGCGCGCACCATGTTTGCCGCGGCCGTGGTGTGGTGGTCTGTGTTCACCGCAGCAACCGTGCTGGCCCGCGGCTTCGGCTCCCTATTCGGCCTGCGCCTGATGCTCGGCATCGGCGAAGCGGGTGCCTTCCCAGCGGCCACGCGTGTGGTGGAGGAATGGTTCCCCCGGAGCGAGCGAGCGATCGCCTCCGGCATCTACGACAGCGGCGCTCGCGGTGGCACGTTGCTGGCCATCCCGTTGGTCACCGCACTCATCGCGGGCCTGGGTTGGCGTGGGTCGTTCCTGGTCACCGGGGCGATCGGGCTGGTCTGGGTGGCGGTGTGGCTGTGGGTCTACCGGGTGCCCCGGCGCAACCGTTGGGTCACGCCCGAGGAGCTGGCCTATATCGAGGCCGGTGGGGCTCGCACCGAAGAGTCGCGCGCCGAACCGACCGTGCGCTGGCGTGACCTGTTCCGCAACCGGACCGTCTGGGGCATGGCGCTCGGCTTCGGCTGCCAGAGCTATGTCATCTACTTCTTCATCACCTGGTTTCCCACCTACCTGGTCGCCGAACGGCACTTCACCCTGCTGCAACTGGGCATCTGGGGCACCCTGCCGGGGCTGGTCGCCTTCGGCGGCAACTTCCTCGGCGGCTGGGCCTCCGACGCGCTGGTCCAGCGTGGACGCAGCGTCACCTTCGCGCGCAAGACCTGCATCGTCGCCGGCATGCTCGGCTCGGCGCTCATCGGGCTGGTCGGGCTGGCTCCCAATGCCGCGCTCGCGCTGGTGCTGCTGTCGATCTCGTTCGGGAGCGTCACCTTCGCGACGTCCTCGATCGTCGCCCTGCCCGCTGACATCGCGCCGACCTCCGGGCCATCACTGGCCGGCTCCATCCAGGGCTTCCAGAACGGGATCGCCAACCTCGCCGGCATAGCCAGCCCCGCGATCATCGGCGGACTGTACGGCGCCACCGGCAGTTTCGGTTGGGGGCTGGTCTCCGCCGCACTCGTCGCACTGGTCGGCTGCGTCGTCTACCTCGTCGTTGTCGAACGAATCGAACCCATGGATCACCGAAAGGACACCGCGACAGCGTGACCGAAGACAGACTCAACCTGCCGTTTGTGGGGATCCCCTCGTTCCTGCGCTCCCCGGTCCACACCGACCTGAAGCACCTGGACGCGGACATCGCGTTCCTCGGAGTGCCCAGCGACGAAGGGTCACCCTGGTACCCCGGCGCTCGGATGGCGCCACGCGTCGTGCGGGAGATGTCAGTGCGATACGCCGAGTACGGCGCGGTCCAGAGCGCCGCCGGGATCTACGACATCGACAACGACCGGCACTACCTGCAGTACGAGCGACGCAACCAGCGCATCGTCGACTGTGGAGACGTCGACATCCTCTACACCAACCCCGAGGGCACGTTCCGCAACATCAGCAACGCCACCTCGCACATCCTGCGGGCGGGCGCCATCCCCGTGGTGTTCGGCGGCGACCACGCGATCAGCTATGGCGTGGTGCGTGCGTTCGAGGAGCCGATCTCGATCGTGCACTTCGACGCCCACCTGGACTACCGGCCGTTCGTCCACGGCGTCGAATACGCGAACGGCAGCCCGATGCTCAAGATCGGCAAGCTCCCCCACGTCGACCGGATGGTCCAGGTCGGCACTCGGAGCATCCGCACGAGCAA
>DATHIT010001012.1:0-3428 GCA_035489915.1 Pseudonocardia sp. | reverse complement strand
GCCCGCGGCGTCAGATCGGTGCTGGCGATCTGCCTGGCCTGCATCGTTTTCGAGGGGTACGACCTCGTTGCGTACGGTACGGCGCTGCCGGCAATTCTGGCTGATCCGCGTTGGGGGCTGGGGCCCGGGCACGCCGGCCTGATCGGGAGCTACGCGCTGGTCGGCATGTTGGTGGGTTCTCTGCTGGCGGGCGCGGTGGCCGACTTCAGCGGGCGGCGCTGGCTGGTCATCGGTTCAACAGCCTGGTTCTCGGCCTGGATGGCGGTGACCGCCGTCGCCACCAGCCTCACCGTGTTCGGGCTGGCCCGGTTCATGGTCGGCGTCGGGGTTGGCGCGCTCATCCCGACGGCGGCCGCGTTGGCCGTGGAGTTCGCTCCGCCTGGGCGGGGAAACACGCATAGCGCGATCGTGTGGGCGGGCTACCCGGGTGGTGGCGTGCTCGCGGCGTTGCTCGGCCTGCTGCTCCTCGAGCCTTTCGGGCCGCGCAGCCTGTTCTGGCTCGGAGTCCTGCCGCTCGTCACGGTTGTTCCGCTCGCGCTGCGATTCCTTCCGGAGTCGCCCAGTTTCCTTGCCCTGCGCGGTCGGCATGAGGAGGCGGCGCGGATCGCGCGGCGCTACGGTCTCATTCTCGTCGCGGCCGAGGGAGACGGGAACGACAAGAGTGAGCGCAAAGGTCCACTCGCGCTCTTCGATCGAGGTCGTCGAACGACGACTGTGCTGATGGGACTGATGAGCGCCGGGGGCCTGCTGCTCACCTATGGCCTGAACACCTGGCTTCCTCAGCTGATGCGCAGCAGCGGATATGCCCTGGGCTCCGCGCTGGCATTTCTGTTGGTGCTCAACGCGGGCGCCATTCTGGTACCGCTGTTTGCCTCGCGCGTGGCGGACAGAATTGGGCCACAGAAGATCGTCGCGCTGTCGTTCGCCTCGGCCGCCGTCGCGATTTCACTGCTGAGCATGAAGCTGCCGGCACTCGGGCTGTACGTGCTGACCTTTATCGCCGGCGCGGGCACCATCGGCGCCCAGGTCCTGGTGTACGGCTTCGCCGCGACGTACTTCCCCACGACATGCCGGGCCGCCGGCTTGGCGTGGACGGCCTCGGTAGGTCGACTGGGTGGCATCACCGGCCCGACCTTGGCCGGTTTGTTGATCGCGGCTGGCTACGGCGTCGCCTCGAACTTCTACGTCTTCGCCGCCGTCGCATTGTTTGCCGCGGTGTGTGCGGCGATCGTCCCTAGGCGCCGGGTGCAGGCGCGGACGGTGGTAAAGAGCCCGCTCGACACAGCCCGGTGAGCCCGGCCTGCAGGTTCTAACTCATGCGTGACGTACCGAAACTGTGCGTGGCCGGCCAGGGTCAGCACTGCCAGACTCGAGTCGTGCGTGAGCTGAGTGCCGCGGCCACGGTGCTGGCCGACCGACTGCGCGATGAGCTGCTGTCGGGTGAGTGGTCGCCCGGTTCGCGGCTCAAGGAGGAGCACCTGGCCCAGCGGTTCCACGTCGGTCGCTACACGGTGCGCTCGGCACTGCGCACTCTGGTGACAAATGGGCTCCTCGAGCACGAGCCCAATCGCGGCGCACGTGTCCCTGCGCTGTATCCGGAAAGAGTTGACCAGCTCTTTGCCTATCGCACAGTGCTTGAAGTTGGCAGCCTGCGCATCGCACTGTCCCGTGGGCTCGCGCTCGAGCCCGTGGCAGGTGCGACCGCGGCGCTGGAGAACCTCCCGGCTGACGCGCCATGGCCGCAGGTGCTGCGCACCCATCAAGAGATCCACCGGACGATCGTCGCGCTGAGCGGCAACCCCCGATTGATCGATGCCTATACCGGCTGCGAGGAGGAGTTGCAGTTCGTCACCGCGATCACCCGTCCCGCCTACACCGCGGGCAAACTGGCCGCACTGCACATCGAACTGCTGGCGCATCTTCTGCACGGTGGGGACCGCGCCGTCGACGCTCTGACCCGCGACATCGAGATCGGCCGGGGCGCGGTCCTGGATGCGATGACCGCGACGGTTACCGCAACCGGCTGACCAGGCGCTTTCTAGCCGCACCTGGCCAGCCAACCACGGAGGTCAGCCACGGAGGTGCCGCGGCTGCGCTGTGCGTCGATCTCCAGGGCGTCGGCTGGGAGGCCTTCGTGGCTGCGGTGCGTTTGGATCGTGGGGAGCCCGACCCAAACGCACCGCAAACGTAGGTGGCCGCCCCATGGAGGGAGGCTTCCCTGCCGTGGTCACCACTGACGGTTCCGTGTCGTCATCGGCCGGTCACTTCCTTCGGGACTCTCGCGGTGGCGAGTGTGCACGCTGACACAGGAACATCCGTCACACGAGAACCAATCACGCCGACTTTGACCTCGGTTGGCCGGAAAACGAAACGCACCCCGTCGAGCCGCGCTGAGCCGCGGCATGAGGCGGGCGAGCCCGTGGTGCAGGTGGGTGACGCGGTGTCGTGATGCGCCCACTGGCCTTCGTTCCGCGGGCCACCGGGTCTACCGTCGGCGATTCCGCGTTGGAAGCGACGCGGAAGTATTAGCTGGCCGGCCGCCAGCCGGCAGCACGACTACGCCTGGTAAGGACCTGTTGCGGCCCGGCAGTTGCCTGAGCGCCCCGGTCGGGGTGGAGAGGTTCGCGGTGCAGACCCGCGACCCCGAGCTGGCGCATGAGCTGATCAGCGAGATCTACGGCGTTCACCGCGCTCTGCTCAGCGGTGATTGTGAGAATTTCCGGTTCTCCCTGAGCTCAGCGGCGGTGGGCTCGATCGCCAGCGATGTCATGACGCACTCGGTGAGCACCCGCGTCGTGATGGAACCCCTGCGCCATTTGACCGCCGCGTATCTGAAGGGTGGGCGGGTTGTGGTCGGGCGCGGTCGCGCGGACCAGCGCTTCGGACCCGGTGATGTCGTTCTCTACCCCTCCGGAGCGGGGTTCGGGGCCCGGTGGAGCTCTATTGATCAGGGGCTGCTGCGTATGGACTTTGGCAGCGTCGCCAAGCTGGCGGCCGCGACAACCGACACCGACCCCGCGACCTTCCGCTTTCTGGGCATGCGGCCGGTCTCGCCGGCGATGGATCAGTATTGGCGCACCCTGATGGTCTATCTGCACCGCGACCTGGCGGCCGCACAGCCCTCGATCGGCCAGCCGCTGGTGTTGGCGCAGACCGAAGCCATGCTGGCCACCGCCGCCCTGGCCGTCTTCCCCAATACGAGCCTGGCCTCGGAGCCTCGACCGCGTATCGGCCGGGTCGGGCCCTCGGCGTTGCGCCAGGCGGTGGCCTTCATCGACGCGCACGCCGACGAGGCCGTCACCCTGGCGGACATCGCGGCCGATGCCGGAGTCGGCCCGCGTGCCCTGCAACTATCCTTCGCCGGCCACTACGGCAGCACCCCGATGGGCTACCTGCGCAGGGTGCGGCTGGATCGCGCGCACGGTGAG
>DATHIT010001011.1:0-6222 GCA_035489915.1 Pseudonocardia sp. | reverse complement strand
GGTAGTCCAGGAGTTCGTCGGGCTGCCCTCTCCACTGGCGCCCAGGGCCGGCGCCGGCGGCCACCCGTGCCAGGGCGTCTACCACCGCCCGGCCCGGACCCGGCCGACCACGGCGTTCATCGCCACGCACTACAACGTGGACTTCGCCGAGCACTACCTGGCCGAGTACCTGGCCCGCCGCGGCTTTGGCTTCCTGGGCTGGAACACCCGGTTCCGGGGTGCCGAGGCGTACTTCCTGCTGGACCACGCGTTGGCCGAGATCGGCGTCGGGGTGCGCTGGCTGCGCGAGGTGGCCGGGGTGCAGCGGCTGGTGCTGCTGGGCAATTCCGGCGGCGGTTCGCTGATGGCCGCGTACCAGTCGCAGGCCGTGGAGCCGAACGTCACCCCGTCCGGTGGCAGGGCCGCCGACGCCATCGCCGACCTGCCGGCGGCGGACTGCTACGTCTCGCTGGCCGCGCACCCGGGCCGGCCGGATGTGTTCACCGCGTGGATGGACCCGTCGGTGCTGGACGAGGCCGACCCGCTGTCCGTGGACCCCGCGCTGGACCCGTTCGACCCGGCGCACGGGCCGCCGTTCAGCGCGGAGTTCCAGCGGCGGTACCGGGACGACCAGCGGGCCCGCAACGAGCGGATCACCGACTGGGCGCTGCGCCGGCTGGCCGAGCTGCGCGGCACCAGGGCTGTCGATCAGCTGTTCCATACCCCGAGGACGTGGGCCGACCTGCGCATGATCGACCCGAGCATCGAGCCGTCCGACCGACCGCCCCGGCACTGCTACCGGGGCGACCCGCTGGCCGCGAACTACGGGGTGTTCGGCGTGGGCGTGCAGTCCACCCTGCGCACCTGGCTGTCCATGTGGAGCCTGCGCACCTCGCAGTGCCGCGCCGGCCCGCACCTGGCCCGGATCACCCAGCCCGCGCTCGTGGTGCACGCGCGGGCGGACTCCGGGGTGTACGAGAGCGATGCGCGGGCCATCTTCGAGGCGCTGGCCAGCCCCGACCGGGAGCTGCACCTGCTCACCGGGGATCACTACTTCACCGAGCCGGCCGGGGCCAGGGACAACGTCGCGGACCTGATCGCCGGCTGGGTGGCCGGCCGGGGTGGGTAGCGCCCGGTCAGCGAGGCGGATCCACGGATCCGGCCAGCGCGTCGGACTCCCGATCGAAATGCCCGCCCGGTACGTCGGGCGGGACGTCCTCGTCGTCCAGGTGCGCGCGCAGCCACCGCTCGGAGGTGTGCACATGCACCAGCGCGGCGGCCATCGCCATCGCGGAATCCCGGTCGGCCAGCGCGGCGTAGATCGCGGCGTGCTGGGCCAGGGTCAGATGCACCGCGCCGCGGTCCACGGTGGCCCGCCAGGCCCGCGCGCGCAGGGTGCGGCTGGAGATGCCTTCCAGCATCGCGGTCAGCGCCTCGTTGCCGGTGGCCAGGCTCACCGACCGGTGGAACCCCGCGTCGTGCACGATCAGCAGTTCCACGTCGTCGGCGGCCGCCCGCATGGCCTCCAGATGGTGGCGCACCACGGCGAGCTGCTCCTCGGTGATCCGGCCGGCGGCGAGCGCGGTGGCGGCGGGTTCGAGCAGCCGGCGGATCTCCATCAGCTCCAGCAGCGTGCCGCCGCCCATCATCTCCACCGCGCTGCCCAGCCCGGCGAGCAGCAGACCCGGGGCCAGGCTGGTCACGTAGGTGCCGTCGCCCCGGCGCACGTCCAGCACGCCAGCTACCGCGAGCGCCTTGACCGCCTCCCGGACCGGCCCCCGGGACACTCCGAGTTCGCCGGCCAGCTCGAGCTCCGGGGGCAGCTTGGCACCTGCCGGGAAATGGCCGGACCGGACCAGCTCGCGGATCCGCGAGATGGCCTCGTCGGTCAGCGACATTCGACCAGACATGTGATGTCTACCCTTCGACGGTCGCCGTACATGGCTAGCGCGCAAGTTACTAGACACATGCGCGCCCGGACACGTAGAAAGACATCTGACGTATGAGCGGCGTGGCTCCGAGTGAGTTTGTGAGCGGATCTCTGAGCCGCCGCCGCGCCCCAGACGCATCGACGACGGAGGCTCAGCATGGTGTTGCGGGACGGCGGCGGTCCGACATCCGGCGAGGTGCCCGGTGGCTGAGGTGATCACGGCGGTGGAAGCCGCCGACATCCGGTTCCCCACCTCGCGGGAGCTGGACGGGTCGGATGCGATGAACCCGGAGCCGGACTACTCCGCGGCGTACGTGACCATCCGGACCAGCGCCGGGGAGGCCGGCTACGGCTTGGCCTTCACCATCGGTCGCGGCAACGACGTGCAGGTGGCCGCGGTGCGCGCGCTGGAGCCGTTGGTGCTGGGGCTTCCGGTCGACGAGGTGTGCGCCGACCTCGGCGAGTTCTCCCGGCGGCTGTCCTGGGACAGCCAACTGCGCTGGCTGGGCCCGGAGAAGGGCGTGATGCACATGGCCGCCGGCGCGGTGGTGAACGCCGCCTGGGATCTGCGGGCCCGCCGGGAGGGCAAGCCGGTCTGGCGGCTGCTGGCCGAGCTGTCCCCGGTCGAGTTGGTCGACCTGGTCGACTTCCGCTACCTCGAGGACGCCCTGACCCGGGACGAGGCGCTGGAGATCCTGCGCGCCGCCGAGCCGGGCCGAGCCGAGCGGCAGGCTGACCTGCTGGCCCGGGGCTACCCCGCGTACACCACCACGCCCGGTTGGCTGGGCTACACCGACGAGAAGCTGGCCCGGCTGTCCCGGGAGGCGGTGGCCGAGGGCTTCACCCAGATCAAGCTGAAGGTGGGCGCCGACCTCGAGCAGGACGTTCGGCGGGTGCGGCTGGCCAGGGAGACCCTCGGGCCGGACATCCGGATCGCCGTGGACGCGAACCAGACCTGGGGCGTGGCGCAGGCCATCGAGTGGATGCGGCGGCTGGCGCCCTATGACCCGTACTGGATCGAGGAGCCGACCTCGCCGGACGACATCCTGGGCCACGCGGCGATCCGCAAGGCGGTGGCCCCGATCAAGGTGGCCACCGGGGAGCACACCCACAATCGGGTGATGTTCAAGCAGCTGCTGCAGGCCGGTGCGATCGACATCCTGCAGCTGGACGCGGCTCGGGTCGGCGGGGTCACCGAGAACATTGCCATCCTGTTGCTGGCCGCGAAGTTCGGTGTCCCGGTGTGTCCGCACGCCGGCGGGGTCGGGCTGTGCGAGATGGTCCAGCACCTGTCGATGTTCGATTATGTCGCTGTGAGTGGCACTCAACGCGATCGGGTGATCGAATACGTGGACCATCTGCACGAGCATTTTGTGGACCCGGTGCGGCTGAGCGCTGGCCGCTACCTGGCGCCGACCGAGCCGGGGCTGGGTGCGCGGCTGAAGGAGGAGACGCTGGCCGAGTATCGGTTCCCGGATGGCCCGGTATGGCGTGACGAGTTGCCGGTTGCTGCACCGAACAAGGGAGTGGGTGAGCAGTGAGCGAGGGGCTGGAGTTCGACGGGTTGTCCGCGGTGGTCACCGGTGGTGCGTCCGGGATCGGCCTGGCCGCCGCGTCGCTGCTGGCTCGCCGGGGTGCCCGGGTGGCCACCCTGGACCTGGAGCCCAAGGTTCCGGAGCCGCTGATCGGGATTCGCGCTGACGTCTCGGACGACGCCTCGGTGCGTGCCGGGGTGGCCGAGGCGGCCGAGCGGCTGGGCGGCATCGACATCGTGGTGAACAACGCCGGCATCGGCGCGCAGGGCAGCGTGGAGGACAACTCGGACGACGAGTGGCGGCGGGTCTTCGAGATCAACGTGCTCGGCATGGTGCGGGTGAGTCGGGCCGCGCTGCCGTACCTGCGGCGTTCCGCGCACGGTGCGATCGTGAACACCTGCTCGATCGCGGCCACCGCCGGCCTGCCGCAGCGGGCGGTCTACTCGGCCTCCAAGGGCGCGGTGCTCTCGCTGACCAGGGCGATGGCCGCCGACCTGGTCACCGAGGGTATCCGGGTGACCTGTGTGAATCCGGGCACCGCGCACACCCCGTGGATCGGCCGGCTGCTCGCCGCCACCGACGATCCGGATGCGGAGCTGGCCGCCCTCGCGGCGCGGCAACCGATGGGCCGGCTGGTCTCCGCCGAGGAGGTGGCCTCGGCGATCGGTTACCTGGCCAGCCCCGACTCCGGCGCCACCACCGGCACCGATCTCGCGGTTGATGGGGGAATGTTCGGACTGCGGGTTCGACCGAGGCCGGCGAGCTCCAGCTGATCAACAGGGGGATGCCATGAAGCGAAAGTTACTGAGCGTGGCTGTGGCCTGCGCGCTGACGTCGGTCCTGGTGGCCGGCTGCGGGAGCGATACAGCCAACACCGCCTTCGGGGTGGACTATCCGCGCTCGGACACCGACTTCTGGAACTCCTACATCAAGTTCGTTCCGCTGTACTCCGTGCAGCTGAGCATGCAGCTGAAGACGACGAACTCGCACAATGACGTGACCGCCCTGGCCGGCAACGTGCGGACGTTGGTGAGCCAGGGCGCCAAGGCCATCCTGATGGCGCCGCAGGACACCGCCGGCGTCACGCCCACGCTGGACGACCTGGCGGCCAAGAAGATCCCGGTGGTCAGCGTGGACACCCGTCCGGACGCCGGGGAGGTGTACATGGTGGTGCGCACGGACAACCGGGCCTACGGGGAGAAGGCCTGCCATTTCCTGGGTACCAAACTGCGCGGCACCGGCAAGGTGGTCATGCTGCAGGGCGACCTGGCCTCGATCAACGGGCGGGACCGCACCGAGGCGTTCAACGAGTGCATGTCCAGCAACTTCCCGAAGATCCAGGTCTTCGGCGAGGTGACGAACTGGGACTCGACCCTCGCGTTACAGAAGCTGCAGGCCGACTTCACCGCGCACCCGGACATCAAGGGCATCTACATGCAGGCCAGCTTCGGCCTGGCGCCGACCCTGCAGGTCCTCAAGCAGCGCGGCCTGCAGGTGCCACCGAGCGACCCGAACCACGTGTTCGCGGTGTCCAACGACGGCATCCACGAGGAGCTCAAAGACATCAAGGCCGGCCTGATCGACGCCACCGTGTCCCAACCGGCCGACCTGTACGCCAAGATCGCCCTGCAGTACCTGAAGGATGCCGTGGCCGGGAAGACCTACCGGCCCGGCCCCACCGATCACAACAGCACGATCGTCCAGATTCGCCCCGGTGTCCTGGAGGACCAGCTGGCCGCGCCACTGGTCACCGCCGACGGCGCCACCTTCGGCCCGGTATCCAGCGTCACCGCCGACGACCGCTCCCTCTGGGCCAACAACTCCTTCAACTAGCGCGCGCTCGTCGCGGTGACCGCCGCACCGAGCCCGAGCCCGAGCCCGAGTCCGAGCCCGAGTTCGCCGTCGCGGCCGGCTCTTCTTGCCCACACAGCGCGCGTGGCTCGACACAGCGGCCTGGGCGGCTGTGTCGGCTAGCCGCGCGCTGTGTGAGCGGGAGCTACGCCGGCTGGCGTGCCGCCCGGTGTGGCGGTGGGTGTGTCGCTCGGTGTGGCGGTGGGTGTGCCCAGGGGCGTGTCGCTCGGTGTGGCGGTGCGCGTGGCGTTGGGCGTGCTGACGGGCGTGGCGCTCGGTGTGCCGGCGGGCGTGGCGTTGGGCGTGCGCCACAGGGCGGCGGGGTGCGTGTACGCCGTAGACCTGGTCACCGCCGCCGAGTCAGTTCGGCGCAACGGAGCCTGCGGCGAGTGGTACGTCAGTCGGCTTTGATCACGGGCGGGAGCCGAGTGGTGTACCTCTCGGCGAGCGTCGCGGCGGTGACGCGGCGTTGGGCGGCACCGTGCCGAGCACAGCGAGACCGAGAGCGCAGCACCCGCGTCGTTGGCTCGCCTCGCTCACACAGCGCGCGCGGCTCGACACAGCGGCCTGAGCGGCTGTGTCGGCTATCCGCGCGCTGTGCGAGCGCGAGCTACGCCGACTGGCGTGCCGCTCGGTGTGCTGGTGGGCGCGTCGTTGGGCGTGCGCCACGCCGGCGGCGGGGTGCTGGGGGGTTGGTCGTCGCGGGTCCAGCGGAGGACCAGGACGACGACGCTGAGAATCACCGGGAGCTCGCCGAGCACCCAGGCCAGGATCGCGCCGAGCCGTTGGTCTGCCAGCGGGTCGCCGACGATGCCCAGCGCGGTGTAGAACTCGGCGGCCACCGGGGTCGGTTGGCCGAGCAGCCAGGCGGCGAACGCGGCGTGCAGGGCCATCACCGCGAAGATCATCACGAGTTGGCCGATCGGA
>DATHIT010001010.1:0-7833 GCA_035489915.1 Pseudonocardia sp. | reverse complement strand
CGGGTTCACCGATCCTGACGCGGCGGCGGAGCAGCGGGGGCGGAACGTGGCGGCCGAAAGCCCGGACACCCAGGCGTCCCGACAGGTCGAGCTCGGCGGGGCCAAGGCCACCCTGCTCACCGAGCCGAGCCGGACGCTGCTCCTCGTTGACTTCGACCGGTACACCCTGTCGGCCAGCATCGCCCCCGGTGTCGTTCCGGCGGACAAGCCGGAGCCGGTGCTCACCGACCTTGCCCAGCGCATCCTGGCGAACTTGGTCCCGCCGGCCAACCGCCACTGAGCTCGCCACTGAGGTCGAATCGCCGGATCGTCGTCGATGCGGTGCCAGGCCTCACCCAGTGAGCGGCGCGGGCGCCGGTGCCGCCAGGAGGGTCACGGCGGTGGGCCCGTTGAAGAGCGTGTCCGAGTCCACGATGGTGGAGTTCGCGCCTAACGGCGCCCCGTCACCAGCAGTAACGATGATCCACTCGCGCGGTCGGTGAAGCTCCGAAAGGGACCCCTTTCGGCACAACCGGCGACTCGGCCAGTTGCGCCAATCGAACAGAAGTCACTTGCGCACGAAACCGCGGTGGGCGTCGCCGGTGGCGGCGGGCCGCTGAAACGTTGGCAGGCTGGCACCTGGTGGTCACCACCACCATCTGTATGCGCCGACGTCGTGGGCGGGGCTGAGCAGCCGACCGCGAGGACAGCGAAGACGAGCCCGACAGCCGTGGCGAGGACGCGGCGACCCCCGATGACCGGCACCAACCCGATGGCGTGACCTCTGTTTCGTTGACGCCGAGAAGCTCCCTGGTCAGCGCCGCAACGGCCACCTGGATGCACAGACCAGCCTAGGGCCGTCAGACTACCTGGGCTCACCGGCTGATTTCGTGGGGAACGCGTAGCGCACGACTCGGTCTCCCGCGCGGACGAGGCGAGAACTGCGCGAGCTCAGCCTGGCGACTGTTCGCAGGAGTGGTGGGTAGAGAGCTACTTCCGGGGCGCGAGCCATGGATAGTTCTTCGATCAATGACAGCCGCGCGTCCCAGGCCTCAGGTTCGCGCGGGTCGTCCATACCTTCGCCCGCTGTTGGAGTGCTCAGCAGCCCGCTGCGCGTGCGCACGCGCCGGCTGTTGCGCATGGCGAGTCGGCTGTAGGCGTTGAACGTGAACTCTCCGCAGGTGAAGTGGTTTGTGATGGCCTGCGCCAGCTCGACGAACGCGTCGCCGGTGAGGAAAGCCATGAGGCCGTCTGTCAGAGCGATGGTGGGCCGGTCCTGGGGAAGGCTCTGTAGCCAGCCAGGCGATGTGACGTCGGCCGGGACTCGATGATCGTCGTCGGGAAGGAATTTCTATCGGAGTCGGATCACCGAGGGGAGGTCCACGCAGTACCAGTCCACGCCCGGACCGGGCGCGCAGCGTTGCCGGCGTGAATCGAGGCCACATCCGAGGTCGACCACAACCGCGTCGGGGTGTCGTGCGACGAACTGGCGTACGGCACCGTCGAGAGTCTTCGCGCGCACAGCGTGAACGAGCACGACGCCTCTCAGGATCTTGGGGCGGGTCAGGTCGAGCCCCGTGGCATCGGCGGTCTGTTCGGCTACACAGTCATCGAGGATCGGGGTGGCGGAACGCGCGTCAAGCGCGCGTAGGCGCAATCCGAGCAGGGATGCCTGCTCCACCGGGGTGAGGTCTGCGAGCAGGCTGTCCACGGCCTTCCTCTCGATCGGAGCGTATTCACGGACACTGATCGCAAATACTAGGATTTGCGAACACCGATCGCAAGAAGGAGGTTCCCGAGCCTGTGCCTGAACACATCTGGCTTCGTCCGGCGCCAGCCCACGGCGGTGTCGGGCGCCCCGCTGAATGGAGCCGTACCCAGATCATCGACGCGGCGCTGGCCGTGGCCGACCGTGACGGACTGCCGGCAGTGACGACGCGAAGAGTTGCGCGAGAGCTGGGAACCGGTCCGGCATCGCTGTACCGACATGTCGCGACACGCGCGGACATGATCGACCTGATGGTGGACGCCGCGTTGAGCGAGTACGAAACGCCTGCGGTGACCGGTGACTGGCGGACCGACATCGTTGCCGAGCACCTACACCGGCTTCGCTACCTGAGGTCTCGTCCTTGGATCGTCGATGCCGTGCAGGAGCGGCCGCATATCGGGCCCGCGGCAATTCGGCTCCTCGAGCACACTCTCGAACAGCTCCGCCACCACCCCTGCTCGGGTCAGACAAAACTCGAGGCGGTGGGCGTCCTGAGCGGCATGATCCAGACCTACCTGCGCAATGAGCGTCCCGGCAAAGGAGTGCTTGACAAGGAGTTCGTCCGCGCCAGGACCGAGCTGTTCACCCGTGCAGCCAGGGACGGCACCCACCCACGACTCGCCGAAGTCATCGCCGAGGTGGCAGGTACATCAGATGAGTCCGCCGACGACCAGCTTGCCCGCGTACTCGGCCTCGTACTGGATGGACTGCTGAGGCCCCGCTCTTCTTGAGCGGCCCGATGCGGCCCCGCCGTCAGGCGACCAGGGCCTCCCCGATGAGTTCGGCTAGCCGCTCGGGCTGGTCCAGGGCGGCGAAGGCGGCGCAGTCGGGCAGGTCCACCAGCCTGGCGTGCGGGAGGTCGGCGGCCAGCCGCTCGCCGAGGCGACGGGGGAACAGCCGGTCGTCCTCGCCCCAGGCGATGAGCACCGGGCGGGGGAAGTCGCGGTTGGCCTCGGCGGCGGCCAGCGTGACGGCGCCGGACATGCCGCGCAGCACCGCGCGTGATGCGAGCCGAGGCCGCATTCCTACGATCGTTCGCCGACCGCGATCCCTGAACCGGCTCCAGGACAAGCTGTGGCTCACCCCCGCAGCGACGGGATCCTGTCGAGGACGGGGTCGTGGGTGCGCAGCAGCCAGGGCTGCGGCGCCTCCACCGGAGTGTCCGAGTCCGGCGTCACCACGCAGAACGTCATCACCGGCACCCCCGGCACCCCGACGGCCACGGCCCCGATCCCGTCGCCGGCCATCCACATCATGCCGCTGTCGGACACGTTCGCGACCACGTCCGGCTGCGGGTAGGGGAAACGGACGAGCGCGGTGCCCCGGGGCAGCTGCGCCAAGCCGGCCACCTCCCGGCCCGGCTCCCACGGGAACAGTGTGATCGGCACCGGCGACCACTCCCGGGCAGCGCACAGGCCCGCGAGCGCCTCCGCGAACCACCGGACGAACATCACCACGATCGGCACCGAGTACGCGGCGGCGATCAGCAACAGCCCGCCGACGACGAGCCCTGGCACCGCCAGCGGGCGCAGGGCGAGCGTCACCAGCACAGCCCCGCAGACCCCGAGGACGGCCGGGACCAGCCACAGCCGGGTCCCCCACCGGAACCAGCGAGACGCCCGCGCCGCACCCGGATCGTCCAGCGGCCGGCCCGGCAGGAGCAGCTCCCGTTCCCGGGCCCGCGCTGGGCGGGGGTCGAGCTTCGCGGGGACGATGCGCAGCATCCCGGCCACCCGCAACAGCGCCCGCCCCTCGTCGTCCGGGCCGCACAGGAAGACCTCCTGCCGATGCGCCACCACGGCCGGGAAAGGGATGAGGGAGCCCTTGAGCACCAGCGTCTCCGCGCTCCGGTGCACGATCAGGCGGTCATACAACGCGCCGTCCTCCCCGACGGCGACGGCCGCCGCGCACCGCTGCCACGGCCCGTCGAGGAGCCTGCGGCGCCGTGCCGAGGTCTCCATCCGGGCCGTTATCGGGATCAGCGCCGTCAGGAGGCCGAACAGCACCAGGACGACGACCGCGGCCATCGTGCCCGGATCCGGCGGCACCAACACCAGCAACGCCACGGCGACCCCGAGCGACGCCACCGCGAGCCCGGCGGACGTCCGGAGCCCCACCGCAGACTGCGCCAGGACCATGTCGGTCGACCAGTCCTCCAGCGCCGGCACGTCCGTGCGCGGCTCCAGGCAGTCATTTCTCCCCACGGCTTACCCCCGATTCGTGGTAGCGGCGACCACAGATTCAGTCTTGGTTTTGCACGACCACGGTTGTACGTCGTCCACGCGAAACCGATACCTCGCCAGCCCCAGCCAGGACGGCCATTGCACGGTGCGCGGTGGCTTCCGAGAGGGAATAGCGCTCGGCCAGGGCCTTGACCGGTCGGAAGGTTGTCACAAGATCCGAGTGCGCCGCACCGGATGGCGCCGCGCAGGTCGGCGGCGATCTGCTGATACGGGCTCTGATCTGCATGCTCCTGGAACTAGGCGGCCAACTGAGCATCAGATTGGACCTGGACAGATCCACCTCGCTCGACTAACTGCCCAGCCTCGACAGCAGGGATCGAGCCTCGGGTGTCGAGTTGCGTTGAACGCAACAAAGTTGCGTCTCCACGCTGCTCAGGCACGAAATGTCACCCATCGACGGAGACATTTGCGCAGGTCAGCACGTCCTCTGGCTTCAGATCCGCTCGTATAGCTGGCGGACGGCACGTATGCGAAACGTGCAGTATTCGTCGGCTGTCGGCACGCGGTCCTGACCGCCTGGTCACATGCCGGGTACTCCTGTCAGACGATGCCCAGCCCGGAGCGCAGCTCCGCGGGCCAGGGCGCGGAACGGCCATCCTGGCCGACGTGGACGACGGTGTGTCGGCCCTCGGTGCACAGTTCGTCTCCGCGGACCAGCTGCCAGCCGAACGTGACTGAGCTGCGTCCGGCCTTCTCAACGCCGAGGCGGATTTCGAACTCGTCGTCGAACTCGAGCGGGTGGTGGTAGATGACCTCGGCGGATCGGCGGGGATAGGGTCCGGCGTCGCCGCGGTCCCGGCCGAGGGACCGCAGGAGTGCGTGTTCGGCGAGCTCGGCCCAGCGGAACACCGCGGACCAGTGGATGCGGCCACCGGCGTCGGTGTCGACCCAGGCGACGCGCAGGTGCTCGGTGTGCAGGATGTCGAAAGGGGTGGCGGGGGCGCTCACGAGCCGGCTCCAATCGGGGCGGTGAAGCGGCGGCGCAAGGCGACCTTGTCGAACTTGCCCACGGCGGTCTTGGGGAGGGTCTCGACGATCTCGATGCGTTCGGGCAGCCACCAGCGCGCCATGCGCGGGGCCATGAACTCCCGAAGTTCCTCAGCCGTCGCGCTCGAACCGGGGTGGAAGGCGACGACCGCGAGGGGCCGCTCGCCCCACCTCTCGTCGCCGACACCGATGACCGCGGCCTCAGCGACCGCTGGGTGCGCCATCAGCGCGCCCTCCAGCGTAGGAGTGGAAATCCATTCGCCGCCGGACTTGACCACGTCCTTTGCCCGGTCGGCGATCTCGATATAGCCGCCGGGGGCGATGGTGACGATGTCGCCGGTGCGGAACCAGCCGTCGTCGGTCCACTGCTCGGCGCTGGCCTCGGGCGAGTCGAGGTATTCGGTGGCGACCCAGGGCCCGCGGATCTCGAGCTCGCCCATGGATTC
The DNA here is from genome assembly GCA_035489915.1 of Pseudonocardia sp. Taxonomy (GTDB): domain Bacteria; phylum Actinomycetota; class Actinomycetes; order Mycobacteriales; family Pseudonocardiaceae; genus Pseudonocardia. Next base: position 2,410 of record DATHIT010001010.1, on the reverse strand, counting down.
GCCGTCCCACGGGGCGAACCCGGAGTCCTCGGAGCGCGCACGGATCTCGACGAACGGCATGGGCCGGCCCTGCTTGAGCCTGTGCCGTAGCTGTTCTTGGTGCGGCGCCTGGTGCAGGTCCGCGGAGAGCCCGGCAATCGTGCCCATCATCAGCTCACTCATGCCCCACGTGTGGACCAGGTTCAACCGGTGCCGTTCGCCGTAGCCGGTGATCATCGATGCGGGTGCGGTGGAGCCCCCGGAGAGGATGGCCCGCATCGCGGAGAGATCGAACCGGGCGGGGTTGGTGTCGAGGATCCGGAGCACGCCCATCCAGATGGTGGGGACCCCACCGGTGAGGGTGACACGCTCGGAGTCGAACAGCTCCAGCAGGCTCTCCGGATCCAGAAACGGTCCGGGCAGCACGATCTCGGCGCCCAGCAACGCCGCGGTATACGGCCAGCCCCAGGCCAGAGCGTGATACATCGGCACCACCGGGAGCAGGACGTCGGTGTCGGAGATGCCGAGCCAGCCCTGCAGCGCGGTGGACAAGCCGTGCAGGGCTACGGCCCGATGGGACACCTCGACACCCTTGGGCCGTCCTGTGGTGCCGCTGGTGAATCCGACGAGCGCGGTGGAGTGTTCGTCGATCGGGCCGGGCTGCCAGTCCGGGTCGCCTCCGGCCAGCAGGTCCTCGTAGCCGATGGCGTCGCCGGTGGCCGAACCGATGACGATCACCTGCCGGAACGGGGTCGCATCCCGGATCTGCTCGTAGATCGGTAGGAATCCCTCGTCGAGGACCAGGATCTCGTCGCCGGCGTGGGTGGCGATGTAGGCGAGGTCGTCGACGTGCAGACGGGGGTTGAGCGGGTGCAGGGCCAGCCCGGCAAGGGGTGCGGCGAAGTAGAGTTCCAGGTGCTGGCGGTGACTCCAGCACAGTGTCGCGACCCGTGCGCCGGGGGTCAGGCCCAGGCCGAGCAGGGCCGAGGAGAGTCGGCGGGCGCGTCGGCCGATCTCGCCCCAGGTGGTGTGGTGCAGTGATCGGTCGGGTTCGCGGGAGACGACCGGGCGGTCCGGTGAGTAGTGCTCGGCCCGTCGCAGCATCGCGGGGATCGTCAGCTCGTCCATGTCCGCCCTCACACCAGCTGCGGTCGGGCGGTGATGACGTCGCGCCGGCGCTGGGCCAGGAAGGGTTGCTCGGCGACGACGGCGCGGATCCGCCAGGTCGGCTCGCCCGCGATCCCGCCGGCACCCGGGCCGCCCCAGTCGACGGTGATCTCGGTGCCGATCGGCAGGTCGCGGTCGACGCGAACGTTGCTGATCAGGCGACGCAGGGTCGGGCTGTAGGTCCAGGCGCTGGCCCAACCCACCTGCTGTTCTTCGCTGCGCGCCCGCAGGTACTGCATGCGGAACTGGCCCCACGGCAGGTCCGGCGGCGGGGGCGCCGGGGCGTCGCGGAACTGCGCGCCGAACAGTTCGGCAACGTCGTCGGAGCTCCAGACCAGACCGCGGAACACCCGGGCGGGACCCCCCTGCTCGGCCTCGCGCGCGAGCGCGTCGCGGCCGAGGAAGTCGCGGGCGCGGCCGTCGCGGTCCAGGTCCACGGTGTAGCCCCAGCCGACCTCGGCCGGTGTGACGAGATGGTCGGTCAGGTCCTGGTCGAGGGCGTCGAACTCCTCCGGGCTCGTCCACAGCTTCGCGAAACGGGGGAGCCGTTCGCGGTCGAAGCGGTCCGGGAGGAAGTCACGGATGATGGTCGGCATGTTCGACTCGGTGTGGCCGATCAGCTGGGCCTTGAACCCCAGCTCGCGCAGACCGTACTCCGCACCGGCCTCGCGGACGGCCCGCCAGAGTTCGTGGGCGCGACCGGTGTCGGTGCGCATCAACAGCTCGTAGCCGATCTCGCCGGTCACCCCCTGGCGCTGGACGATCAGCTCGGTGCCGGCGAACTCGAGCCGCCGCCAGCGTGAGAAGCGCAGGTCGCGGAAGTCCTCCCCCGTCACCTTCTCCAGCACCTCGAGCGAGTTCGGCCCTTGCAGGGCGAAGCACGTCCAGTCGGCGGTCTGGTCCTCGAGGCTGACGTCGAGGCCGAGGCGGTCCTGCTGAACCCGGAGCCAGTACTGCGCCCCGGACTGGGTGAACAGGTAGTCCCGCTCTCCCAGCTTCAAGGTCAGGCCCTCGATCGCGATACGACCGTCGGCGCTGGTCATCGGGGTGAACAGGGTGTGCCCGACCTGGAAGCGCGTGGGGTCCTTCACCGAGATCCGGTCCAGGAAGGTCGTGGCGTCCGGGCCGGTGATCCGGACCTTGTTCAGCCAGCTCCAGTCACCGATCACGACCGCGGTCCGCAGAGCTCGGTTCTCCCGCCACCAGCGGGTGTACTCGTAGCCGATGAGGAAACCCCCGTTGAGGTGGGCCCAGGTGCCGCTCG
>DATHIT010001009.1:0-8554 GCA_035489915.1 Pseudonocardia sp. | reverse complement strand
TCGCGAGCGGTGATCCAGTTGGATGCATCGCAAGGCGGAGGAGTGGCCGATACCGCTGTTGTATCGGCCGCGACGACAACGCCGCGAGGCGCCGACTGGGCACCGCGCAGCAGAGCATGCATTGTTCAGGGCGCTCCTAGCCGGGTGCCTGGGGCGCGTCCCGGTAGGCCGGCGCACGCCGTGGGCCGGTGCGCGGTTGGCTCTCCAGTAACGGCAGCGTGCGGGGGGCCACCACTACCGAAAGCACCACCACACTGGTGGACCGGGCGACCGTCGGCGACCGGTTGAGCGCGAGCAGCGTGTCCTGCAGATCCTCGTGCGAGGACGCCGCCAGCCGGCACAGCACGTCGGCGGAACCGGTGGTGGCGTACGCCTCGAGCACGGCGGGCAGCGCGGCCAGCTCGGCAGCGACCTGCTCCAAGGCGCCCTGCGCGATCTCCAGGGTGGCGAACGCCTGCACCGGGTATCCGGCCGCGCTCACGTCGACGTCCGGCCCGTAGCCGGTGATGATCCCGGCGCGCTCCATCCGGTCCAACCGGGATTGCACCGTTCCGCGCGCGACGCCGAGCAGCCGGGACAGCTCGAGCACCCCCACCTTCGGCGACTCGCGCAACGCCCGCAGCAGGTCGATGTCCAGCCCGTCAATGGCCTGCCGCCGCTCCACCTGTCCCCCTCACCAGCTGGACAGAATGTACAGCGCCATGCCCATACGGTGGGCACACCGATCACCGCACAAACCGGCAAGAGGCGGCACAGACCCTGCGGGGTCTGCGCCGCCCGCGGACGGTCTGCGCGGCCGAGACCGCCGCGTCGAGATCGACGCCAGTCAGGATTTTCGCGATCAGAAGAAGACTCACGTCGACCTCGGCGCGATCCGCCCGGTCAACACGGCTCGCACGGGCAGTTCCATGATCAACCCAACTTGGTTGGGGTTTCCGGCGCGAAAAACCCGAACCACGTTGAGTTGATCATCGATTTGCCGGTGGCGGTCCAGACCGGGTGGGCGGGACAGAGCGGAACATGGGTTCGCGCGGTCACATACGCCGCGGGGTCGCCACAGACCCAGTACGCGCCGCGCAGACTGCGCACAGGTTGTGCCGCGTGTAGGGGTCTCTGCCGGCTGCGCCAGGTCTGCGCCGGGCGCACGCGGCCGCCGGCGACCTCCCCGCCCGGCCGCCGTTCGGCCCTACACCACGGTCGCTAGCTCGCTGCCCAGGCGGTGACCCTGGCGCGCAGGACCGGGAGGCTTACCGTGGCGGCACCCAGCACGGTGTCGTGGAAGGCCTTGATGTCGAAGCGGGCTCCCAGGGCGGCCTTGGCCTGCTCGCGCAGCTGGAGGATCTCCCGCTGGCCGACCTTGTACGCCAGTGCCTGTCCGGGCATGCCGATGTAGCGGTCCACCTCGACGGCGATCGTCTCGGGCTCGATCGGCGCGTGGCCGGCCATGAAGTCGATCGCCTGCTGGCGGGTCCACCCCATGGCGTGCAGGCCGGTGTCCACGACCAGCCGGCAGGCCCGCCAGGCGTCCGCACCCAGCATGCCGAGCCGGTCGATGTCGCCCTCGTACAGGCCCATCTCGTCGGCCAGCCGCTCCGCGTAGAGCCCCCAGCCCTCCACGAACGCGGTGTGCCGGTGGGCCAGCCGCTGGAACGAGGGTAGGTCGGTGCGCTCGGCGGCGATGGCCAGCTGCAGGTGGTGCCCGGGGATGGCCTCGTGGAAGGCGACCATCGCGGTCCCGGAACGGTTCCGACCGTCCGGTTCGTGCAGGTTGATCATGAACTGACCGGGTCGGCTGCCGTCCGGGGCGGGCGGCTGGTAGTACGCCGGCGGCATGGCCGGGGCCAGGTAGTCCGGCACCGGGGTGAGCTCACACGCCGCCTGGGGCAGCTGACCGAACCAGTCCCCCATCGCCGCGCTGGACACGGCCAGGCAGCGGCGGGCGTGCTCCAGGATCGCGTCCCGGCCGGGGTAGCGCAGCTCGGGGTCGTTGAGCAGCCGGTCGAAGATCTCGGTCGGTGCGGACGTGCCGAACGCGCGCTGGCCGATCGTGGCGAACTGGGCGGGCAGCTCCCGCTGGGCCTCGCGCAGGCCGAACTCGTGCAGCTCCTCCGGGGTGAGCGGCAGGCCGGTGTAGCTCTCGATGAGCTCCTGGTAGAGCGCCGGGCCGTCCGGGAGGTGGCAGAGGCCGGGGCGGTCATCGGGACGGGCGGCGGCTTCCAGTTCGCCGGCGAACACCTCGCGGTGCCGGGCGAACGCCGGCCGCAGCTCGTCGCGGACGGCGTCGGCCAGTCGGCTCCGCCACGCCTCGGTGCCAGCCCAGTCGTCCGGGCCTGGCAGCTGGACGAACGGGTCCTGCTCCACCGGCGCGGCGAGGTAGCCGTCGATCTGGCTCAGCGACCGGGCCACGTTGACCCGAGCCGGCGGACGGCCCGCCGCCACCCCGTCCCGGTAGCGCACGGCCGCCTGATCCAGCATGTCGGCCAGCTGGCCGACCCGGCGCACCGCCATCTCGGCGTGCTCGGGCGTCGGGGCACGCAGCTGGCTGGCGATCATCAGCAGCCGGGCGTGCGCGCCCTGCAGCTGGTTTGCGCTCAGCTCGACCACCCGCAGGTCGATCTGCCGGACCGCGTCGTCCAGGTCGCCGAGCAGCAGCTCGCGGGTCACCGCGTCGGCTCCGTCCAGCGCGTCGGCCGGGATTCGCGCTACCTGCTCGCGCAGCGTGGCCCAGCGGTCCCGGCGGCGGCGGTCCGCCTTGGCCGACAAATCGTCCGCGCGGTCGTCGTATCGGTGATCGCCCAGGAAGGAGGCGAGCAGCGGGCTCTCCTCCAGCCGGGTCTCCCAGTACTCCTCGGCCCTGGCGCGCAGCTCGGCGGGTGCAGCATCGGCATCGGTCACCCTCGCTGCCTACCACCGGTATGTCGGTGCGCGCCAACCCGGTGCAGGACGCACGGGTCCGGGGGTATGCCCTACCCGGGAAGTGGGGTGTTCGCTGCCCGCTCGGGGGCCAGCTCCATCGTGGCGCCCCGCTGTTCTGCCGGACACTTCGGGAATCAGCGACGCGAGCCGCCGCGGTCCGCGCGGAGAGGAGCCAGTGATGGGAAATCTGAGCACCCGGGCGCCCGAGACCGAGGCGGTCACCCTGATCGGGAAGCAGGGAAATCGTTACCTCTGCCCGGACATCGCGGCGGTGGACCGGTACCTCGCCGATCTGAGCCAGCGCACCCGGCACCTCAAGTCCAAGTTCCCTGAACTGGCCAGGGTGTTCCGGGCCGACATCGACCTGCTGCTCGAGCGTCGCACCGCACTGGCCAGGGACAACCAGTCCGAGACGATCAGCACCGGCCCGCTGGCCACGATTCCCTGATCAGAAATAACCCCGTCGGGGCTGGTTAGTCACCCGGTCGAGCGGCTTCACGGCGTGTCGCCACAAGGTGCGTGTAGACCGGGATGAATGGACGAACTCGGTGTCATCGGTCTCGTCGCCGGGCTCTGGATCGCGCTGGCTCAGCCCGCCAGCGCCGGCGCCGGCGTGAGCCACAATGCGTATCCGGTGCGCCTCGGCTGGCTGCTGGTTGGCCTGTCGGCGGTGCTCCTGCTGACCGGCTCGCTCGCGCCGCCGTCCACCGCCTCGGATCCCACCCCGGCATCCCGTACGTGCGTGGGCACCGGCTGCGTCGGCGGAGCGCAGGGCGTGGCGTATCAGGCGCCGGCGCCCCGGACCGTGGACATGTCGGGGGCAACGGGAATCACCGGGGCCACCGGCATGGTGGGCTGACCCCGCCGACATCGCGGAGGGCGCTCCGCGCCGGGCTATGCTGAAGCGGTTAAGTCGCGCGGCCGGCCAGGGGTGAAGGATGCACCGTCCCACCATCCTCGATATCGCCAAGGCCGCCGGCGTGTCCAAGGGGGCGGTGTCCTACGCCCTCAACGGACGTCCTGGCGTGTCGGTGGAGACCCGCGCCCGCATCCTCGGGATCGCCGAGGAGCTGGGCTGGATTCCCAGTAGCGCGGCCCGCGCCCTGTCCAGCGACCGGGCCGAGGCGGTCGGCCTCATCGCGGTCCGGGACCCGGAGCTGGTCGCCACCGAGCCCTATTTCATGCGCATGGTGGCCGGGCTGGAGCGGACGCTGTCCCAGCGCGGGGTGGCACTGTTGCTGACCGTGGTCTCCGACCCCATCGTCGAGCTGGACCTCTACCGCCGCTGGTGGGGTGGCCGCCGAGTGGACGGCATGCTGCTGTTCGACATGCGGGTCACCGACCCACGGCCGGCCTGGCTGCGCAAGTCGGGCGCCCCGGCGGTGATCATCGGCGCGCAGCGGCGGTACCCGGGAATCTCCTGCACCCGGGTGAACTACCAGGACACCATGTCCCGGGCGGTCAACCACCTGATGGAGCTGGGCCACCGGCGGCTGGCTCGAGTCTCCGGTCCGCGCACGCTCGAGCACGTGGTCCGCCGCGAGCGGTCCTTCACCGAGATCACCCGCACGCTGCTGGGCCAGGAGCAACCGCAGGTGGAGACCGACTACACCGCCGGGCGAGGCGTCGCGGCCACCCGGGCGCTGCTGGCCACCGACCCGGCGCCCACCGCGATCATCTACGACAACGACGTGATGGCGGCCGCCTCGGTGGCCGCGCTGGGCAGCGAGGGCATCCGGGTGCCGGCCGACCTGGCGGTGCTGGCCTGGGACGACTCCCCGCTGTGCCAACTCGTCCACCCGGCGGTGACCGCGTTCACCCACGACATCATGGACGAGGCCAGCCGGGCGGCCGAGCTTCTGCTCACCAGGATCGAGACCGGCACGGCGCTCGACCGCTTTCTGGACGCCCCCCGGCTCACCGTGCGGGCCAGCACCGACTGGACCCGCTGAACTCACCCGGGCCCCATTGGCAACAGTGGCCCCGCCAGCGTTTGCCCCCCGCGCCAGCCCCTGCGAAGCGCGCTGAAAGCGTTCACCATTCCGGGTGACTCAGCTAACATGGCCCAGCAGCTGAACCGGTTAATCAAGCCTCGGAGCACCGCGGGCGTGCCGAGCACCTGGGCACCGCGACGAAGGAGTCGACCGTGCGCATCAGGACCCTGACCGCCGCGATCTCGGTAGCGTTGCTCGCCGTCACCGGGCTCGCCGGGTGCGGCTCCGGCGGTGGCTCCGACCCGAACACCATCACCTACTGGGCCAGCAACCAGGGCGCCAGCCTGCAGCAGGACCGGGACATCCTCACTCCGGAACTGGAGGAGTTCACCAAGCAGTCCGGGATCAAGGTGAACCTCGAGGTCATCCCCTGGTCTGACCTGCTGGACCGGATCACCAACGCGACCACCTCGGGAGAAGGTCCCGACGTGGTCAACATCGGCAACACCTGGTCGGCGTCGCTGCAGGCCACCGGGGCATTCGTGGAGTTCGACGACGCGACGCTGGACAAGATCGGCGGCAAGGCGAAGTTCCTGGAGACCAGCCTCAGCTCCACCGGCGCGCCCGGCAAGATCGCCACCTCGGTGCCGCTCTACGGGCTGTCCTACGGCCTGTTCTACAACAAGCAGGCGTTCGCCGATGCCGGCATCACCAGCCCGCCGGCGAGCTGGACGCAGTTCGTCGAGGACGCCAAAAAGCTCACCAACCCAGCGGCCGGCAAGTACGGGCTCGCCCTGGCCGGTGCCAGCTACACGGAGAACGTGCACTTCGCATTCATCCTGGGCAAGCAGCAGGGCGGGAACTACTTCGACCAGGCCGGCAACCCCACCTTCGCCACCCCGCAGAACATCGCGGCGATCAAGCAGTACCTGGACCTGCTCGGCACCCACAAAGTCACCACACCCGGATCCGTGGAGAACAGCACCACCCCGGAAGCGGTCACCGACTTCACCTCCGGGCGAGCAGCGATGATCATGGGCCAGACCGGCACCATCACCGCCATCGCGACCAACGGCATGCAGCCCAGTGCCTACGGCGTGGCACCGCTGCCCATCGCCGACCCGCTGCCGCCCGGTGGCGAGCGGGTCAACAGCCACGTGGCCGGGATCAACATCGCCGCGTTCAAGGACAAGAACACCGACGGGGCCCTGAAGTTCATCAACTTCATGACCAGCAAGGCCGAGCAGGTCAGGATCAATCAGAAGTACAGCGCGCTGCCGGTGACCAGCGACGCGGCCACCGACCCGATCTTCCAAAACCCCACCACGAAGATCTTCCTGGACGTGCTGCGGACCACCTCGGCACCAATGCCCATGGTGACCAACGAGGCCCAGTTCGAGACCACGGTGGGCTCCGGGGTGAGCAGCCTGATCGCGCAGCTGGTCGGCGGAAAGTCCATCACCGATGACGACATCAGGGCAACCTTGACCGCCGCGCAACAGAAGCTCACCGGCGGCGGCTGATGTCCAGCGGTCTCTCCACGGCCTCGCCGAGGCGGACGACCTCCCCGGCAAAGCCAGGCCGCGACGGCTCGCGGAATCGGGTTCGGAAGGCCTTGAGCAGCCGTGCGCTGCCCTATCTGCTGCTCGGGCCCGCGCTGCTGTTCGAGCTGTTGGTGCATGTGATCCCGATGCTCACCGGCGTCGGGATCAGCTTCCTGAAGCTCAACCAGTTCTTTCTCCGCCGCTGGCTGCAGGCCCCGTTCGCCGGGCTGGACAACTACCGGCTGGCGGTGGATTTCTCCAGCGAGATCGGGTTGTCGCTGCTGCGCTCGCTGGCCGTCACGCTCGCGTTCAGCGCGGTGGTGGTGTCCTGCTGCTGGCTGCTCGGCATCCTCGGGGCAACCCTGCTGCAACGCAACGTGCGCGGCCGCGGGCCGCTGCGCACCCTCTTCCTGATCCCCTACGCGCTGCCGGTATTCACCTCGGCGATCATCTGGAAGTTCATGCTCAGCCGGGACGCCGGCGTGGTCAACCACTCGCTGCGCGAGCTGCACCTGGGCAGCGGGGAGACGTACTGGCTGCTGGGCGACAACGCCTTCATCAGCATCGTGCTGGTCCAGGTGTGGCGGCTGTGGCCGTTCGCGCTGCTCACCTTGATGGCCGGGATGCAGTCCATCCCCACCGACCTCTACGAGGCGGCGGAGGTGGACGGGGCGAACCGCTGGCAGCAGTTCCGCAAGCTCACCCTGCCGATGCTGGCACCGGTGAACCAGGTGCTGGTGCTGGTGCTGTTCCTCTGGACGTTCAACGACTTCAACGTGCCCTACGCGCTGTTCGCCAGCTCGCCGCCGGCCAGCGCGGACCTGGTGTCCATCCACGTGTACCAGAACTCGTTCATCACCTGGAACTTCGGACTGGGCTCGGCGATGTCGGTGCTGCTGCTGCTGTTCCTGCTGGTGGTCACGGTGGGCTACCTCGCGGTGACCTCGAGGAGGCGCCACGATGCATGAGAGCCGCTCGTTCCGGGTGATCAGGGCGGTCGGCGTGACCGGCCTGCTGATCTTCACCCTGCTGCCGCTCTACGTGATGGTGTCCACCTCGATCAAGCCGCTGGGCGATGTGCAGAACCAGTTCCGCTGGTTGCCCTCGGTGGCCACCCTCCGGCCGTTCGTGGACATCTGGAGCACCGTCCCGCTGGCCCGCTACTTCGCCAACAGCGTGATCGTGTCCAGCTGCGCCAGCGTGATCTCCGTGACGCTGGCGATCCTGGCCGCCTACGCGATCAGCCGGTACGTCTTCCGGGGCCGGGAGGTCTTCCGGCTGACCGTGCTGTCCACCCAGATGTTCCCCGGAATCCTGTTCCTGCTGCCGCTGTACCTCATCTACGTCAACATCGGCCAGCTCACCGGGGTCCGGCTGAACGGCAACCTGTCCGGCCTGATCATCACCCACCTGACCTTCTCGCTGCCGTTCTCCATCTGGATGCTGGTCGGGTACTTCGCCTCGATCCCCCGGGAACTGGACGAGGCCGCCCTGGTCGACGGCGCCAGCCCGATCCGGGTGTTGTTCTCCATCGTGGTGCCGGCGGCCAAGCCGGGCATCGTGGCGGTGCTCATCTACTCGTTCATGACCTCGTGGAGCGAGTCGCTGTTCGCGTCGGTGCTCACCGACGCCAACTCCAAGACGCTCGCCGTCGGGTTGGCCGAGTACTCCACCGAGAACGCGGTCTATTGGAACCAGATCATGGCCGCCTCGCTGGTGGTCAGCATCCCGGTGGTGGCCGGTTTCCTGCTCATGCAGCGCTACCTCGTGCAAGGCCTGACCGCCGGAGCCGTGAAGTAGGCCGCTCCGAAAAATCCGACGACTGAAAGGACACGCGTGCCGATTCGGCGCCCTTCGGACAAATTGATCGTGGACGGCCAGCCGGCCAGCTGGCTCGGCGCCAACTTCTGGTCCCGCACCGGCGGGCCGCTGATGTGGCGCAACTACGACCCGAGCGTGGTCCGCGAGGAGCTGCGCGTGCTGGCCGAGCACGGGCTCACCCAGACCCGGTCGTTCTTCTACTGGCCGGACTTCCACCCGGAGCCGGACCGCATCGACTCGGACAAGGTGGAGCTGTTCCGGGACTTCCTGGACGCGCACACCGAGCTGGGCATGTCGTCGATCCCGACCTTCATCGTCGGGCACATGTCCGGGGAGAAC
>DATHIT010001008.1:0-2759 GCA_035489915.1 Pseudonocardia sp. | reverse complement strand
GGCGGGGGGCATTGGGCGACCGGTCTGGGGTGACTTTTGGCGAGGTGGTGGCGCCGCACGTGAGGCTGGAAGGGAGCATCTTCGCCACGCCGATCGTTGTCCATGGCCATGGGAAAGTCCTCGTTGATGGCCAGGTGTAGGTCCCCGCTGGTGGCCAGTTAGAAGTCCTCACCCCTCGCTCGTCGTGTCGACCTGGAGCGTGGGCCCTGGGCGGTGACGGTGGCGGTGCCAACCAGTCACCGCACCGCCCAGGGGACTCCATTGAAGTCTGCGAGGGAACGGATGGACATCATTTCTGCCTACCGAGATGTGGGCACTTATCGTGGCGCGGCTGCGATCAGCGGCACCACACCGAAGACGGTGAAGCGGGTGATCGCCCGCCACGAGTCCGGTGACGGCGTGCCGGCTCGTGCGCCGCGGGAGCACAACTACGACGTGGTCACCGAGTTGGTGGCCGAGCGGATCGAGAAGACGAAAGGCCGGATCACCGCGAAGCGTCTGCTGCCGGCCGCCCGGGCCGCGGGCTATGAGGGGTCCGCGCGCAATCTTCGGCGGCTGGTCGCGGAACGCAAAGCGTTGTGGCGCAACGACAATCACCGTGGTCGACGACCGGCGGTGTGGTCCCCGGGTGAGCATCTGGTCATCGACTGGGGCGTGCTGGGCGGGCTGCACGTGTTCTGCGCCGTGCTCGCGTGGTGCCGGGTCCGGTTCGTGCGCTTCGCTCACGACGAGCGTGCCGAGACGACGCTGGCGTTGCTCGCGGAGTGCTTCGAAACCTTGGGCGGGGTCCCGGGCGTGGTCCTCGCCGACCGGATGGGCTGTCTGAAAGGTGGGGTGGTCGCGAACCGGGTCGTGCCCACCGGTGAGTACGTGCGTTTCGCCGCGCACCATGGGTTCCGCCCCGACTTCTGCGAGGCCGCGGACCCGGAGTCGAAGGGGATCGTGGAGAACCTGGTCGGCTATGCCAAGACCGACCTGATGATCCCCGGCAGCGACGGGTCCGGCGATCCGTTCACCGATCTCGCCGCGGCGAACACAGCGGCCGCGGCGTGGTGCGTCGAGGTCAACGCCGCGATGCACTCCGAGATCTGCGCGGTGCCGACCGAGCGGCTGATCATCGAACGGGAACTGCTCGCCCCGCTGCCCTCGCTGCGGGCCAGCATCGGCGCCGTGCTGACCCGCAAGGTCGACCGGCTCTCCTGTGTCCGTTTCGGGTCGGCACGCTACTCGGTCCCGGTCGCGCTGATCGGCACCCAGATCCGACTGCGCGTGGACCACGACCGATCCCTGGCGATCATCGCCGGCCCGGGAGAGGGCACGCTCGTCGCCGAGCACCAGCTGGTCGCCCCGGGCCAGGCATCGATCAACGACGATCACTACGGAGGCCCGCGCCCGGCGCCACGTCGCGCGGTGCGCCCGAAAACCCAGCCGGAGAAGGCGTTCTGCGCGCTCGGCCCGGTCGCCGAGGCGTTCCTCACCGGTGCCGCCGCGGCCGGCAACACCCGCCTCGGTCCGGAACTGTCCGAGCTGAACACCCTCGCCGCGGCGCACGGCGAGCAGGTCTTCCTCGACGCCCTGTCCCGGGCGGTCGCGTTCGGTCGCTGGCGAGCAGCGGACGTGCGGTCCATCCTCGCCGCCGGCGCGGGAACACCACAGCCCACCACAGCCGGGGACGCCCTCGTGCTCGAGCTGCCCCGCGTCCCGACCCGACCCCTGTCTGACTACGCCCTGCGCACGACCACGCGAGGGACGTCGTGAGCACGGCCGCACCGGCGCTGGCACCGGACCTCGTCGACGGGCTGCGCCGGCTCAAGCTCGCCGCGATGCGCCAACTCGCCCCCGAGCTGCTGCGCACCGCGAAGACCCAGCGGTGGGCACCCGAGGAGCTGCTACGGACCCTGGTCGAGGCCGAGATCACCGCCCGTGACGCCTCCAACGCCCGCACCCGGCTCAAGACCGCGGCGTTCCCCGTCATCAAGACCCTCGACGAGTTCGACCGCACCGTGTCCACGATCAACAACGCCACCCTCGACTACCTCGCCTCACTGGAGTGGATCACCGCCCGGGAGAACCTCTGCCTGGTCGGACCCGCCGGCACCGGCAAGAGCCACCTCCTCGTCGCCCTCGGCGTCGCCGCCGTCACCGCCGGGCACCGAGTCCGCTACTTCACCGCCGCCGAGCTCGTCGAAACCCTCTACCGCGGACTGGCCGACAACAGCGTCGGCCGAGTCATCGACACCCTGCTGCGCAACGACCTCATCATCTGCGACGAGGTCGGCTTCGCCCCACTCGACGACACCGGCGCCCAACTGCTGTTCCGGTTCATCGCCGCCGCCTACGAACGCCGCGCCCTGGGCATCGCCAGCCACTGGCCCTTCGAGTCCTGGGGCCGGTTCCTCCCCGAACACACCACCGCCGTCAGCCTCCTCGACCGACTCCTGCACCACGCCAACGTCGTCATCACCGACGGCGAGTCCTACCGCATGCGCGAAGCCCGAACCCGACACAAAGGAGGCACTACCAACAGCTAATCAACCCGAGGGGTGGGGACTTTTACTTGGCCACCAGCGGGGACCGCAACTTGGCCGTTGACACGAGTTGTGGCTTTCGTAGTAGATGCGGGCTGCCGATGCGCCGGTCCGCGTCAGCCAGTACAGGGTGACGTCGTCAAGAACGCGGTCTCTGGAAATCGTCTCGAACGGGCTGTCTTCGGTGTCTGACCACTCGGCGAACTTGTCAAGGATCCAGGCAAGAAGCCC
>DATHIT010001007.1:0-4718 GCA_035489915.1 Pseudonocardia sp. | reverse complement strand
ACGGCCTTGTCCTTGACCAGGTTGGTCACCGCCATGTCCCGGACGTCCAGGTAGTTGTCCATGTTGGCGGCGAAGTCGTCCATGATCTCGGCGACCACCTTGGGGGTCTGCGCCTTGATCTGCCACAGCACCAGCCGCTGCGCGGGCTCGGGCAGCATCTCCCAGACCTGCGGCTGGTACTTGGTCATCAGATCGGCGCCGACCTCGCTGACCGCCCGGTTCAGCGGCTCGCGCAGCTCGGCGAGCAATCGGTCGCGGTCCAGTCGTTTGAGGATCTCGTGCGGGTCGATCAGCCGGCCCAACAACAGGTCCATCGCGATGGAGGCCATCCGGCCGGCGTTGCGCGGAATGATGCCCTGCCAGCCGAGCAGCGGTGGCTTGCCCTTGAACTCCACCGGCTTGAACATCATCTCGATGGCCACCAGCTTGGTGACATAGCCGATCAGCGCGGCAAGTATCGGCATGGACAGGTAGGTGAGCCAGTTCTCGGCGAGGTCTCGACCCAGCTCCGCCAATGTCACCGTTGACCCCCGCGATTCGTGCGATGAAGCACACCACATCGGAGTATGACGTTGAGTGGCCAGCCAGCCCGGTATTGATCAGGCGAATGAACCGGACTGCGTTGCCGCTCGGCGTCGTCGGGGGCGGCCTGGTCAGCCGGTGGTGACGAACGGCATGCGCTTGATGCCGTTGATGAAGAAGGACAGCAGCCGCTCCGGCTCACCCACGGTGCGGATCTCCGGCAGCCGGGTGTACAGCTCGCGCAGCATGACGGTGATCTCCCGGCGGGCCAGGTTTGCGCCGAGGCAGAAGTGCGGTCCGGGGCCGCCGAAGCCGACGTGCGGGTTGGGCGAGCGGGTGATGTCGAAGCGGTCCGGGTCGTCGAACACCGTCTCGTCCCGGTTCGCCGAGTTGTAGAACAGCAGCAGCTTGTCGCCCCGGTGCAACTCCCGCCCGCCCAGCTCGCAGTCTCCGGTGACCGTGCGGCGGAACTGGATGACCGGGGTGACGTAGCGGACGATCTCCTCGATGGCCGGCCCGATCCGCCCGTCGTAGTCCTCCAGCAGCAGGGCGCGCTGGTCCGGGTGCTCGGTGAGCAGCTTGACGGTGTGCGTGAGGACGTTGCGGGTGGTCTCGTTGCCGGCCACCAGGAGCAGGATGAAGAACGTGCCGACGTCCCGTGGGTCCAGCCGCTCACCGTCGGCGTTGGCGTTGACCAGCGCGGAGATCAGGTCGTCTTGCGGGTGCCGGGTGCGCTCCTCGCCGAGCCGGCGGACCAGCCGGATCAGGTCCAGGCCGGCCCGCAGCAGCCGTGCGCTGACCGGGATGATGTGCCGCCGCCCCGGCGCGCCGTGCCGCACGAGGTACTCGCGGCTGATCCCGGTGTACTCCGGGTCGCTGTAGCCGATGATCCTGTTGGTGCGCTCCAGCACGTAGTCGTACTGGTGCTCCGGGATGCCCATCATGTCGCAGATGACCTGGATGGGCAGCCGCTGCGCGACCTGGGTGACCAGGTCGCCCCGACCCGCCGTGACCACGTCGTCCACGATGCGGGTGGCCCGCCGCTGCAGGTCCACCTCCAGCTTGGCGAGCAGGCGAGGAGTGAACGCCCTGGCCACCACCTTGCGGATGCGGCTGTGCCTCGGGTCGTCCATGTTGATCATCGAGTCGAAGAACGGGGCCAGCCAGGGCGGCATGTCGGCCACCGAGTTGGCGGTGGGCTCACTGCTGAACAGCTTCGGGTTCCGGCTGGCCTCGACGACGTCGGCGTGCCGGACCAGGGCGTAGACGCCGTCGTTCTTCTTGGCCAGCGGCAAGTTGTTGATGAACGGCACGAAACGTGGTTCGCCCAGCTGGCGCAGCTGGGCGAAGGCCGCCTCCCGCTCGGATTCCGGGCGGGCCCAGAAGTTGAGGTGGCCAAGGTCGAACTCGCCCAACCCGGTCGGTGCGCTCACCCCGCTCATCGGGCCGGCCGGGTGGCGGCGCTGCCATGCTCGACCGGCAAGGTGTGAGACATATGGCGATAATCGTCTCTCTGTCCCCTGTTGGCAAGCTCGAATCGCCGACCAAACGACTACGCTGATCGGCACCATGCAGCCGCACGTCGACACCCTGGGCCAGGACGCCGCGGGGGAGGCCCTCGGAGACGCCGAAGGGCTGACCGCCCGGCTGCTGGACGCCGCGCTGGCCGAGTTCACCAGCTACGGGCTGCGCCGCACCAGCATGGAGAACGTGGCCGAGCGCGCCGGGCTGGCCCGCTCCACGCTCTACCGCCGGTTCAGCAACAAGCAGGAGCTGGTCCGCGCGGTGGCGCTGCGCCAGGTCCGCGAGCTGCTGGTCTTTCTGGTCCGCCAGGTGGAGCAGCTGCCCACCATCGAGGAGCGGCTGGTCGAGGCGTTCGTCGCCGGCGTGCAGCGCAGCCGCGCCGACGGGCTGCTCGCCCGGCTGTTGAAGTCCGAGCCGGAGACCGTGCTGCCGTACTTCACCACGCATGCCGACGTTGGCCTCGGGCTGGGCCGGGCCTTCCTCGCCGAGCAGCTGCGCCGCTCGCCCGGGCCACGCATCGCGGCCGACCCGGACGCCGCCGCCGAGGTCATCTTCCGGCTGACCACGTCGATCATGCTCTCGCCGAGAGGGCACATCCCGCTGGACACCGACGAAGAGCTGCGCGCCTTCGCCCGGGCCTACCTGGTGCCGCTGCTGCACCAACCGGGCCTCGGGGAGCCCTGAGCTGGTGGCCGAGCCGTCGTTCACCCTGGTACAGCTGCGCTACTTCGCCGCGGCCGCCGAGCACGGCAGCATGACGGCCGCCTCCCGCGCGCTGATGGTGTCCCAGTCGGCGATCTCCACCGCCGTGGCCCAGCTGGAGAAGGAACTGGGCGTGCAGTTGCTGCTGCGCCACCATGCCCGGGGCCTTGCGCTGACCGAGGCGGGCCGCGACTTCTACCAGGAGCTGCGCGGGTTCCTGCTGCACAGCAGCGAGCTGGCCGAGTCCGCGCGGCGGGCCGGCGACGCGGTGGTGGGTGACCTGGCGGTCGGGTGCTTCACCACGCTCGCGCCGTTCCGGCTGCCCAGCCTGCTGGCCGCGTTCGCCGAGCGGTTCCCGAGGGTGCGGGTGACCGTGGTGGAGGGCGAGCACGCCAGGCTCAAGCGGGCGCTGCGGGCCGCCGAGTGTGAGCTGGCCCTGATGTACGGCTACGACCTCGAGGAGGACATCGAGAACGTCGTGGTGGACACCGCGCCGCCGTATGCGCTGGTGGCCTCGACGCACCCGCTGGCCGGTCGCGACCCCGCCGAGGTGGAGCTGCGCGAGTTCGCCGGCGAGCCGATGGTGCTGCTCGACCTGCCGCACAGCAGCGCCTACCTGGAGTCGGTGCTGCGCGACGCCGGCGTGGAACCGGTGATCCGGCACCGCACCGCTGGGTACGAGACGGTGCGCGCGCTGGTCGCGCACGGACATGGGTTCGCGCTGCTCAACCAGCGGCCCAGCCACGACCGGACCTACGACGGCGCGCGGGTGGTGTGCCTGAAGCTGCGCGACCCGGTGGAGCCGCTGAACGTCGTGCTGGCCTGGATGCGCGGCACCCGGCTCACCCGCAGAGCACAGGCGTTCACCCGCACCTGCCGCAGAACATACGCCCGCCCAACCGCACAACGCGTCCCGTAGCGGAGCGACTTGTCGTTGGAAATAGGCACGACAGGTGGCTCTTGTCGTTGGAATTAGACGCGACAAGTGCGGGGATGGCACCTGCTGGATCGGCGAAACCGATGCAAGTCAACGGGATCTTGCGATGGACCGGCGCGCCGACCGCCACGGATAGTGGGAGCACGCGCGGGGAGGGAGCGAGGCCGATGTCGCACACCGCTTTCGTCGAGGCACTGGGCCGGATCGCCACCGGGGTCACCGTGGTCGGCAGCGTCGACCCGGCTGCTGGCGACAAGAGCGGCTGGGTGGCGCAGACGGTCAGCGCGATGTGCTCGGTGTCGGTGGAGCCGCCGCTGATCCTGGTCTGCATCAACCGGCGCAGCCCGATCAACGCGGTCATCGAGCGCAGCCGGGTGTTCTGCGTGAGCGCGCTGGCCACCCAGCACGACCACGTCGCGGACACCTTCGCCGGGCGCCCATGGCCGGGCAAGGACCGGTGGGACTTCACCTGCGGGCACTGGGAACCGGCCGCCTCCGGCGCGCCCCGGCTCACCGACGCGCTGGCCGCCTTCGACTGCACGGTGCACTCCGTGGTGGAGGCCGGCACCCACCTGGTGTACCTGGGCGCGGTCCGCGGGGTGGTCGGCGGCAGCGGCGCCCCGCTCGTCTACGCCAACCGGGGCTACGCGTCGCCCAGCCCGGTACCGCCGTCCCAGTTCCCGGAGTTCCCCGACGCCCACCCGGACAACCGCTACACCCCACCCACCACGGACACGACTGGCCGGAAGGCCCGCACGGAGGTCACCGCATGATCCGCACCGGACAGGACTACCTGGACTCGCTGGCCGCCGACCGGGACGTCTGGGTGGACGGCGAGCGGGTCAAGGACATCGCCAACCACCCGGCGTTCGCGCCGATCGTCGGGCTGCGCGCGCGGATCTACGACATGGCGCACGAGGCGGCCACCCAAGACGTGCTCAGCTACGTCGACGAGCAGACCGGCGAGCGCAACAGCGTGGCCAACAAGCTGCCGAAGATCCAGCAGGACTGGGTGGACAAGCGGGCCGCGGTG
>DATHIT010001006.1:0-2013 GCA_035489915.1 Pseudonocardia sp. | reverse complement strand
GGTGGCCGGGATGAGCCGCAGCGCGGTGATGGGATCCGCCGCGATCGCCACGTCGGCCACGTCCGGCGACTCCACCAGCAACCTGCGCAGCTCGTCCAGGGCGGGGGCGACGTCGTCGACGGCCAGCACCCGCAGCCCTCTGCCGGCGCGCGCGGTCATTCGGCGATCACCCCCGGCTGGAACCTGGGCACCCGCAGCACGACCTTCGTACCCGCACCCTCCGCGGTCTCGATGACCAGGCCATACCCGGGCCCAAACACCGTGCGCAGCCGTCGGTCGACGTTGGCCAGGCCGAGGCTACCCGGCTTGCCCCGGCCGGCCAGGATGTCGGCGGCATAACGAGGGTCCATGCCCGGCCCGTCGTCCTCCACGCTGATCACACACTCGCTTCCTTCGGCCTCGCCGCTCACCTGCACCAGCCCGCCCGCCCCGGTCAGCTCCACCCCGTGCTGGACCGCGTTCTCCACCAGCGGCTGCAACGCCAGGTACGGCAGCGCCACCGGCAGGATCTCCGGGGCGATCCGCACCAGCACCCGCAGCCGATCGCCGAGCACCGCGCGGGCCAGCGCGAGGTAGGCCTCGATCGCCTCGAACTCCCCCGCCACCGTGGTGTAGTCGCCGTGCCGGGCCAGGCTGTGCCGGGTGTAGGCGGCGAACTCGAGCATCAGCTCACGGGCGCGCTCGGGGTCGGACTCGACGAAGGACGCGATCGCGGTGAGGCTGTTGTAGACGAAATGCGGAGAGATTTCCGCGCGCAACGCCCGCAGCTCGGCCAGCTCCGCGACGTCCGACGAGGCCTCCAGGCGGGCCAGATCGAGCGCCTCACCAACCAAGATGGCGGCCTCTCGGGCGGCGACGGTGGCCACCCTGCCCTCCACCACCAGCGCGCCGACCAGCTCATCCCGGGCGTGCAGCGGCAACGCGACCAGGCGGCGGCCATGTCCCACCCTG
The DNA here is from genome assembly GCA_035489915.1 of Pseudonocardia sp. Taxonomy (GTDB): domain Bacteria; phylum Actinomycetota; class Actinomycetes; order Mycobacteriales; family Pseudonocardiaceae; genus Pseudonocardia. The sequence goes on along the minus strand of DATHIT010001006.1, from coordinate 1,062 downwards.
GCGTCGGTGCGCAGCACCCGCTCCACCAGGTCCGTCGTGGTGGCCGGGTCCGATGGCCGGCCCGACCAGGCGGTCTCACCGTTCAGCCCGCTGAGCCCGACGGCGTCCGCCTCGAGCAGCCGCCGCAGCCGCCGAGCCGCCGAGCCCGCGCCAGGACCGTCCACGCCGGACCGCAGCGCCGCGGCCACCCGCCGGCCCTCGGCGACAGCGGCCATCGCGTCCGACCCGAACCGGGCACGCACCATGTGCCACCACCAGCCGCCCCGGCGCGGCCGGTGAGACTCGGGGGCTACGACCACAACCGCCTCCGTCCGGATACCGCGACGTTAAGTCACCATTCGCGCCCGCGCCATCCCTGCCCGGGCTTTCTCGTCGGGTGATCCTTCCACTCGATGCTGGCCGGGCGCGGTGCGCGTTCGTCGTGGGGGCCGCCGTAGCCGTCATGCTTGGTCGCCTCTGGGTGCTGGTCATTTCGAAAGATTGCTTTGGACGGGAGAACAGTCAGTTACCACAGTCTGGCTTCCGCCTTTTGTTGCTGGGTCGGGGACCCTAGTCGGGGACGGCAGGCGGCCCTGCCAAAAAAATCGTTGAAAAATTACCTGCCCAGCTTCGACGGAGCGTCAGAAAATGTCAGACCCCGCTGCCACAATGGTGGCATGTCAGAGAGTTCCCTTCCCTCTACGCGCGAGTCCGTGAATGCGGGTATGGCCGTCATGCGGGTGAAGGTGCGCGCGGTGGCCAGACAGGAACGGGTTAATCAGCTGTTGTATCTGAAGACACTGGCGCGCCAGGTCGAGCATGACACCGTCGCGCTGGTGGCCCAGATGGATGACGAAGGGGACTTCGCCGAGTACGGGGTGCGCCCAGCCCCAGCGATAGCCGACATGCTGCGGATTCGAGAATCCGAAGCACGCCGCATCATCGCGGTGGCCCGCGCGGTGTTCCCCACAACACTGGCCGGGGTGCCGCTGGAGCCTCGGTTGCCGGCCACCGCGATGGCCTTAGCCGGCTGGGAGATCGACCAGGCGCACGCCGAGGTGATCGAACAGGCGCTGCGGAAAG
>DATHIT010001005.1:0-5600 GCA_035489915.1 Pseudonocardia sp. | reverse complement strand
GGTCAGGACCCCGGATCGGCCGACCGTTCGGAACCGACCCCCTCGCCCCGGCCCAGTCCAACTCCCAGGTACGTGACCGAGCGGGTACCGGAGCAGCCGTGGCGGCCGACCGTGAAATCCAAGATGACTCGCGCGACGCCTTCCGGCTCGGCCCCGAACCTGGTTAGTCGACTGAAGACCCGATTCAAGGCCGGCGCGGTTGATCGGGCCAACCGATTCGAGCTCAATCCTGGCGCGCTGATCGGCATGGCCGTCGTGCTGCTGTTCCTCGGGGTGACCGCGTTCGCCTACCTCGGGCCGTGGGCCACCAACTCCGCGCAGACCACCGATCAACAGAAACAAGCGGTCACCGGGAACGTACTTGAGCTGTGCGGCAACGGCGACGACTTGGCCCGGGAGCTGCATGCTCGAGGATCTTGCGACGTGGCCGAGGCGGCCAACGAGAACCCCAGCATCACAGATGTGGGCCGGACCGACGCGGAGATCATCGCACTGATCGCGAAGTACATGGACGACCACCCCCAGGGTGGGGCGCGGACCGACCCGGGGGCCATCGTGGAAGCGGCCCGCGCGGTGCTGGCCGCCAACCCGGCGCTGTATCAGGGGCCGGCCGGGCCGGGGCCCACCGAGCAGCAGGTGGCCAGCGCGGCCGCCGCGTACATCTCCACCCACACGGCCGATTTCCAGGGCGCCAAGGGAGACACCGGAGACCAAGGCGCCGCCGGCGCGCCGGGACGCGGGGTCACCAGTGGGCCCAGGTTCGAGCGCAACGGCGCGGGTGACTGCGAATCGGTGGTGACCTACACGGACGGCATTACCGAGCGGACCGCCGCCGGTGACTCAGCCTGCCCCAGTGGGAGCATCCCGACCACCACCGAACAGCCGCAACCCACGACCACCGAACAGCCGCAACCAACCACTGATCCACCAGCGGAAACGACTACCCCACCGATCACCGATGGGCCGGCGCCGACCACCGCACCAACCACTACGCCTACCGAGGACGGTCTACTCGGGGGCTTGCTGGGCGGCTGAGAATGCTGCCAGCGTGTCTAATGTCCGCTCCCCTCGTTGTAACCGGATGAGTGATCAGCACCATCGTTCACGCGGCGCCGGACCCCGGGAGGCATTCCGGGTGACTGTCCACCTCGGACCCCTTCCCGGCGCCGCGTGAGCACCCCACCCCGACCACTTGGGAGCACACATCCGATGCGATCGCCGTTTGCCTCCGCCGCGTGCGGCGCGGTGTTGATAGCCGGAGCCGCGCTAGGCGCCAGTCCCACCCCCGTCGCGCACGCCACCACGTTGCCATCGCTGTCTGTCGAGCTGTGCGCGGCCGCCAAGCTCAACCTCGGCCAAGTGACCGATGACCTGGACAACGCGCTCAACGCGCTGGACGTGCTGGGCGTGGTGGCCACCGCTGGCGAGCTCACCCGCCGCCTCGGGCTGACCGATCTGCTCGGTACCGAGTCAGCGACCAACGATGACGTGCTGGCCAAGATTCGCGCGGTGCTCACCCTCAAGGCCGCCAAGGTTCTAGCCGATGACCGGGTTAGCGAGGCATGTGGCGATGACACGATCATCGTGGTACCCCCCACCACGTCCAGCTCTAGCGCGGCCCCCAAGCCGTCCACCCAGGTTCCGTATCGTCCACGCCGTGCACCGGAAACCGGAGACGGTTCGTCCGCCAGCGCGGCTGCGCCGGGTGCGGTGAGGGGAACCGACGCGCTCAATCCGCACCTGGCCGACTCGATCGCGCCGGCGATGGCGCTGTATGCCCTTTTGAGCGTCGGCAGCATTGCCACGGCGGTAGCGGTGCACCGATGGACGCGGGAAGCGTGAGCGCCCGGTGAGCCGGCGCTGTGCACGCCCTAGACGGTCAAAGTCCAGTGTTCGCTCCCTAGCCCTGGCCCTAGTCACCGCGTCGCTCTCGCTGGCGGCGCTGACCGGGTGCCAGACGGCCCCGCCGGACCGGATCGCGCCATCGGGTCCGGCGGGGTCGGCCCTACCGACCAACTGCGAGCAGACCCCGCAGTCCCCGCACGATCCGGTGCGGCTGTACTTCCCCACCCAGAACGTCCGGGTGGATGTGACCCGCATCGGGCTGACCCCGCAACAGGATTTCAACATTGTCCCGCTGGATCGCCAGCCGTTGTTGGCCGGCTGGTACTGCTACAGCCCGCAGCCCGGCGATATGGGCCCCTCGGTGATGGTCGGGCACGTCGACTGGGGCGGGTCCAAAGCGTCGTTCGGTCGGCTTGCCCAACTGTCCAAGGGCGCCGGCATCGAGGTCACCAACCGGGCCGGTGCGGTGCACCGCTACGTGGTGACCAGCAAACAGCGGGTTGCCAAGGCCGCATTTCCATTTGATCGCGTTTTTGCCGACTCACCCGTCTCACGACTTACTCTCATCACCTGTGGCGGTCCCTTTAACCATCAGGCGCACTCGTATACAGACTCGGACATCATCTACGCCGGCCCGGACCCGCGTACCGAGTGACATGCCGGCTGGGGGTGACGGGCTAGGCATCCCCGAGGAACTGATCTTGTTTCTCATCCAGGAAGATCGCTACAAGCGGGTGCTCAATGTTCACCGACGCGACGGCGCGGGGCGGTGCCGAGAGTGCACCACGCCCCGTCAGTCTGTGCCCTGGCCGTGTCTGATCCGCGATGCCGCCGTGGACGCGCAAACCCAGGTGATGCTGCGCGCCGCAAAGCCGGTGCCCACACAAAGAAAGGCTCCACACGATGCGGTGGACCGATTACCTACCGGCGAGGCAAGTAGATCTGAACCGGTGGGGAACACTGATCACGAACCGACTCGATGAGATGGAGCTACGCATGACCGCACCAGAAGACCAGGCATGGGCCGACCTCGGCGTACTGATCGGCATCGTGGTGGCCGAGGTCCGTCAGGACAAGGCCACCATTGCCAGTCAGGTAGAGCAGTTGACCGCCGCCGCTGAGCTGATCGCTGAGCTACAGGGACAGCTGGAGGGCGCCGAGGCGGAGAAGGCGGCCGCCGTGGCCCAGGGCATCGCGGACGCCCTAGCCGTCGACACGGCAGCGGACACGGAGCGCACCCTGGCGGCGATCGAGCGGCTCGCGGAAGCCGCCCCGGTGACCGTGCCCGACGTACCTACCCCGGACCCCGGAGAGCCGGCTGAGCCCACCGAGTAATCCCCGAACGCCAGGCCGGCCGGTACCCCGCGACTTTCCGGCCGGCCTGGCACCTTCACCTAGGGAGCCTCCCCGATGGCCGGACGCCACCACGACGATGACGGCGATGGGTTCGCTGACCAGTCCGATACGCAGTCCCGGGCGTTCCGGGGCATGACCGAGGCGGATCGAGTGGGTGACGCGGAGATCCGCGCGCACGCCAGTGCGGTGCACCACCCGCCAGACAACCTCAATGACCTGCTCGCGGTGCTGACATTGCCGGACGAGTACGACGCGGACGGCTGGGACTCCGCCGCGCTGCAGCCGAAGACCACCGGTGAAGCGCGAGCCGCGCTGGCCGCCCGCATCGCCGACCCCAACGCGCCGGACAACGCCACCCACGCGCGGGCCTATGACCAGCTCGGCATGTACGACCAGCTCGGCGAGGGACAGCCGTTCTGATGACTGTGATACTGAGCAGTAAGGACCCCGGCGACGGTTACAGCCGTCCCGGGGCGTGGCCGACTGGTAGGAGTCGACGTGGACAACGGTACCCGGTCGTGTTTGGGCTGCGGGGCGACGATTACGCCACCTATGAGCCACCGGCGGCGTTATTGCACTCAGACATGCAGTCGACGATCTCGCGGGAAAACTGCCGAGCACAGCCGTCGGGCGTACCACCGGCGTCGTGCTCAGATTGTGCACACGAGATCATGTCCGCAGTGCGGAACGACAATCCCAGTGACAGCACACGCCAACCGACGGCTCTGCTCGACTCGGTGTGTAGAGGCGCGCCGCTCAAGAACACCAGAGCGGCGAGCTTCGTCAGCGCGTCAGGACGCGCGCCGTCGGAACTCCCGCATGGACACGCGCTGGCCACACGGACGTCCCCCTTGTCCTGGGTGTGGCATGGACCTTCCCGCAGCCACACGGGTAGACCAGGTGTACTGCTCCGTTGGCTGCAAAGAACGCATGCGGCAACGGTCAGCCGAGTATTTAGCACATCGGTGTGTGGTGTCGATGCAGCGCCGCGCACTGATTATCAATCGCGGGGTGCCATTCACCATCGCACAGCTAGCGGCCCGGCTCACCATGTTTTCGGGGTGTTGGATGTGCGGGAGCACGCCAAACGAAGTGGAACACGTCAAGCCGCTTGCACGAGGTGGCTGGCACATGCTGGCCAACCTGCGCCCAGCGTGCGGACGTTGCAACCGTCGCAAAGGCACTCGGTGGGTCGGAGTGTCAACGGTTGCCCTACTGCGCAAAGAAGCCGCCCGTGACTGGGATTTATATTCCGTGGCTCGTTGACGCGGCGAGACTGACAGGTTGGCCTTGCATTGAGGTGGACGGTTGGAAGACCCGAGGCCACGGAGGCTTTCGGGTGCTCGAGGGAGTTGTCGGGCACCACACAGCGGACGGGCCCACCGGTGAGTATCCGAGCCTGAAGGTGGTCCGGGACGGCCGCGCGGACCTGGCCGGCCCCTTGTGCAACCTCGGGCTGGGCCGCTCGGGCACCGTCTACGTGATCGCGGCTGGGCAGGCGTGGCACGCCGGCGCCTCGGCGTGGAGCGGCTTCACGGACCTGAATGACGAGTTCCTCGGGATCGAGGCGGAGAGCTGCGGCACCAAGGACGACTGGACGCCCGCGCAGCGCGATGCCTACCCCCGGCTGGTCGCCTCGTGCCTCTACTACATGTCCCGTTCGGCCGGCCGGTTCTGCGGTCACAAGGAATGCGCGCTGCCCACTGGCCGCAAGATCGACCCAGCTTTCTGGGACCTGATCGCGTTCCGCACCCAGGTGGGTTATCTGCTCGCTGACCCGCTCACCCGCATCCCCAAAGGTGGTGAAGAGTTGCCCTCGATCGATGACGTGCGCGCCGTGGTGCGTGAAGAGTTGGCCATCATTGCCCGCCGGGATGACATCGGCTGGGCTCGCTCCCAGGTGCTCGCCGCGCTGGGCATCGCGAAACCCTCCGCCGCGCCCCCCTCGCCGCCGAGCGGCACCAAGCCCGTCCAGCAGCAGCTGGACGAGATCCACGACATGTTGAGCGGCATCGTCGCTCAGATGTCCAAGTAGGGAGCCTCACATGTCGGACAACAGACCTAACCCCCTGGCCAAAGCCGCCACGGTGGTTGGCGCGGTGGTAGCCGGCCTGGCCGGGCTGATCGGTGCCGCCGTGCAGATCGGCATCGTCAGCCCCGCGCAAGCGGACGCGATGTCCGCCGCCGGTGCGCAGCTGCCCACCCTGCTCACCTCCGCCGGCGGGGTAGTCACCCTGGCCACCGGCATCGTGGCCGGCCTGCTCGGCGCGTTCGGTACCGCCGCGCTGGGCAAGAAAGACGTCACCCCGGTGAGCTCTCCGGCGATCGAGGACCCGAACAACCCGGGCGCGCTGATCCCGCTGGTGCCCAAGTACGACCCGCCGGCGAGCGATCCGATC
>DATHIT010001004.1:0-2972 GCA_035489915.1 Pseudonocardia sp. | reverse complement strand
GGGACGGGCACCCAGAACGTCCGGCGCTGGTCGGCCAGCACCGCGAAATCGGCGGCGGTGAACAGCCAGCTGAGGTGGTCGCGGGCCGATGCGTTTCGGAATCCGGGGTGTCCGGCCAGTGCGCGGTTCAACGACCGCCAGGCGCGCGGCACGCCGAGCGGGCCCCCTGGGCGGGACGGCACAAGCGCGACCAGCGTGCCGGTCGGCCGCAACACCCGCCGGAGCTCGGCGAACAGCTGGTCCAGCTCCTCGAGTACCGGGAAGCACATGGTGGCGCGGACACCGGCCACCGCGTTGGTCCGTACCGGAAGCTGCTCAGCCCGACCCAACACGCCACCAACCACCGACCCGCCTCCGTGCATGCCGCCGCACGCCACGCCGTCGCCCGGCGCACCGCCGCCAGTCGTCTTCCGGAGCGTGATGCGGCTCGTCGGGGCACTCGGCGCGCACCGGAGCTCGATCACCGGTCCCTCCACGTCGGCCAGCGCGGCCGTCACCCATTCCTCGGGTGAGCGGCCGTACCGGTCCCTGGCGGCGCGCAGCAGATCGAGCGTGCTGGACGAGGGGATAGCCGTGGCGGTCATCGTGGGAGAGTCTGGCAGTACCGGGACACGGGACCCGGCGGCGCCGCCCTCGTCGGGTTCTACGCTGGTCGGGTGGCACGGACGAGAACTGAGACCGGCCGATCAGGCGTGCTGTCCCTGGTATTGGTCGGGCTGGTCGTCGCGGCGTTCGTGGCGGCCGGGCTGACCGCGCTGTCCGGCGCGCGACCACTGGACGCGCTCGGCCTCCCGGATGCCGGGCCGCTGACCATCTACGGGCTGCCCGTGGTGCGCGCGGTGACCGAGATCTCCGCGGTGCTCACCGTCGGTGCGCTGCTGCTGGCCGCCTTCCTCGTGCCCCCGGACAGCAACGGCTACCTGGACATCACCGGCTACCGGGCATTGCGCTCGGCTTCCTACGCCGCCGGCGCATGGACGGTCGGGGCGCTGCTCATGGTGCCGCTCACCGTCGCGGACAGCCTGGGACGCCCGGTCACCGACGTGCTCAGCTTCGAGCGGTTGGTGGCGGTGGTGCCCCAGTTGGACGTGGCAACCGCGTGGACGTTCACGGCGGTGTTCGCCGTGGTGGTGTTCGCCGGCTGCCGGATCGCGCTGAGCTGGGGTAGCGCGGTAGCGCTGCTTACCGTCGCGGTGGTCGGGCTGATGCCGGTCGCATCCACCGGGCACTCCTCGGCGGGCGGCTCGCACGACATCGCCACGGACAGCCTGATGGTGCACGTGGTGGCCGCCGCGCTGTGGGTGGGCGGGCTGGTCGCGCTGCTCGGCCTGGCCAGCCAGCGCGGTGAAGCCCCCGCCCGGCTGACCACCGCGGTCACCAGGTTCTCCGCCCTGGCCCTGGTGTGCTGGGTGGCCATGGCGATGTCCGGGGTGTTGAACGCGCTGGTCCGCATTCAGCTGACGGACCTGTTCGGCACCTACTACGGCGGCTTGCTGCTGGCCAAGACGGCCGCCCTGCTCGGCCTCGGCGCGTTGGGTTACCTCCAGCGCCGACACGCCGTTCGAGCGGTGGCGAACGGTCAGCGCGGGGCGCTGCTCCGGCTGGGGTCGCTCGAGGTGCTGATCATGTTGGCAACCATGGGCCTCGCCGTGGCGCTGGGTCGGAGCGCGCCGCCGGCCGAGGGGGTCCGGCCGCCGTCCCGGACGGAGGTGGTCATCGGCTACGACCTGTACGGTCCGCCCACCGTTGGGCGGCTACTGGTGGACTGGCGCTTCGACCTGATCTTCGGCACCCTCGCGCTGGCCGCCGCGGCCGCCTATCTGCTGGGTGTGCGCAAGCTGACGCGGCGCGGTGACAGTTGGCCGGTAGGCCGGACGGCGAGCTGGCTGGCCGGCTGCGCGGTCCTGCTGCTGGCCACGTCCTCAGGTATCGGCCGCTACGCGCCGGCGATGTTCAGCATGCACATGGCCGAGCACATGATGCTGGCCATGCTGGCGCCGATCCTGCTGGTGTTGGCCGCCCCGGTCACCCTGGCCCTGCGCACGCTGCCCTCAGGTGGCCGGCACGGTCACCCGGGGCCGAGGGAGTGGCTGCTCGCGGGCATGCACTCCGCACTGGCGAGGTGGCTGAGCCACCCCCTGGTGGCGCTGGCGCTGTTCGTGGGTACCTACTACGTCCTGTACTTCTCCGGGCTGTTCGACGCCATGCTTCCCTCGCACCCGGCGCACCTGTTGATGATCACGCACTTCCTGATCACCGGGTTGTTGTTCTTCTGGCTGGTGCTCGGTATCGATCCTGGCCCGCGCCGGCTGGCGCCGGTCACGCGGCTGGCGTTGGTCTTTGCCTCGGTGCCGTTCCACGCCTTCTTCGGCGTGATCCTGATGGGCAGCCACCAGGTCATCGGCCGGGACTACTACTCCGGGCTCGCGCTGCCCTGGGTGCCGGACCTACTTGCCGACCAGCGGCTCGGTGGAGGGATGGCCTGGGCCGCCGGCGAGGTACCGCTGATGATCGTGGTGGTCGCGTTGGCCGTCCAGTGGTCACGGATCGACGAGCGGTCGGCTCGGCGCGATGATCGTCGCGCCGAACTCGATGGTGACGCGGACCTCAGCGCCTACAACGCGATGCTGCGCCAAATGGCGGGTACCAATGCGCCGGCCGCCGGATCGGCAAACATTGCTGAAGGCGGCGCTGCTGGGGCCTCGCATATCCCCGGCCCCGCGGCGCGGCCTGATGAAAGTTGATCTCCAAATACGCCATTAGTGCTGGTAGTCGAAGTTTTCCTACCCCCGATTTGACTTCGCTGGAGGGCACCCCGTAACTTTCTCCTGGCCAACGGAGCGCCGGACAAGCAAGACGAGCCCCTAGGGGCCCTCAGATGAGGCCGGTCCGTTGGATAGCTCCACCAGCACCCCCCTGGCTCCACCAGGATCTGGGAGGGTGTACAGTGGAGGAACAACCCCGGAACATAC
>DATHIT010001003.1:0-2948 GCA_035489915.1 Pseudonocardia sp. | reverse complement strand
CTGATCATCGTGGTGCTGCCCGGACCCGACTGGTGGCGCGCGACCCCGGAGCGGCTGCGGCACGTGGATCCGCGCGCGTTCGGGCTGGGCTGCGACGCCGTCCTGCTGCCCACACCGGCCCCGCGCTCGGCCCCGGCCCCGCAACCCGCCCCGGTGCCCAGGTGACCGCCGGCGTCGCGCTGGCCGCGCTGCTCGGCCACCCGGACTGGGCCGAGGTCACCCTGCTGGCCGGCCCGCAAGCGGCGAACACCCCGGTCAGCGGCGTACTCGCGGTGCCCGACGTGCTCACCGAGCCGAAGGGCGCCGGCGGCTGCCTACTCGCCGTGGTGCTGTCCGCGCCTCGAGGCGACTGGCACCTGGACGCGCTGCTGCGTCGGGGCAGCGCGGAGGGGGCGGCCGCCGTCCTGCTCCCCGGTATCGAGCCGCTGCAGCCGGCCAGCCGGGCGCTGGCCGCGCGCATCGGGCTGCCGGTGCTCGGCGCGCCCGACCCGCTGGCCGCCACCATGGCGGCCGCCCGGTTGATCCACGAAGGTGACCAGGTGGTCGCCGACCTGGTCGCCAGGACCGCCGCTACCTGCACGGACGCCGGCCAGGGCACCGACGCGCTGGTGGCCGACCTGGCGAAGCTGTGGCGGCGGCCGGTGTGGCTGCTGGACTCCTCGGGCCGGGTGGTGGCCGGCCCGGAACCGGGCCCAACGCCGGACGGCGCCGGCGTGCAGCGGCGGCGGCTGGGCACCGAGGGTCGGGGTGCCCAGCTGGCCGCCGCGGTGCCGGACGGAGTGCCCGCCGAGGTCGCCGCGATCACCGCCGCGCTGGGCGTCGCGGCGGAGTCGGTGGGCCAGCGGCTGGCCGAGCAGCGCCTGGCCGTGGAGCGGGACGCCCGGCTGCGCATGGCGTTGCTGGCCGAAATCGTGCACAGCGGCGGCGAGCTCTCCTCGGGCACCCGGCGGCGGGCCATCGACGCGGGCTGGCAGGTGGAGGGCTGGCACGTGGGGATCCGGATCGACGTGCCCGGAGCGGTGGACCCGGTGGCGATTCGCCCCGAGGTGCTGCGCGCGGTGTCCACCGCGCACCTACGGGCGGTGGTGGTCGAACAGGGATCCGGGTGGGACGTATGGACGACGTTCGACCACGCTCCCGAGCCGGCGGAACTGCAGCGGCACGCGTCGACGGCCCGCCGGGTGCAGTGGCTGCTGCGGTCCTCGCTGCCCACCTCGATGGGCGTCGGGCGGGCCCACCACGGGGTGCCCGGGCTGGTGCGCACGCTCAGCGAGGCGGGCGACGCGGCCCGGCTGGCCACCGGCCGCTCCACCAGCGGGCACTTCGTGCACGTGGACCGGATGGGGCTGGGCCAGATGCTGCTCGCCTGGACCCGCACGGACACCTTCCTGCCGGCCGCCCGTTCACTGCTCGAGCCCCTGGACGGCCAGCCCGGAGACCTGCTGCTGACCCTCACCGCGTTCCTGGACGCCGAGTCGTCGCTGACCGAGACGGCCGCCGTGCTCGGGGTGCATCGCAACACGGTGGCCGCCCGGATCACCCGGATCCGAGAGCTGCTCACGGTGGACCTGGCCGACCCGGACGAGCGGCTGGCCCTACACCTGGCCTGCCGCAGCGTCGTCTTCCACCGCTGACAGGCAGTCCTGCCAGCGCTGGCGCAGACCTGGTGGCGGCGGCACAGACTGTGCACGGTCTGCACGAGCATCACTGGGTCTGTGCGCGCTACAAAATCGGGAATTGAGTCGGGTCGACTCACGTTTCATGAGTGTGGCCATGTTGGCCGGAGTCGAGAGTCCGAGGAGGACATTCATGAACAGCTTGAGTCTGTGGGCCCGACGCGACCCGTTCGCCGAGTTCGACACCCTGGTACGCCGCGCCTTCGGCCCGGCCGCCGCGTTCCCGACGCAGCCCGGTTTTGTGCCGGCCGCCGAGGTGACCCGCGACGGTGACGACGCCGTGGTCAGCGTGGAGCTGCCGGGCGTGGACGTCGCCAAGGACGTCACTGTCGAAGTGGACGGCGACCAGCTGGTGGTCCGAGGTGAGCGCCGCGACGAGCGCGCCGAGCAGCGCGACGGAGGCAGCGTGCGTGAGGTGCGCTACGGCTCCTTCCGCCGCTCGTTCACCCTGCCCGCGCACGTCACGTCCGACGCGGTGAGCGCGTCCTACGACGCCGGCGTGCTGAATGTGCGGGTGGCCGGCGCGCACGCCGCCGCCGGCGGATCGCGCCGCATCCCGGTCACGTCCGGTGCCACCGAGGCCCCGGCCGTGGAGAGCGGCGAGCCCACCCCAGCCGCGGAGTAACGCGGTCCCGCCGCGCGGCGTTCCCCGCTTCCGCACACTCTGTGGGGTGTGCGGGAGCGCGCCGCCGGAATGGGAAGGACTGGGAATGGGAGATCTACTACCCGGCGAGCCCGGGGCGGGGGCTACCTCGCCCCGGGCTCGCCTTCGCGAGCTGCTGGCCGCGCCGGAACCGTTGCTGGTGCCCGGCGCGTACGACGCGCTGTCCGCGCGACTGATCGAGCAGGCCGGGTTCGACGCGGTGTACATGACCGGGTTCGGCAGCACCGCCTCGCTGATCGGTCGGCCGGACGTCGGGCTGCTCACCGGCGCGGAGATGGTGGACAACGCGCGGCGGATCGCGGCGGCGGTGGACCGGCCGGTGATCGCCGACGCGGACACCGGGTACGGCAACGCCATCAACGTGCTGCGCACCGTCGCGGCATATGAGCAGGCCGGGGTGGCCGGCATCCACCTGGAGGACCAGGTGATGCCGAAGAAGTGCGGACACATGAGCGGCAAGGCGGTGATTCCGGCCGAGGAGATGGTCGGCAAGATCCGCGCCGCGGTGGCCGCCCGCCGCGATCCCGACTTCGTGCTGATCGCCCGCACCGACGCCGCCGCCGTGCACGGCATCGACGAGGCGATATCCCGTGCCCGCCAATACGCCG
>DATHIT010001002.1:0-18047 GCA_035489915.1 Pseudonocardia sp. | reverse complement strand
GTCACCTCGAAGGTGCCGAACGCGCCACCGCCCTTGGCGTGCGGCTGGCGCTCCGGGATCCGCTCCCGGTTGAAGTTCGCCATCTGCTCGATCAGATAGTGATCCTGCAGCAAAATCGGACCATCGGGCCCGACGGTCAGCGAGAACTCATCACTGGCTACCGGAATACCGGCATCCGTCGTGGTTGGCCGCGGATCGGTCACGGCTTGTGCTCCTTTGTGTTGTGGTGGTGAGGGGCGACAGGGTCGCCGCCAGTCAGTTCTGTTCTTGGCAGTCCGGGCAGAGCCCCCAGAACACGACCTCGGCCTCATCGACCGCGAAACCCGCGTCGTCACTGGGAGACAGGCACGGTCGTTGACCGACCGTGCAATCCACGTCCTCGGTCCGTCCGCACCGACGGCAGACCAGGTGGTGGTGGTTATCGCCGGTCCGTGTCTCGAACCGGGCGGCCGAGCCGGCCGGTTCGATTCGGCGGAGCAGGCCAGCCCGCGTGCAGGCCGCCAATACGTCGTAGACAGCCTGCTTGGACACCGAGCCGAGACGCTGCGTCACGAGCCCCGCGACGGTGTCCGCGGAAGCGTGCGGGTGGTCGCCGAGCACCTCGAGCACCGCCACCCTGGAAGCCGTCACCCGCATCCGGGCGGTGCGCAGCAACTGGCGCGCATCGTCTGGTTGGCGGGAGTTCGACACACCCCGACCACACCACCTTTTCTGGACCCAGTCAAGGGAAGACACCCCGAGGCGAGTGACCCGGGCCCGGATGTCTGAGCTCAGGCTCAGCGGCGGCGAGAGAACGAAGGCCGGGACGAAGGCCGGCGGTCCGACACTCACGGTAGTTGCACGGGCACAATATGTCGGGGTGAAAGTATGAACAGCCGGGTAACTCGACTGAATGGCGGTCATGCCAACATCCGCACGGTGTCACCATCGGTGACAATCGCTCCCCTCGATAGATCAGTAAGTGTTTGCTGATGAGCTCTGATCGCCCGACGAGTCCACGCGTGCTCGACGAGGCAAGGCACGTGGCGCCGGTGCCCAACTCGAGCCGCCGGTCCCGTGACCGCCGCCGACTCCTGGCCATCGCGCTGATCCTGGCCGTGGTGAGCGCGCTGTGGCTCGCCCGGGACCAATGGTGGCCACTGGCCGTCTCGTCCAACCCGTACGAGGCCACCCCGGCGGAGAACTTCCCGGTCGGCGCCGACGGGATCGTGCCGCCGGTGGCCGCGCCGGTGGACGGCATGAGCGCCGATGCGGTGGCCGACGCGCTGGACCAGGTACGCCGGGCACTGATCGGCGCCTATCTAGACCCCCGGATGCTGGTCGAGCACGATCCGGAGCCGGTGCTGAACCTGCTCGCCCCGGACAGCGCGGCCACCGTTGCGCCCCGATTCGCCAACGCCGGCTACGGCACGACCCTGATCCGACTGGCACCGGGCACCACGCTGGCCGCCCCGCCCCGGGTCAGCGGCCAACTCAGCTACCAACGGGTGGACTGGAACGGCATGCCTGCGCTGGACGTCACCAGCAACTACGTGTTCGCCTACGCGTTCGACCAGCCGTCCGGTGTGGTGGTGATCCACTCGGAGACGCACTGGATGTTTCCGCTGAGCACCGCGCTGCGGCTGTCCTCGCGCGGCATGTACCTCGGACGAACCAGCGGCTACTGGCACGGCATGGACTGCGCCTCGGCCAGCCGGGGGCTCACCGCGCCGGCGCCCCCGCACGACCGGGGCGCCAATCCGGCCTACCGCGACCCCGAGCCGCTCGACGCGTACTTCGACCCGAACCGGCCGGTCGACATCACCTCGGGCTGCCGATAGCCACTTCGTGGTCTTCCGAAGCGGCGGGCTCTCACTGCCGGGAGCCGGTCACCCGGCGCGGCCGACGGCCGGCGAACAGCCCGCCACCGACCAGCGCCAACATCGCCCAGCCGATCAGCAGGGCCATCGCCCGGTCAGTGACCGGATTTTCCACGCCCGGCGGCAGCGCCCTGGTCGAGCTGGGCACGTGGCGGGTGGCCGTGGCGACGAATGGGGCGCCCGGGCGCCGCGGGGCCGCCTCATCCCGCTGATCGCAGACCGCCCCGATGAGTAGGTGCCGCCCGCCTGGGGAATCGGCGTGATCAACCGGCCGCACGGCGGGCCCCGCCTGGCCGGACCGCCCGGCCGCCATCCCGCCGCAGGCCGCGAGCGTCGCGTCGGCGAGCGTGGCGCTGCTCAGCCCGAGCACCGCGCCGACGGCACAGGCCAACGCGACGACCAGACCACGCACTCGGGGCACAGCATCCCTCAACAATCACTTGAGATCATCTCGCGGCGAAAAGCTACCAACGGTCATCGCCGCAACCGTGGCTCGCCACCCAATAGATTGATGAGGTCGTGTCGGAGCGCATTTTTGTGACAGTAAGTAATTGACGAGACGTCAATTCACGCGCTGAGTAACCGCGCATCGTGCGAGGAATCAGAGCCCGAGGGCCCCGGGGGCTCTAGCCCAGCGTGGGAGCGGCGGTATTGCGCAGCGCGGCGCTCAGCTGGGACGCCGTGGCCGGATCGTGCCGGGCGGTGGTGGCGAGCATCGCGACGAGCTGGTCGACCAGCCAGCTCTCCAGGCGCTCGCGGGCCAGGGTGCCCTCCCGCAGCCATGCCACGCTGGCGCCCTCCACCACGGCGAACCAGCTGCGCAGGGTCAACTCGAGCATCGGCGCCGCCACGATCCCGCCGCCCGGACCGGCGGGGCCGCTCGAGCCCCGCTCGCCCAATCGCTGGCTGACCACCCGAACCACGTGGTCGCGGACGCTGTCCACCAGCGCGTTGGTCTCGTCGGTGGCGATCACCGACCCGGTACGCAGCAGCGCGACGTAGGCGCCGGCGTAGGTCTGCGCGGAGCTGAGGAAGGCATGCAGGGAGTACCGCACCTGGTCCAGCAGGGTGCCGTCCGCCGGCGGGGTGAGCGCGGCGATCACCTCCCCGACCACAACGCGCAGCGCGGCCACCCGCAGTTCGTGGATATTGGTGAAGTATCGGTAGAACAGCGCCCGGGACACATCGGCGGCGCGCACCACGTCGTCCACCGAGACCAGCTCGGGGGGCTGGTTGGCGAACAGCTCCAGCGCAGTGCCGACCAGGTGCTCACGGCGCCGCTCCGCGCTCATCCGACGCGGCGAGCGCCCATGCCGCGACGCCGGGTGGCTGATGGTCCCGGGGCTCACAGGTCGAGCACCAACCGATCCCCCTCCGCCCGAGACACGCAGATCGCCATCATGCCGCCGCGCTCCGGTTCGGTGAGCACCCGGTCGCGGTGCTCGACCGCGCCGGCCAGCACTCTGGTCCGACAGGTCCCGCAGAAACCCTGCCGGCAGGAGTACGCCACGTCCGGCAGCCGCTCGCCGAGCACTTCCAGCAGCGACCGGTCCGCCGGCACCTCCAGGATGCCACCGGCCCGGGCCAGCTCGACGGTGAACGGGCGCCCACCGAGCACCGGCGGCGCGGCGAACCGCTCCACATGCAACGCCGCCAGCCGGCGCTCCGGGCCGGCCGAGGCCATCGCCGCGCGCACCGCCGCGAGCATCGGCGGCGGCCCGCACAGATAGCCGGTGGTCTGGCCGCCGGGGGCGTGCGTCAGCAGCTCCGCGCCGGTCGCCGGGCCACCGTGCTCGGCGTCCGCCCTGATCACCACGCGGGACGGAGCCAGCTCGGCGAGCTCGCTGAGGAACGGCATGGACTCGCGGTCCCGGCCGGCGTAGACGAACCGCCAGTCCGCGCCGGAGGCGGCCACCGCGCGCAGCATCGGCAGGATCGGGGTGATTCCGATGCCGCCGGCCAGGAACAGGTACCGCGGCGCCTGGATCAGCGGGAACGCCGACCTCGGCCCGCGCACGGAGACCTCCGCGCCGGCGGCCAGCTCGTGCACCTCACGGGAGCCGCCCCCGCCGTCGGCGATCCGGCGCACCGCGACCCGGTAGCTGGACCGGTCGGCCGGATCGCCGCACAGGGAGTACTGGCGGACCCGCCCGGAGGGCAGCACCACATCCAGGTGCGCACCTGGTCGCCATGGCGGCAGCGTGACGCCCGCCGGGTCACCCGGCCGCCGGCCCAGCCGCAGGCTGACCACGTCCCTGGCCTCGATGCGGACCTCGCGCACCACCAGCCGAGGCGCCCGGTCCACCGCAATCACCGGTGGGCGCCGGCCCACTGTGCTGAGCCGGCCGACGGCGCTGATCGCCGCGCCCACGGTGCGGAAGAACCGGGTGGGTTCCGGGATCGGTGCCTCGCTGGCCGGCCGGCGCCGCGACTCCGGACGCGGCTCGATACCCGCCGGCTGGTCGCTCACCGCCCGGCCCGCTGGTCGGCGGCCACCGCGGCGGGTGAGCTGGCCAGGTAGGCCACCGCCTGGCTGGTGGAGCCGTGCTCGCTGGGGTGATAGCTGGGCCGCAGATACGGCACGACCAGCCAGAACACCCTCCACAGGCCGGGCAGACCGTACCGGCGGCGGGCCTGGATGGCGTCGCGCAGCCGGGGCCGACGCCGACCGGTCGGGTCGTTGGCCATCAGGAACCGCACGCCCTGGAACCACATGGCGGCCATGCCGGGAGCGACCACCAGCATCTGCCGCACCCGGCGCCAGTAGCGGCCGTCCAGGTGCTGGTAGAGGTCGAAGGCCACCGCGCGGTGTTCGACCTCCTCGGCGCCGTGCCAACGCAGCAGGTCGAGCATCACCGGATCAATCTTCGCGGTGTCCAGCTTCGGCATGTTGAGGATCAGGTCGCCGAGGAACGCGGTGAAGTGCTCGATGGCGGCGACCCCGGCGGCCCGCTCGATCAGCCACTCCTCCCGGCGGCGGTCCGCGTTGCGCCGGCCGGTGAAGTCGCGGTCGCCCAGGGCCTTGCGGAACAGCCAGCGGACCTGCCCGACGTACGGCTCCGGGTCCAGGCCGTGCGCGGCGAAATGCTCCAGAACCCCTTCGTGCGACTCGGCGTGGATGGCCTCCTGGCCGATGAACCCCCGCACGTCCTCGGCCAGCCGCTCGTCCTTGATCAGCGGCAGGGCCTGGGTGAACACCTGGACGAACCACCGCTCACCCTCGGGCAGCAGCAGGTGCAGCACGTTCAACAGGTGGGTGGTGAAGGGATCACCGGGCACCCAGTGCATCGGCAGCTGGGACCAGTCGAAACGGACGTCCCTCGGGCGCAGCGCCACCTGGTCCGGATCGGCGACCACGCCGGCCGGCTCCCCCTCAACCGCCCTCGCAGGCTCACGCACTACGTCCACCTCCTAGACGTTGATCTCCCGGCGCGCCGCCGCCCGGAGTAGCGCCGGAGTCAGCCGGGACAGCACCAGCCCGACCTTGGCCTCCGGCGTCACCGGCGCCAGCGCGGTGTTGCGTTCCACCGCGCGCACGATGTCCTGCGCGGTGCGGGTCGGGGTGAAGTTCCGCCGGCCATAGGCGGCGTAGGTGGCCTGCTGTCGGCGGTTCTGCTCGGCGTCATCGGTGCCGACGAAGCGGGTGGTGGCGGTGATGTTGGTGTGCACCAGCCCGGGGCAGATCGCCACCACGCCGATGCCGTGCTCGGCCAGCTCACCGCGCAGGCACTCGGTGAGCATCAGTACGGCCGCCTTGGTGGTGGCGTAGGCCGGCAGCGCGCGGGACGGCAGGTAGGCGGCCGCCGACGCGATGTTCACGATGCGGCCCCCCTCGCCATGCGCCACCATCGGCCCGCTGAACACCTGGCAGCCGTGGATGACGCCCCACAGGTTGACGTCGATGACCCGCCGCCAGTCGTCCAGCGAGGTGTCCGCGAACGGGCCGGCCATCCCGATACCGGCGTTGTTCACCACCACGTCCGGCACGCCGTGCGCGGCCAGCACCTGGTCGGCGAACCGACGCATGGCATCGGCGTCCGCGACGTCCACCTGGTAGCCGGTGGCCTCCACCCCCAACGCGTTGGCCAGCGTGGCGGTGGACTTGGCGGAAGCCTCGTTCAGGTCGGCCAGCACCACGTCGGCGCCCCGCTCGGCGAACGCCAGCGCGGTAGCTCTGCCGATGCCGCTACCGGCCCCGGTGATCACCACCAGCGACCCTTGGTGCCGCCGCCGGCCGGCCGGCTGCCACGATGCCGCGGCCCGCGCGCTGGCCCGCCGCAGGCCGCTCGCCTCGACGCCGCGCTCCACCTGGTCGACCAGCTCGGACACACAGCGCGCGACCACGTCCGGCCGGCTCCGGGGCAGCCAGTGCCCGCCCGGGATTCGGCGCAGCATGGCGTGGTTGGTCCAGCTGGCGATGTCGGTCTGCAGCGGACCGGTGACGAACGGGTCGAGGGTCGGCGCGAGCACCTGGACCGGGACGCTGGTGGCCCTCGGCCGAGGCCGGGTCAACCGGGGCCGCATGTTCTCCCGGTACAGCGCCAGCCCGCGCACCGCATCGGCCGGCTGAGGTGCGCGCAGCCCTTTGTCCGCCGAGGCCAGCACCCTCATCACCCTGGCCAGCACACCGCTGCGCCAGACCAGCTCGGGAATCACCGGGAGCTGGAAGAAGCCGATGTAGCCGGAGGCGGCGAACTGGCGGAGCAACTCGCGCAGCCCGCGTGGCGTGGGCCGGCGCAACCGGGCCCGGAACCAGGCGCCGACGTGATCGAGATCCGGGCCGGAGATCGAGGTGTACGAGGCGACCCGTCCGGACAGCCTGGCTTCCAGCCGCTCGCTGGTGATCGCGTGCCAGGCCTGGATCGAGCCCCAGTCGTGGGCCAGCAGGTGCGCCGGCCGATCGGGGCTGACCGCGTCCAGCACGGCGGCCAGGTCGTCGGCCAGCTGATCGAGCTGGTAGCCGGCCCGGGTGGCCGGCTCCCCCGACTTCCCGGCGCCGCGCACGTCGTAGCTGACCACGTGGTAGCGGCCGGCCAGCTGGCCGGCCACCTGATCCCACACCGTCTGATCATCGGGATAGCCGTGCACCGCGAGCACGGTGGGCGAATCCGCCGGGCCGCGCTGCTGCACAACCAGCTCCACGCCGTCGCTGGCGGTGACCCGCCGAGTAGTTACGCCGGAGGGCACAGCCTCCGTGGCCGAAGCTGTGCCAGGGTCCCGAGCGTCGTTGTGAGACATTTTGTCATCATAGACGGATCGTCAATAGTGGCCTGATCGGCGAGCATCGGGATGGCGTGACGAAGCCGGGACCAGGACCGGCCCGGGTGGCCGTCGGTGAGCACAAAACGGTGCCGCCGGTTTGGCCTAGCGCGCGGCGCCGGACAGCCGGGCGCCCCTCCTGCTGGTAACACCCATTAGTGCGAACGAGGTAGTCGGCAGCACACGTTCGCCCACATGGCGTTGTACGCCGCGTACAAAGCGTGGTCCCACCTTGGGCTCAGCGAGCCATCGTTGCCGGGCCGGATCGCCCATAGGCTCGACCTTCACCCTGGACCAGCCTGCCGTCGGAGTCGATGTAGAACTCGAACCGCCCAACTGACCAGCGGAAGTCCGTCGCCCGCCCCGCCCGGGTGACACAGCGAGGAGAAGCCACCGTGGGTTTCCTGTCACCGAAGCTCCCCCGGTGCTTCGATGTACAGCTTTGGCATCTCAAGCCGCGACTAGAACGGATCCAGCCGCTCACCCAGCACTGGGCGGAGAGCGGTTTCGGCACGCCGTGGGCGGTCTACCTGGTGTACCTGGTGAAGCTCGTCGGGTACGTGTCCGGCGGGCTGTGGTTCATCCAGACCACCCCGGGCATTGGTCCGCTGAGCGAGATCGCCGGCTGGTGGACCGAGCCGGTGGTATTCCAGAAAGCCGTGCTGTGGACGCTGCTGTTCGAGGTGCTCGGCTTTGGCTGCGGCTTCGGCCCACTCACCCTGCGGTTCCTGCCTCCGGTCGGCGGGTTCCTGTACTGGCTGCGTCCCGGCACCGTTCGGCTGCCGGCGTGGCCCGACCGGGTACCGCTGACCCGGGGCACCACCCGGACCCCGCTCGACGTGGTGCTGTACCTGGGGCTGCTGGCCGCCGCCGGGTGGCCGCTGCTGTCCCCGGCGGAGCACCTGGACGCCGGCCTGTTCGGCCAGGTCCACACCCTTTCCCCGGACACCCTGATCCCGCTGGCGATCCTGGTTCCGCTGATCGGGCTGCGCGATAAGACGATCTTCCTGGCGGCCAGGGCGGAGCACTACTGGATCGCCCTGCTGGCGTTCTTCTTCCCGTTCCTCGACATGATCATCGCCGCGAAGATACTGCTGGTGCTGCTCTGGTGGGGCGCGGCGGCGTCCAAGCTGAACAAGCACTTTCCGTTCGTGGTCTCGGTGATGCTCAGCAACAGCCCGCTGATGGCCGTCAAGGCGTTCAAGCGTCGGCTGTTCCGGTCGTTCCCCGACGACCTGCGGCCGTCCTTGCTGGCGCGCATGCTGGCGCACGGCGGCACCGCCGTCGAGTTCGCCGTGCCGCTGGTGCTGCTGCTGTCCACCGACCGGCGGCTGACCGCCGTCGCGGTGGCCGCCATGGTGCTGTTCCACCTGCACATCCTCAGCGCGTTCCCGATGGGCATGCCGTTGGAGTGGAACGTCTTCATGATCTTCTCGGTGAGCTACCTGTTCTGGGGCTATCAGCCCTACCAGCTGCCCGCGGCCACGCTGCCCGGCCTGATCGCGCTGCTGCTGGTGCCGGTACTCGCCGTGGTGGTGGCCGGCAACCTGTGGCCGGAGCGGTTCTCCTTCCTGCTCTCGATGCGGTACTACGCCGGGAACTGGGCCACCTCGCTGTGGGCGCTGCGCCCCTCGGCGCTGAGCAAGATCGACGAGCACGTGGTGAAGTACTCCGGGTTCCCGAAAGCGCAGCTGCGCCGGCTCTACGGCGAGCAGGTAGCGGAGGTGTTGGCGCACAAGGGCTTCGTCTTCCGGGCGATGCACCACCACGGGCGCGGGCTCTTCGGCCTGCTGCCCAGGGCGGCCGGCGCAGAGCACGAGTCGTACTTCGTGGTGGACGGTGAGTTCGTGGCCGGCGCGGTGCTCGGCTGGAACTTCGGCGAGGGCCACCTGCACAACGAGCAGCTCATCGGCGCACTGGCCGAGCGCTGCGGCTTCGAGCCCGGGGAGGTGCGGGTGGTACTGCTCGAGTCCCAGCCGTTCGGCTCGGACCGGCAGCAGTACCGGCTGGTGGACGCCGCGACCGGCGAGTTCGAGCGGGGCCACCTACTGGTTTCGGACATGGTCAGCCGACAACCATGGGAGGTGGACGACCTGCCCCGCTACCCGGCCGTCACGCCATCCCCACCGGTCCGGGTGGCCACCCCCCACCTGGGCCCCCGGCGACACAGTCGACGCCGCCTGACAGCCGCGGCAGCGGCAGCCCCGTCGCCGGCCCGCACAGACCCAGAACCGGTCGCACAGACTCACTAGTGGCCGCACAGACTCATTAGGTGGCCGCGTAGCCGAGCCCGGCACAGACCCCCTACAACCCGCGCAGACCCCGTCAGAGGCGGCGCAGACCCAGCGCAACCGGCACAGACCCTGCACGGTCTGCGCGAGCAGCACCCGGTCTGCGCGGCCGCCAGTACCGGCGGAAGTCGGAGCGGCGGCCATCTTCGGCGACCACCCCCGCACGGCCGAAAACCGAAGCACCGCCCATCCCCGACGACCACACCATGCGGCTCGCCCAGTACCGCACCACCCGACGCCCCGCACCACCCGATGCCCCGCACCACCGCCGCCACGCACCCAACCGCACATCCCACCCGGCACAGACCCCCTGCAGGCCGCACAGACCCTGCATCGTCTGCGCGAGCAGCACCCGGTCTGCGCGGCCGCTGGTACGGCGGTCTCCGGCACAGCGGTCTCCGGCACAGCGGTCTCCGGCACGGCGGCCGCACGGTGGATGCCAGCCAGCCCCAGTCTGACCAGCCCCAGCCCCAGCTTCGCGGCGTCGGGTACAGGCCGGGGCGGATGAGCACTGCCTTGCCGAGTTGTACGCATGCCAGCAGGGCGGTCTCCACGTCGAGGCGGCGGTCGCTGATCGGCCGGCCCCGGACGTCCTCGGCCTTGCGCAGCCGGTAGCGCACGGTGTTCTTGTGCAGGTGCAGCCGCACGGCCGCTTCGGTCAGACTCGAGCCGGTCTGCAGGAAGTGGAGCACGGTCCGGCGCAGCTCGGCCATCGCGTCGTCGTCGGTGGCCAACCCGCCCAGCACGTCGGCCACCCAGCGGCGGGCCGCGCGCAGGTCCCTGGCCAGGAACGTGGAGATCGCCACGTCCGCGAACGCGGTCACCCCGGGGCTGTCGTCCCCTCGGATGTTGGCCACCCGCTGCGTGGCCACTGCCTCGTGGTGGGAGGAGCGGAAGCCGATCAGCCCCACCGCCGGACTACCCACCGCTATCCGCATTGGGGAGCGGCGCCGGCGCAGTTCGGCGTCCAGCGCGGCGACGTCCAGGTTGGCCGACGGACCGGATACCCAGGCCCACAGCGTCCGGTCGTCGGTCAACACCGCCAGCGGCTGCCGCCCGGTGATCTCCGCGATCAACTGCCCGGTGGACTCGACTTCGCGGCCGTTGTCCGTGGCGGTGGACCACGCCACCACGCCCACGTGGCTGCCGTGCATCCGGTGGCCGGTGAGGGCCTCGGCGGTGGCGACGTCCAGATCCTCGTCGAGCAGCACGGTGCGCACCTGGACGGACCTGGTCGCGGCGGCCCGCTGCGACCACAGCTTGCGTTCCTCGTCGTAGATCTCCACCAGGGTCTGGGAGATCCGATCGATGTACTCACTGGCCACCAGAGCGATGTGCTTCGTGGCGGCCAGCAGCGTTCGCGAGGACGGCTCGTGCCGCTCCACCGCACGCAGCCACCACTGTAGGAACAGCCCCCCGCCCAGCCGGTAGGCCCGCAGCAACGACTCCACCGGCACATCCCGCTGTGCCATCCGGCGGACGTAGTGGGCGGCGGCGGCCGGCACCTCGACCTGGTCGACCGGGATGCCGTGGGTGAAGATGTCCACCGCGGTGACGAGGTTCGCGTGCGAGCTGGCGTGCAGCAGCTCGCGGATGTCCTCGTCCTCGATCCGCAGGTCGGGGATGAACTCGACGAAGTGCGCGACCATCTCCTCGGTCAGCGCGGGCAACGCGGGCTCCATCTCCCGCGCGACCGCGGCCTCCAGCTCCGCCACGGCCGGTGTCGCCACCTCGGTCACCGCGCTGACGGTACTGCAATTGGCGGTATCCCCTCCGGCCACCCTGTCGATCTTGGTCGGCGGCTCGGCGCTGGTCGCCAGGGCCGGCAGGATGAGTCCGTGGAGAGGCCCAGGTGCGGGCGGTGCGCCAATGCCGGCAGAATCCTCCAGGTCGGTTTCGAAGACGAACCCAGGGGGAAACGCCGTGAGCATGCCCGCCCCACCAACGGTGAGCACGTACCGGGTCAACCGGCTGACCATGACCATCGCCGAGGGCTACGAGGAGTTCCGGCAGCGTTATGAACAGGCCGTCCCGGAAATCCCGAGGAGCGAGATGCCCGCGCACAGCGGTTCGTGGGCGGACACGGTCGGCTGGATGGACTCGATCGCCCCGCACGGTTTCGTCTTCTACTTCCGCATCGAGACTGACTCGGCGATGCGGCCGGCCGGGCACACCGTCCGAGGCACGCAGTACCTGATGGGCAACCACACCATCGCGGAGAAGATGTTCCGCCACGAGCCGGGCATCCTGTTGCACGCGCCGCTGCGGACCTTCCTCTGGGCGCCCGACGGGGGACCCACCAAGCTCGCCATCGACCAGCCCAGCACCGTCTTCGCCGGCTACGGGCATCCGGAGATCGACCACATCGGCCGGATTCTGGACCGCAAGGTGGCCGCGCTACTGGACTTCCTGGGCGCTCCGGTGCCGGACGAGCTGCGGCTCAGCTGACGGGTCAGCGGCTGGCCGCGCCGACCACGTCGTCGTCGAGATAGACCTCCAACCGGTCGGCCAGCTCCACCGGATAGCTGAGCGCGACAAGGTGCCCGCCAGGCACCTCGTCCAGCTCGACCCCCAGCCGTTCCCTGGCCACCCGCCGCTGGAACTCGACGGGGAAAAATCGGTCGTCCCGGCCAGCCAGCACCCGAATCGGCACGTCCGGCCAGCTGACCTCGGGGAGCGGTCGGATGAACGGGGTCTCCGACTGGTCAGGCGCATGCGCCAGCGCCTCGTCCAGCACGGACTGGGGCACGTCGTGCAGGAAGTAGACGCGCGGGTCGAACTCCGCGTCCACCGGCCGGCCCTCGCGCCGATCCAGCTCGCGTTGCGCCCCGGCCTGCCCGGTGTTCTCCCACCACTGGCCGCCCGTCTCACCAGGTGCCGGGATCATCGCGTTCAGCAGCACCACCAGCGACACCGGAAGCCGTTGACCGAGCGCCGGGGCGATCAGGCCGCCCATCGACTGCGCTACCAGCACCAGCGGCCCGCCTCCGGCGGTCGAGCCGCCGCCTGACTCAGCCGACGGATCATCGGCCACCGGCACACCGGCGGCGGATACCTCGGCGACGACGGCATCGGCGTACTCGGCGAGCCCGGCCGAGTTGTCCTCGGCTGGAAGGTCCACCGCGATGACCCGGTGTCCCCGCCCGCGCAGCTCGGCCGCGACCCGATGCCAGTACCAAGCAGCCCCACCGGCCCCCGGCACCAGCACAAACGTTGCTCCAGCCACGATTGCCTCCTCGAGGTCTCCGGACGAACTCGCCCTTGTAGTCCTAAATTAGCACCAGTAAGTCCTACGTCGATACCGATTTGGCGTACAGTGCACTCATGGCCGGCAAGCGGAGCTATCAGGACCCGTGCGGTGTGGCGCGCGCTCTCGACCTGGTCGGCGAGCGGTGGGCGCTGCTGATCGCGCGCGAACTGCTGCTCGGCCCGAAGCGGTTCACCGACCTCCGCGCCGGGCTGCCGACCGCGAGCCAGAACGTGCTCGCCCAGCGGCTGCGCGACCTCGAGGACACCGGGCTGGTACGCCGGCGGAAGCTCGGGCCACCGGCCGGTGCCTGGGTCTACGAACTGACCGGGCGGGGCAGGGGGCTCGAGCCGGTGTTGGTCGCGTTGGCCACCTGGGGCAGCCGCCAGCCGATGACCAGCGCCGGCGACCTCAGTGCGGACGCGCTGATCCTCGCCCTACGCACCACCTTTGACTCTGCCGTCGCGGGACCGCTGCGTGCTACTTACCGATTGGCCCTGGACGACGACCGGTACCTGGCCCGGGTGGCCGACGGCCGCCTGGATGTCGCCAGGGCGGGCCAGGACGAAGCCGCCACCCGGACTGTCGAGCCACCCGATGCCACACTGACCAGCAGCGTCGGCACGCTCCGCGCGGTGGTGTTCGGCGATCTCGACCCGGCCGAGGCGGAACGTCGGGGCGTGCTGCGCACTGAGGGCGAGCGAGCCAGCGTGGCACGATTCGTCGCGCTGTTCGCCCGCCCCGCACCCGCCGAGTAGCGCAGTCCGGCATGATCGGTGCAATTGGCGACCCCCGCGCTGAAGGAGCCCACATGCCCAGCCTGGACCGCGACGGCGAAGTTTTCGTCCTCGATCTCGGCGAAGACGAGAACCGCTGGCACCCGGACTGGCTGGCTGAGGTGAACGCCGCACTGGACAAGGTGGAGGCGGCCGACGGCCCCCGCGCTCTGGTCACCACGGCCACCGGCAAGCACTGGTCCAACGGGCTGGACCTGGAGTGGCTCGGCCAGCACTCCGATCAGCTCAATGCCTACGTGGATCAGGTCCACCAGCTGCTCGCCCGGGTGCTCGAGTTGCCGCTGCCCACGGTGGCCGCACTGCAGGGGCACACGTTCGCCGCCGGCGCCATGCTCGCCCTGGCGCACGACTTCCGGGTGATGCGCGAAGACCGGGGCTTCTTCTGCCTGCCCGAGGTGGACATCCAGATCCCCTTCACCCCTGGAATGTCGGCGTTGATCCAGGCGAAGCTCACGCCGAAGGTCGCGCTTGAGGCGATGACCACCGGCCGCCGCTACGGGGGCGCCGAGGCGCGGGCCGCCGCCATCGTCGACGCAACCGCCGCCGAGGACGCTGTGCGGTCATCCGCGCTCGAGCTCGCCCGTCCGCTCGCCGGCAAGCCCGGGACAACTTTAGGCGTGATCAAATCGCGAATGTACCCCGCCGCGCTCGCCGCACTACGTACGATTGATGCGAACCACTTCGGCTAAAAGTATTTTTTTGTGGAAATAGTCTGCGGCCTGTGGTAAAACCTCGGCCGATTTCCGTCATGGCCCTTGGGTGTTACGCCGCTGACCACGCTCGTTGAGAGTATTGCCAGCCTTGCTGTGGTATCACCTTGATCACGGGCGCCTCGCCTCGTCTGCTGGAAGTAACAAGAACCGACCCAGGGGCGATGCAGTACATAGGTACTGGTCTTGCCGATAAGCCTTGAGGGGGGCTATTCGTGTTCCAGCCGCGGATCGAGCTCGCCACAAAACAACTTGTCGCGCGCCCCGTTCCTGCTGTACGCGTGGTAGTCCAGGCGAATTGGCCTCGCCGATGAGTACCCCCTGGTGGTACTACGTACTCGGCACGCCCCTGGGCGTACTGGGCCTGGTGCGCTGGTCATTGTGGCTGGTCCGGCGCGTGCCGGCGGTGCTCTACGCGCCGGCCGGCGGAACGTACCGGCTGCCGATGACCGTAGTTGTGCCGGTCTATCAGGAAAAGCCCGGTATCTTCGCGAGGGCAATCGAGTCCTGGCTGGCCAACCACGTCGAAGAGATCATTTTGGTCATCGACATCACCGACACCGTGTGCCAGGAAATCGCCCGGCGGTATCCGGTGACCGTCATCACTACTAAAGTACCGGGAAAGCGCGACGCACTGCGAGTGGGCTGGAACGCAGCTCATACTGAACTCGTGGCACTCGTCGACTCGGACACGATTTGGGCCGCGGATGTGGCCGACGAGGTGTGCAAGCCGTTCGCCGATCCGCGCATTGGCGGAGTCGGGACCAGGCAGAACGCACACGAACGGCACGGCTTCCTGGCGCGCATCACCGATATGTTTCTTGATCACCGCTACTTCGACGAGAACGCGTGCCAAACCCGCTTCGGCCGGGCCGTTTCCTGCCTGTCCGGGCGCACCGCGATCTACCGCCGGGAGCTGTTGCTGGAGATCGAGCACGACTTCATGAACGAGACGTTCTGGGGCGTGCCGTGCCTGTCCGGTGACGACAAGAGGCTGACCACGCTCATCCTGGAGCGCGGCCACCTCACCTATCTACAGCGCACCGCGCGGGTCTGGTCGACCTTCCCGACCAGCGCACGGGCCTTCGTGGCGCAACGGCTGCGTTGGGCGCGCAACACCTGGCGCTCGGACCTGCGCGCGCTGTCCCACCGGTGGGTGTGGTCTCACCCCTTTCTCGCCTACACCATGCTCGACAAGGCGGTCAGCTGCTTCACCCTGCTGGTAGGGCCGGCGTTCATGGGCTACGCACTGATCCACCATCACTGGCTGTTCGCCGCTGTGCTGGCCGCGTGGTGGCAGATCTCCCGGTCGGCGAAGCTTCTGCCACACCTGACCCAACGGCCCTCCTCGTTCTTTTTCATCCCCGGGTACGTGCTGCTGTCCTGGGTGATGGCCTTGATCAAGATCTGGGCGTTGCTGACCATTCGCACCCAGCGCTGGCTCACCCGGGAGGTCGCGGTGCGCGGCGGCCAGGTGATCCGGACCGGCCAGGACGGGGCCTCCTGATGAACCCGCGCCGCGACGGATCCCGGTTCGCCCGCCTCGCCTCAGCCGGCGCGCTCGTGGTGCTGATGGCCGCCATGACCGCGTTGCCGGCCGCCACCTCAACCCTCTCGGCGCCCCCTGGCCCGTCCGCACCGAGCCCCAGTGACGTCCGGCTGGCCGCGCTCTTCGACGACGGCTCCGGCGACGACCCGGGTGGCTCCGGACCCGACAACGGGCAGGGCAGCGGGCCGAACAGCGGGTCGAGTGGGCCGAGCTACGGGCCGGGCGACAACTCCGGCGGCAGCATCCTGCCCGTGCCCGTACCGGGCCCGACCCCCGCCCAGATCCGGGCCGCCGAGCAAGCCCGCAAGGCCGCCGAGGCCGCCCGCAAGGCAGCCGCACGGGCGGCCCACGCCAGGGCGATCGCCGCGCACCGGGCCGCGTTGGCCGCTCGACGGGCGGCAAAGGCCCAGGCCGCCGCCGCTCGACGGGCGGCGCAACGTGCGGCCGCGGCCGCGTCCGCCACGGCGACCTGGAACCGGACCGGGCGGCCGAACCAGATCGTCATCGTGCGTGGCACGCACATCGACCTGGTGGTCAACGGCCGGCAGACCAGCCGGGTGGTCCGCCCCGCCGGACCGGTGACCTTGGCCGCGCTGGCTCGGTACCTACCAGCCGGCTGGCTGAACATCCCGGGTAACGGCTCCGCCACGCTGTCCGCATCGATCGTGCTGACCGCCGGGACACTGCTGGACAACGGTCCCGAGGTGAAGGTGCTGAACCTGGCCTCGGGGGCGAACTCGAACACCGCCGCCGCGATCTGGGTCGGACGCGCCACCCTGAACCTGCACGGCTTGACGATCAACACGGTGGCCCCCCCGGCGGGCCCCACCTCGCAGCGCGGCTTCCTGGTCGCCGGCTCGGGCGGCACACTCAACATCGCCGACGCGACCCTGACCAATCTCGGCTCACCGCCACCGGGCACGCCGTCCAAGCCACCGGGCCCGGCGCCAGCCGCGGCCCCGGCCCCACCGACCGGCCAGCCCGCCGGCACCCGGATCGAGTCGGGCCTGGTCTACGCCCCGGGCAGCACCGGCTCGATCGTGCGCAGCACGCTGAAGGGCAACGGCGTCGGCCTGGAGCTGTCCGGCTCGCGGAACGTGCACCTGGACACGGTGACCGTGGCCCAGTCCCGATCGGACGGTGTGCTGCTCAGGGGCGATCAGGGCACCACCATGAACGCGGTGCACAGCCAGCACAACCAGGGCAACGGCGTGCTGGTCAGCGGCCCCAGCGGCAACCGCCCGATCGGCGGCTTCGACACCCTGGGCAACCAGCGCTTCGGTCTGGCGGTGACGCACCAGAACGGGCCCCAGATCAGCAACGTGTCCACCTCGGGGGACCAGGCCGGCGGGATCCGGCTCACCGCCACCACCGGCGCCTCCCTGGCCAACGCGGC
The DNA here is from genome assembly GCA_035489915.1 of Pseudonocardia sp. Lineage (GTDB taxonomy): Bacteria > Actinomycetota > Actinomycetes > Mycobacteriales > Pseudonocardiaceae > Pseudonocardia. The sequence goes on along the minus strand of DATHIT010001002.1, from coordinate 939 downwards.
CAGCAGCGACTCGCCGATCGGCGTGCTGGTCAACGGCGGCAGCAAGCAGCTGAAGCTGACCGGGCTGCGCATCACCGGCGGGCAGCGCGGCATCGTGGCGACCGACGGCGTCGGCACCATCGAGATCGCGTCGGCACAGATCCGCGATGCGGCCCGGACCGGCATTGCGCTGGCCGCCGCCGACGCGAACGTGCACCAGGTGACCGTCCAGGACTCCACCACCGGGGTGCAGGTCGGCGGCCGCGCCGCGCGGACGACGGTGACCGACACGCACATCACCGGTGGCCATACCGGCATCCGGGTGGCGAAAGACACGCAGGTGGTGGCGCTGAACCAGGTCACCACCGACGGGGTCAGCGGCATCGGCATCAGCACCGCGAGCCCAGGCCTCAAGATCATCAATGCCCGGATCAACGGCGGCACAACCGGGATCAACGCGCGCGCCGCGGCGGACATCTCCGGCACCGCGGTGAGCGGGGTCAACGAGGCGATCCACAGCGGCCCCTCGGTCCAGGTCACCGGTGAGAAGGTCGACCTGCTCGGCGCCAGCTCGGGGATCAAGGTCGACCCGACCGGCGTGTTCCTGCTGACCGACTCCCGGGTACGCGCGCACCTGGCACTGCGCGGGCAAGTCGATCTGTTCGGCCAGAACACGATCAGCCCGCCGCCGTTCAACTGGATCGGCGCGTTCGGCATCCTGTTCGTGGCGCTGGCCCTGTTGCTCGAGTTGGCGCACTTCAGCCGGCAGCGCCGCAAGGTGCGAACCTGGGTCGGGCCGGCCAGCGGCGCGGTGCCGGCGGCAGTGCCCAGCTTCGCCACCACATCCAGCGTCACCGCCCAGCCCAGCTACACCGCCCAGCCCAGCTACACCGCCCGGCCCCGCTACACCGCCCAGCCCCGTTACCCTGGTCAGCCCAGCTACTGGAGTCGGCCCAGTCC
>DATHIT010001001.1:0-3176 GCA_035489915.1 Pseudonocardia sp. | reverse complement strand
GTCGGTTTGGGCTGTGCACTGCTCATGACTGTGCCTTTCATCGAAGGTAAACCCGTGCGTGGACGCCTCAGGCGGGTTATTTGTCGTCGGGGTTGAGCGCGCGGAACGCCAGCCCGGCGGCGACACCGGCGAGCAGTTCGGCGACCAGGTAGATCAGCGCGGTCCAGGGGAACAGGCCCATCACCGCGCCACCGAGCACCACCGCCGGGTTGAACGCCCCACCGGAAATGCCACCCACGGCTACCGCACCGACCATCACGGTGAACCCGATCGCCAGTCCGTAGAAGGAGTTGTCCGGGTGGTCCTTGCTGGTCGCCACGTTGAGCACCACATAGGCAAGCGCGAAGGTGAACAGCAGCTCCACCACAAACGCCGCACCCATCGCGTGACCGGACAAGTTCAGCGTGGTGGCCGAACCCGGCGCCACGACTCCGCGCACCACCAGGGCCGCGAGCACCCCGGCGACAAACTGCGCCAGCCAGTACCCGACGGCTTCCCCGCCCCCGATCCGGCCGCGCACCAACGCCGCCATGGTCACCGCGGGGTTGTAATGCGCACCGGAGATGTGACCGCCGGCGTAGATCATCACCATCAACACCGCGCCGATGGCCAGCGGAGCCAGCGTGCTACCGCTGCGCACACTCGCGCCGACGGTGAACACGAGGAAGAACGTGCCGATCAGCTCAACGCCGAGCGACCGAGTGGTTTGGCTCAGGGCGCCGACGTGTGTGCCCGTGTGGTGTGTCGTAGCCGTTGCGGTGGTATCCATAATTTCCCCCAGCTGGGTTCCTCGGATGCACCCGCGAGCACGAGTGCGGAGAGGTAGTCGCTAGCCGGGCGGCGAACCTTCCATCGCCGTCGGAGACCTCGCTCACACCATAGGTACGACATGTATCTCAGTCAGTCCACCGGTGCCCCGGTCTCCAGCAGCCGGCCCTCGGAGAGCCGCAACCAGCGGTCCACCTTGATCTCCGCGAGGAACCGCTCGTCGTGGCTGACCACCACAAACGCGCCTTGGTAGGCGTTGAGCGCGCTTTCCAGCTGGCCGACGCTGACCAGGTCCAGGTTGTTGGTCGGTTCATCCAGCAACAGCAGCTGGGGTGCCGGCTCGGCGAACAGGACGCAGGCCAAGGTGGCGCGCAGCAGCTCGCCGCCGGACAACACCCCGACCGGGAGGTGGATGCGGGAGCCACGGAACAGGAAGCGGGCGAGCAGATTCATCCGCTGCGCCTCCGGCATCCCGGGCGCGAACGCGGCCAGGTTCTCCACCACGGAGCGGTCCAGGTTCAGCAGGTCCAAGCGTTGGGACAGGTAGGCGACCCGGCCGTCGGCCCGCGAGGTCGCGCCGCTGTCGGGCTCCAGCTCGCCGCTGATCACGCGCAGCAGGGTGGACTTGCCGGCGCCGTTGGGGCCGGTCAGTGCGATCCGCTCAGGCCCCCGGATCGCCAGGTCGGCGCCCCCGCTGGCGAAGAGGGGCCGTGCACCGTAGCGGACCTGGATCCGTTCGCCGAGGAAGACCGTGCGCCCGGCCGGGACGTTGGTCCCCGGCAGTTCCAGCGCGATCTTCTGCTCGTCGCGCCGGGCCCGGCCCGCCTCGTCGAGCCGGGCCTTGGCTTCGCTGACCCGCGCGGCGTGCGTCTCGTTCGACTTTCCCGCCGACTCCTGGGCACTCCGTTTCATCGTCCCGGCGAAGATCTTCGGTAGCCCGGCGCTCTTCAGGTTCCGGGCGGCGTTGCTGGCCCGGCGCGCGGCCCGCTCGCGGGCCTGCTGCATCTCCCGCTTCTCCCGCTTGACCTCCTGCTCGGCGTTGCGGACGTTCTTCTCGGCGACCTCCCGCGCCGCGCGCACGGCCTCGGCGTATTCGGTGAAGTTCCCGCCGTAGGACCGGAGCTCGCCCCGGTCGAGTTCGGCAATGCGGTCCATCCGGTCCAGCAGTGCTCGGTCGTGGCTGACCAGCAGCAGGCAGCCCTTCCAGTCCTCGAGCACGCCGTAGAGCTTGCGGCGCGCATCGAGGTCGAGGTTGTTGGTCGGTTCGTCGAGCAGCAGGACGTCGGGCCGCTTCAACAGCTGTGCCGCCAGGCCGAGTGAGACGACCTGGCCGCCGCTGAGGGTATCCAGGCGCCGGGTGAGCACGACGTCGGTAAGGCCCAGCCGGTCTAGCTGCGCGCGGGTGCGCTCCTCGATGTCCCAGTCGTTGCCGACCGTGGTGAACTGCTCCTCGCTCGCATCCCCGGACTCGATGGCGCGCAATGCCCCGATCACCTCGGCGATGCCCAGGACCTCGGCCACGGTCAGGTCGCCGGTCAGCGGCAGGCTCTGCGGGAGGTAGCCGACCACCCCCTGCACCGTCACCGCGCCGCCGCTGGGGCGGTACTCGCCGGCGATCAGCTTGAGCAGGGTGGACTTACCCGCGCCGTTCGGTGCGACGAGGCCCGTGCGGCCGCCGCCGGCGGTGAAGGACAGGTCCTGGAAGACCGGGGTGTCGTCAGGCCAGGAGAAAGAGAGGTTCGAGCAGACAATAAATGCATCGGACATAAGAGAGCCTTCGCGTGCGGTGCGGGCGCGCCTGGGCCGCCCAGTGGGGAACAGGGGAACGACGGCGCGGCCAGGGTGGCGGCGCTCAGGCGCGGATCAGCATGGGGCAACGGTAGTGGCGCCCGATCCGGCTTGGCGATCGGGTTTCCTGCTGTGGCCGTCCGTCGGGGTGGCCGCTGTATCGTTCTCCGAGCGAAATCTTGGTCGCCTGGTCGTTCGAAAAGATGCTTTGGACGGGAGAGCAGCCAGTTACCACAGTCTGGCTTCCGCCTTTTGTCTGTAGGGTCGGGAACCCTGGTCGGGGACGGCTGGCGAGGCGCCCAAAATATTTCGGAAAAAACTTACGTGACCAGGTTCGAGTGAGCGTCAGAAATTGTCAGACCCTGCTGCCACAATGTTGGTATGCCAGAAAGCCCACTCGCTCCCGACCGGGATACCGTGAATGCGGGTATGGCCGTGATGCGGGTGAAGGTGCGCGCGGTGTCCAGACAGGCTCGGGCTGATCAGCTGTTGTATCTGAAGACAATGGCGCGCCAAGTCGAGCATGACACCGTCGCGCTGGTGGCCCAGATGGATGACGAAGGGGATTTCGCCGAGTACGGGGTGCGCCCAGCCCCAGCGATAGCCGACATGCTGCGGAT
>DATHIT010001000.1:0-13376 GCA_035489915.1 Pseudonocardia sp. | reverse complement strand
TCGCGAGCGGTGATCCAGTTGGATGCATCGCAAGGCGGAGGAGTGGCCGATACCGCTGTTGTATCGGCCGCGACGACAACGCCGCGAGGCGCCGACTGGGCACCGCGCAGCAGAGCATGCATTGTTCAGGGCGCTCCTAGCGGTTGGCGCCCTGGTGGGCGGGCGTGATCTTGGGAAAACTGGGTGGTGTCGTCCGGTCGACGTCGGCTGGCCTTAGCGCGGGCGAGCCTGTCTCCTAGCAAGGCGTGAGGGTCTTGGGCGCCGTGAACTGTTGCCTCGAGCACGATCTTCAGATTCCGTGATGTGAGGCCCTCCCGGACGACCTCGGTGTTGTTGAGGGAGGAGCGATGGAACGGATCGTGGAGCGAGCGGCGGGACTGGACGTGCACAAAGACGTCATCGTGGCGGAGGTGCATCTGCCGGGTGGACGGGCCGATCAAGGCCGATTTTTGGCCACCACGCCGGGGTTGGTGGTGCTGCGGGACTGGCTGCTCGCCCGCGGCGTGACCCGGGTCGGGATGGAATCGACCGGGGTGTACTGGAAGGCGCCCTATTACATGCTTGAAGACGCGATGGAGGTGTGGCTGCTCAACGCCCGGCACATGCGCAACATCCCGGGCCGCAAGACCGACGTCGCCGACGCCTCGTGGATCTGTCAGCTGATCGAGTTTGGGCTGGTCCGGCCCAGCTTCGTGCCACCGGCGCCGATCCGGGAGCTGCGTAATCTGACCCGCTACCGCAAAGCCCAGATCGAGGAACGCACCCGCGAAGCCCAGCGGCTGGACAAGATCTTGCAGGACGCGGGAGTCAAGCTGTCTAGCGTGGCCAGCGACATCCTCGGCGTCTCCGGACGGGCGATGCTGGCCGGGTTGGTCTCGGGCACCACCGACGCCGAGGTGCTGGCCGATCTGGCCCTGGGCCAGATGCGGCACAAGATTCCCGCCCTGCGCGCGGCGCTGACCTCCCGATTCAGCACCCATCACGCGGTCATCGTCTCGGCGATCCTGACCAAGCTGGAGTTCCTCGACGAGCTCATCGCCGGACTCACCACCGAGATCGAGGTGGTGATCGGCCCTTTCTCTCACCAGGTTGAGCTGCTTGACACCATCCCCGGCGTCAGCCCGCGCACCGCCCAAGGACTCATCGCCGAGATCGGCGCCGACATGAGCGTGTTCAACACCGCCTCCCGGCTCGCCTCTTGGGCCGGGGTCTGTCCCGGGCATCACGAATCGGCCGGCCACAGCAGATCCGGCAAAACCCGTAAAGGCCCGAAATGGCTGGGGATCTACCTGCACGACGCGGCCATGGCCGCCATCCGCGCCAAGAACACCTACCTGGGCGCCCAGTACAACCGGTTGCGCCCACGCCTCGGACACGCCAAAGCACTCGTCGCGGTGGAACACAGCATCCTCGTGGCGATCTTCCACATGCTCGACCGTGACCAGCCCTACCACGATCTGGGCGCCGACTACTTCGCCCGCCACAACGACCCCGCCCGTCGAGCCCGCCGCCTGATCAGCCAACTCGAAACACTCGGCTACAGCGTCCACGCCGAACCACCACCCACCGCCGCCTAGCCACAACACGGACCCGCGTGGTCCAGACGTTTTCTCTTCAGGGCCCCTGGATGTCGCGCCGACATAACTTCGGATATACGAACTATTTGGATTCGCAAAGCTATACGCTGGGGTGGTGTCCGTCCACCACAATCCGCTAGGGCCGAAGCTGCCAGCACCTGAGGCGGCCGAGATCCTCGCCAGCGTCCCCCTGCTGGCGGCCTACTTCCGCCGCGTGAGCGTCGAGATGCCCGACGAACTGGTTGCGATCTTCAACGCGCAGGGGCTCACCGCGCGGCACGGTGCGGTCCTGAGTCAGCTCGCCGTGACCGAGAACGTGGGGGTCACCCAGCTTGCCCGAGTCATCGGCGTGTCTCTGTCCACCGCGAGCGAGCTCATCGGCGACCTTGGCAGGGCAGGCATCGTGGAGCGGCGAGAGGACCCGACCGATCGCCGCCGCACCCTCGTCCGGCTGTCTTTGCAGCATCGCGCCAGCGTTGAGCAGCTGGTGGCAAGCCGAGCGGCGCCGTTGGTGCGCGTCCTGGAGGGCCTGAGCGACCGCGACCGGCAGGGCTTCGCCGCCGGCCTGCGGGCCTGGGCAGCCGAGGTGCGCAACTGGCCGGCGCCCACGGTCGACGAACAGACGAGCTGACCACCGAGCACGCCGCGGCCGGTCGTCAGTGCAGCTGCGGGATCACCTGCGAGCCGATGAGCTCCACCATGTCGCGGAACTCGCCCTCGGGCTGGCCGCCCATGTCGAGGTACACGAGGTTCGTGTCGGTGCTGAGCATCTCCGATACGGAGTTGAGCCGGTCGGCGACCTCGTCGGGGCTGCCGACCAGCGCGGGCCCTCGGGTGGTGAGGAAGTCGAAGTCGAAGGTCTTCCTGAGGTAGGCGGGCGGATCGGGGTTGACCCGCGGGATGATCTCCTTCATCAGGTCGAAGTAGGCGCGGTAGCGCGGCTCCCAGCGCTCGCGGGCGCCCTGGCTGGTCCGGGCGACATTCACGTGCCAGCAGGCGCCGATCCTCGGCTTGCGCGCGTGGCCGTATGCGGCGAAGCGCTCCTGGTAGGTCTCGACCACCGGCTTGAACATCTCCGGGTTACCGAACGCGCTGGGCAGCATCAGGTCGAGCCCGAGGCGGGCCGCGAGCTCGGCCGTCGAGTCGGAGGCCCCGCCGCCGATCCAGAGCGGCACGGCGCCGATGGGCGGGGGTTGCAGCACGAAGTCCTCGATCGGGCCGCGGTGCGCCGATCCCGGCCAGTTCACCGTCTTGCCGCTCCAGAGCTGCACGAGCAGCTCGACCGCTTCGTGGAACAGCTCGTGGGAGTCCTCGATGCGCTGCCCGAACAGCGTGTAGGTGGAGACGAAGAAGTTGCCGCGGCCAACCACGACCTCGCAGCGGCCACCGGACAGGACGTCGACCGTGGCGTAGTCCTCCGCCGCTCTGACCGGGTCGAGGTTGGCGGCCAGCGTGACGGCCGTGGACAGCCGCAGGTGCTGCGTGCGCTCGCCGATCGCGGAGAGGATGACCGGCGGCGCGGACGTCGTGTATTCGAGGCCGTGGTGCTCGCCGACGTGGACACCGTGGAAGCCGCTCGCATCGGCCACGACCGCCGCCTCGACGATCGCTCGGTGCCGCTGTGCGGCGGTGTCGCATACCCCGGTGATCGGATCGGTGACCTGGTCGCCCAGCGTCATCAGACTCAGTCTCATCGCGGTGTCCTCCGTGCGTCGAATCCTCCGAGTGCACAGTATCAATCACTGTTTGGTTTAGCCACCGGATCCTGTCCCCGTTCGGTTATGACGAGCATCTCCATGATCAACACAACGTGGTTCGTTTTCGATCACGGGGTTCACCCGAACCAGGTTGAACTCGGCAAACCGCCTATCTGGCGGCCACTGATCAGTCACGCTGTGGCACATGCTGGACGGCCCGTTCCGAGGCAACCAAGCGCGGGCTCGAGGTTTGCTCACCGCGAGCGAGCTCTACGGCCCTCGGTTCCGCCGGATCTACCCGGACGTGTTCGCGCCGGCCGGGCTCGCGCCGGATTTGGCTGTGCGCTCCCGGGCGGCATACCTGCTGGTCCGCGAGCACGGCGGGGTGCTCGCCGGATACTCGGCCGCGTTGTTCCTCGGCGCCGATTGCGGGCCGCTCCACGCCCCCGCCGAGGTGCTCGTGCCGGGCTACATGCGTGCCCATCCGGGGCTGCGGGTCCGATTCGGTACGCCCCCGGGATGTGACGTCGTGGAAGTCGGCGGGTGCCGGGTCACCGTGCCGCTGCGCACCGCCTGGGATCTCGCCCGGCAGTTGCCGCTGATCGAGGCTGTGGTGGCAGTCGACGCCCTAGCGCACGATCGGGCCTTCGTCCCGGCCAACTTGCTGGCCAGGTGCGCCGCGCAGCGGGGTGCCCGGGGCTGCCGGAGTGTGGCCGGCGTGGTTGCCTTGGCGGATCCGCGCGCCGAGTCGCCGATGGAGACTCGGCTTCGGGTTCGCCTGATTCGTGCCGGTCTGCCGAGACCCGCGGTGCAGTACGAGGTGCGGGACGAGTACGGCTTCGTTCTGGCCAGGGTGGATCTGGCCTATCCGGACGCGAAACTGGCCATCGAGTACGACGGCGCCATTCATTTTCGACCGGCATCGTGCAGACCTCGACCGACAGCGCGACGCGACCCTGGCCAGCCACGGCTGGGAGACGCTACGGCTGGTGCGAGATGACGTGGAGTTGAGCATGCCGCAGACAGCGAAACACGTGGACACCCTGCTCGCCCTGCGCACGCCACCGACCACCCGCTGACGCACTTCGCGCCGAACCCAACGTGGTTCAGACAAACCCCGTGGGCAAAAACAAACCACGTTGTGTTGATCATGGAAGGAAGCGGCGGTCAGCGGGGCGGCGTCGAGGGCGGATGGGCGGGCCGCGGCGGCCGAGGGCATGATCAGGTGGCGCTCCCGCCCCATCCGTAGCGGGCCGGCGGGCGTTCCCAGTCCGGGTCCAGCGACCCCACCGATTGCCGCGCCTCGACAAGCGCCACCTCCAGGCGGCGCGGCGAATCCGCGTCGCCGATCACCCGCACGACCGGGGCGGTGGCACGGAGCTCGTCCTGCAACGCCCGGTCGGGGACGCCGCCCGACATGAGCACGACGTCGTCGAACTCCAGATCCTGGGCCCGCTGAGGTGCCTCGTACGGAGCGACCCGCGCGCTGCCCGGCGACAGCCCGAGCAGCACCGTGCGCGGGAACAGCGTGAAATCGCCGCGCTGCAGCCGCGCGGCGAGCGGGGCACCCATCATCTCCCAGCGCATTTCCAGGTTGGCCGCGACGAGCGCGAAGCGGCTCACCTGCAGCACGCGGTGGCCGCCGTCGACGAGGCACTGGGCGACGTCAACCGACTCGTAGTGGCCGATCTCGTCGAGCAGCAGCACGGTGTGACCCAGCTCGGCGCCGCGCAGGACGTCCCATCCCGTGTGCATGTCGACTTCGTCGAGCCCGGGCAGCGGGACGGCCGGGCGCAGCGTCTGGAATCCGTCGCGCCGCGGCACCACGCCGGTTGCGACGACGACCGCGTCCGGTGCCAGCGCCCGCACCGTCGCGGCGTCAGCGGCGCGGCCCAGACGCACGTCCACGCCGTGCAGCGACATCTGGTGCGCGTAGAACGCCACCAGCCCGGCCACCTCGCCGCGAGATGGCGGCACCAGCCGCAGCTGGCCGCCCAGCCCGTCCGATGCCTCCAGCAGCGTGACGCGATGCCCGGCGATCGCGGCCGCCCGCGCGGCTTCCATGCCGGCGGGTCCGCCGCCGACCACCACCACGTGGCGGCCGGGAGCGACCGAGGCGATCACGGCGTCGCCGAGGGTGAGCTCGCGTCCCGCTGCCGGATTGACGGCACACATCGCGCGGCCACGGGTGTTGAGGCCGCCGGCGCAGCTCTGCAGGCACGCGATGCACGGCCGGATCTCCGCACTGCGCCGCCCGATCGTCTTGGCCACGAGCTCGGGCTCGGCCAGCGTCGCGCGCACCATCGACACCAGGTCGGCGGCGCCCGAGGCGATCACCTCCTCGGCCTGACGCAGTGTGCTGAACCGGCCGGCGACGATCGTCGGCAGCGCTGTCTGGCGGGTGATCTTCTCGCTGGTCGGCAGCTGGTAGCCGGGCGGCTCGTGCGCTCCACCCATCAGCAGGTCGCGGCCGTAGTGCGAGCCGAGCGAGACGTCCACGAAGTCGATCAAGCCGCTGCGTTCCAGCCGGGCGGTGAGGTCGGTGAGGTCGGACGCGGTGGTCTGGTCCGCGGGACCGTCGGGGGAGATCCGCACGCCGATCGGATAGCTGGGACCGACCGCGGCGCGCACGGCCGCGAGCACCTCGAACAGGAACCGGCCGCGGTTCTCCGCCGAGCCGCCGTAGGCATCGGTGCGGTGGTTGGTGGCGGGGGACAGGAAGCTCGAGAAGAGGTACCCGTGCCCGGAGTGGAACTGGATACCGTCGATACCACCTTCGCGCGCCCGCAGTGACGCCGCGACGAACGCCGCTGTCAGCTCGTCGATCATGGCCTGGGTCATCGGTACGGGCAGCATGCCGAGCCCCGGATCGGGCACGTGCGACGCGGCCCACGGTGCGGAGCTGTCCCACGTCATCTGGGTAGGGCCACCGTGCCAGATCTGCTGGAACAGTTTCATGCCTTCGGCGTGCACGGCTGTGGTGAGCCGGGCCAGTCCGGGGACAGCCGCGTCGGTGCTCAGGTCGAGCAGCCCGGGGGAGCTCCAGTGCACCTGCGCGGGGTCGGCGAAGGCGAGTGCGACACCGCCGAGGGCCCGCGCGACCAGGAACGCGATCATGTCGTCGCTGACCTGGCGATCGGTGCCCAGCCCGGTGCCTTGCGAGGTGCGCACGACTCGGTTGCGAAGCTCGACGCCGGAGATCCGGAACGGCCGCAGCACGTGGTCGAGTTCGGGTTCAGTGCTCATGACTGGGCCCGATCAGGGTGCAGCACTGCCGGGTCGCCTACGCAGGTGAGCAGGTCCAGGCGCCGCGCGATGATGCGCCAGCCGGCCGGCGTGCGCGCGAAGCGATCGGTGTATGTGCCGGTGACGGTGAACGTCGCCGAGGGCGGCGCCGGCCGAGGGCTGTGTGCGGCGACGTGGTGCGCGGTGACGTGGGTGAGGCCTGCCCCGGTGTCGGGTCCGGTGGACCAGACCCGCGAGGTGTGCAGCAGGTGCTGGGTGACGGCGACCCGGCCCGCGGTGCTCCGGAAGAACTCGACGATGTTCTCGATGCCGGCGTGGCGCTGCGTCCCACCGGAGTAGTCGATCTCCGCGTCGGCGGCGAAGACGCTGCGCAGGTCGTCCCACCCGCGCAGGTCGATGGCGAAGGCGTACCTGGCGAGCAGGTCGTCGATCTCGGCGCGGTCGGCGGGGGAGAGGGTCAAGCCGCTGCCAGGTGGGTGCGCAGGTCGCCGATGAACTCGGTGTAGAACCCCGTGAAGCTGTCGCGCAGGGCCTCGACCGCCGCCTGGTCGGTGCCGGGCAGCGGGTCGAACTCCCCGAACCACTCGACGAACGTGCGACCGGTGTCGGTGATCGGGAGCAGGTGCACGGTGCCGAGGTAGGACGAGACGGGGAACGGGTTCACGCCGTCGAACTCGTAGGAGTAGCGGTGATCGGCGCCGTCGTAGTGCACGAGCCGCTCCCGCGTCCGCCGCCCGTTCGGATCGAGGGTGAGGCATCGGACCGACCCGACGGCGCCGGGCTCGCGGCCGCCCTCGGCCACCGACTCGCGGGCGCGTGCCATCCATACCGGGAGTCCGTGGAAGTCTCCCAGCACCGACCACACCGCCGTGATGTCCGCGTCGAGGGTCGAGCTGACATAGGCGAGCTCGGTCACCGGAACTCCTCCCACCGGAGCGTGAGGCGGACGCTAACACAACAACGTTTGGTTCATCGAGAGGCGTTGCTTAACCAAACAGTGACGGGTAAGTTCCCGCGGTATGACCAGCACCGACGTCGTCCGGGTGCGCTACCGGCGCACGCCCTACCTCGTCGTCACCACGGAGCAGCACCAGCGCAAGGACGTCTACGGATCGATCGACGACGCGGTGGTGCGTCAGGCGCAGCTGCTCCGGGGTGAGACCGACTCGGACACCGCCTTCGTCGCGATGCACCCCATCGGCTCGCCGGGCTACCTGCCCGCCTTCTCGCAGCTGGCGCGCAGCGGGTTCCACGTCGTAGCCTGCGGGACGCGCTACACCACCGGTGACGCCGGACTGCAGATGGAGAACGCGCTGCTCGATCTCGCCGCCTGTGTGCGCGACGCCAAGGAGCGGCTGGGCTACCGCCGGATCATCCTGGCCGGCTGGAGTGGCGGCGGCTCGCTGATGGCCGGCTACCAGGCCGAGGCCGAACGCCGGACGATCACCGCGACGGCCGCGGGGGAGTCGACCCCGCTGGCCGACACCGAACTGATCCCGGCCGACGGCCTGATGCTGATGGCCGCGCACCGCAGCCGGCACCGGCTGATCAGCGACTTCCTCGATCCGTCCATTCGGGATGAGGACCGGCCGAAGGACCGCGATCCCGAACTGAACATCTACGACCCCGACAACCCGAACCAGGCCCCGTACTCGCCCGCGTACGTCGCCCGCTACCGGGCCGCGCAGCGTGAGCGCAACGCGCGGATCACGGCTCGGGCACTCGCTGAGCTCGACGACATGCGCCGCGCCGGGCGCGATCAGGACGAGAGCTGTTTCGTCGTGCACGGGACGATGGCCGACCCGCGCTGGGTGGATCCGACCGTGGATCCCAACGACCGGCGGCCGGGCTGGTCCTACCTGGGGGAGCCGAGGGTGGCGAACGACGGTCCGGCCGGGCTCGCCCGGTTCTGCACCACCCGGGGCTGGCTGTCGCAATGGAGTCTGGCGCACGCGCAGGTCGACGCCGTCGACGCGGCACCACGCATCACCGTGCCGACGCTGGTGGTGGCCAACTCCGCGGACGACGCCGTGCCCGCGGAGCACCCGCGTGACTTCTTCGCCGCGCTGCCCTCGGGGGACAAGGAATTCCGCGAGATCGTCGGCGCCAACCACTACTTCAGCGGCAAGGGCGCCCAGCTCTCGCACCTGGATGAGGCCTCGCTCATCGTGCGGCGCTGGTTCGCGGACCGCCAGTTCAGTGCGGCACTGTAACTAACAGTGTTCGGTAATGTTCGCGGACGTAGGAGCAGCAAATGACCAAACCCGTCGACCGCGCGTCCTTCGAGCTGGACAACACCGATCCCGAGCTGCTGCAACACCTGCACGAGACGCTCGGGGAGATGCAGGGCAGGTGTCCGGTGGCGTGGAGCTCGGCGTCCGGCGGGTTCTGGGCGCTGACCAAGTACGACGACGTCGTGACGGCGTCGAACGACTGGGAGACCTTCACCGTCACCCGGGGAATCATGATCCCGCCGACCGGGGCGTCGATGCCGGTGATCCCCGCCGAGCTCGACCCGCCGAGGCACACGAAGCTGCGCAAGCTGGTGGTGCCCAACTTCACCGACAAGGCGCTGCAGCACTGGCGCCCCGGCCTCGAGAAGATCATCGACGACGCCTTCCGGCCGCTCCTGCCGGTGGGCCGGGCCGATCTGGTATCCGACATCACCCACCCGGTGCCGGTGCTCGCGATCTGCCTGATCCTCGGTATCGACTCCGACTGGCGCCGCGTGCGCGAGCTCGCCGCCAACTTCATCCAGGCCACCGGGCAGCCGGCGCTGGCCCGCCAGCGCGCCCACGAGCTGGAGGCTTACCTCGAGGAGGAGATCGAGTCCCGGCGCGGCAAGCCGGTGGAGGACCTGCTCGGGCAGTACGTCAACGCCCGCATCGACGGCGCGGAGATCCCGGCGCGGGAGATGCTCGGGCTCGTCCAGCTGATGGTGGTGGCGGGGCACGAGACCACGGTCAACGGCATGGGCACGATGATCTACCGGCTGATCACCGAGCCCGGGCTGCGCGACCGGGTGCTCGCCGACCGGACGCTGATCGGCCAGGTCATCGACGAGACCCTGCGGCTGCATCCGCCGGTATGGAACATGGGCCGCACGGTGGCCGAGCAGACGCAGGTGCGCGGCGAGGCGCTGTGCCCCGGCGAGAAGGTCATGCTCGTCTACGGTGCGGCCAACCGGGATCCGGAGAAGTTTCCCGAGCCCGACACGTTCGACATCGACCGGCCGGGCAACAACCGCCACCTGACCTTCGGCATCGGGCGCCACCGCTGCCTTGGCGAACCGCTCGCGAAGCTGGAGCTGCGGCTGGCGCTGGAGTACGTGCTCGACCACCTGCCCGACGTCGAGCTCGACGGCGAGCCGCGGTGGGGCGGCGGGACCAACCAGCACGGGCTGCGCTCGCTGCCGGTGCGGTTCACCCCGAGCGGGAGCTGAGCACCTCGGCGCGGCGATCCCCGGCCTGACACCTATTCCGGCTCGGCGTACGCCCGCAGCGCCGCCTTCGAGACCTTCCCCGTCGTGTTGCGCGGGAGCTCCTCGACGACCACCAGGCTGCGGGGGGCCTTGTACCGCGCGATCCGCTCGGCGCAGTGCGCCCGCAGAGCGTCCAGGGTGATCGCCGTGCCGGGGCGGGCCACCACGAACGCGCGGCCGATCTCGCCCCACTTCGCGTCCGGGATGCCGATCACGGCGACGTCGACGATGTCGGGGTGGGTGACCAGCGCCCGCTCCACCTCGGCCGGAGCCACGTTCTCCCCGCCGGACTTGTACATCTCCTTCAGCCGGTCGACGAGGTGGTGGAAGCCGTCCTCGTCGCGCCACGCGGCGTCGCCGGTGCGGAACCAGCCGTCCTCGGTGCGGGCGGTGTCGACGGTGCCGTCCTTGCGCCAGTAGCCGGGGGAGACGCTCGGGCCCTTGATCCACACTTCGCCCACCTCGCCGGTGGGGACGTCGGTGCCCTCCGCGCCGACGAGCCGCACGTGCGTGTACGGCACCGCGCGCCCGCAGGACGTAGGCCGGCCGGCCACGGCGGCACGCGGCATGCCGGTGACCGCGGGCCCCAGTTCCGTTCCGCCGTAGGCCTGCTGCAGCACGACACCGCGGCCGCGCCACGTCTCGAGCAGCGTGAGTGCCGGCACCCCGCCCGCGACCTCGGCGAAGCGCAGCGCGCTGAAGTCGGCGGCGGCGAACCCTGGCTGCTCGGTGAGCGACGCCCACATCACCGGTGGGGCGGTGAAGTGCGTGATCCCGTGGGTGGGATCACCCAGCTGCGCGACGATGCGGGCGGGGTCGAAGCGGCGCATGGTGGCCACGGCGCCGCCGGTGATCAGCATCGGAGTGCCGATGGTGGTGAGGCCGCCGGCATGGAACAGCGGCATCGGGTTGAGCTGCTTGGCACCCGGCCCGGTCAGCAGGCACTGGGCGGCGATGTTCTGCGTCTGCCAGGACAGCGTCTTGACCGTGGTGATCGCGCCCTTCGGGGCGCCCGTGGTGCCCGACGTGTGCAGGATGTGCGTCGGCAGGTGCATGGACAAGTCGGTACGGGGCTGCGCCGGGACGGCTTCGGCGAGCGCGGCGTCGTAGTCCACGGTGCTGCCCGGCGCGCAGCGCCAGCCGAGGTGCCCCTCGACGCCCAGCTTCGCGGCGATCTTCAGCACGGTCGGCTGCCACACGCCGTCGCTGATCACCACCGCCGGCTCGACGTCGCGCGCCAGCTCGAGGAGCTCGAGAAGGGCCAGCCGCCAATTGAGCGGCACCATGATCGCGCCGAGTCGGATACAGGCGAACTGGACCTCGAACGTGCGGGTGTCGCCCTCGGCGATGAGCAGGACGCGGTCCCCGACGCCGACCCCGAACCGGTCCCGCAGCACCCCGGCAAGCGCGCCCACCCTGAGGTCGAGCTCCCGCCAGGTGTACCGCTCGCCGGTCTCGATGTTCTCCAGCGCCGGTGCGTCGGCGAAGCGGCTCGCATTCGTCCGCACCCAGTCCTTGGCCACATCGTCCACGGCGCACACCTCCGTCGAGGATCCCCCGGAAGAGAACCGAACACCGATTGGCACTAGGAGGGTCCTGACCTAGTAGGCGGGGAGAAGCTGGCCGCTGAGTCTTGCCTCGTCCGGCGCCGTCGCGGCGCCGTCCCAGGTGTCCGTTGCCGCCAGCGGGGCCATGGCGTCCAGGCGGCGCAGCGCCTGCTGCCCGAAATAGCTGACCAGGTCGTCCAGCCGGTCGCCCGGGTGGTCGCGGACGAGTGCGGCGACCTCGTGGTACGGGTCGGCGACGTGCCGGCCGAGCAGCGCCGATGTGTCGATCACGTCCGGCTGCAGCCGGCTGGCCCGAAGCAGGGTGCGCGCCAGCAGGTGTGCGGGGCCGGACCCGTCCTGCATTTCGGCCAGCAGCGTCGCCGGCCCGGTCAGCTCGCCGCTGCGCTGCTCGCCCGCCCTCGGCAGCAGTGGCGGGTGCCCCAGGGACTCGCCGAGCACCTGGCAGATGCCGACCCGAGCGAGCGCGTCCCACCAGAACCGTTGCAGCGCTTCCGGGTTGCGGGCGGTCGGGCGGTGCACGTCGCTGCTGATCCCGGCGAGCATGAGGAGCGCGGCCGCCACCGTGAAGTAGTCGACGGCCCGCCGGTCGACCGGTCGCCCGGACGCGGCGGCGTACGCATCGACGAACCCCCCGAATCCACCGCTCGGATAGAGCGCCTCCCGGAACCGGGCGTAGCCGAGGTCCGACATCGGGTGGCCGAGGTGCGCGAGCTCCCAGTCCAGCAGCGCCGTGATGAGTCCGCCCTCGTGCATGAACTGGTTCGGCCCTGCGTCGCCGTGCAACACGCACAGCTCCCCGGGGGCGGGCTCATGGCGGCGCAACCACCACAGCGCCAGCTCGATCAGCGGGTCCGGACGCTCCAGTTTGGGGTACAGCACCTCGTAGTCGGCCATGACCGCGGCGAGCGGGCCGGGCCGGTCGGGGCCCACCGGATCCGCCGACACGCCGAGACCGGGTCGCACCCCGAGCCGGCCGGGGTCGAGGCGGTGCGTCGCCGCCAGCTGCTCGCCGTACTGGCGCATCAGGCTCGCACGGTCGCCGGCGGCGGCCGGCTGCAGCACACCGGAGCCGGGCACGCGGCCGATCAGCAGCGCGCCCGCCTCCGGCAGGTAACCGTGGAAGCTCGGCACAGCCACGTCGGTGTCCTGCAGCGCGGCGAGCGCGACGGCCTCGCGGCGCGTCCCATAGCCAGACAGCATCCGTGACCGCACCTCGACGTGCGGTGGCACCCGAGGGCCCTTCAGGAACATCGGGAGCTCGCCGTCCGGGCCGTCGACGTCGACGAAGAAATTGGGCCGCCAGCGGTCCATCCGCCGGGCCCCGACGACGCGGCCACCGGTGACGTGCTCGACCCATGCCCGCAGCGCCGGGTCCAGTACTGCGGTCGGAGCGACCATCGGGCACCTGATCCCATCGTTGTTCGGCGCGGAGTCCCGCTTCGAGCCGGCCGGCGCCCGTCGACGCCGGTACCGCAAGCTGTTCCCGCAGCTCATGACGCGGCCGGCTTGGCGAGATGGCTGCGCTCGACCCGACGATAGTCACGGTAGCCCAACAGTGTTAGTTTAATGTCACCCCGTGGCGCCGGTCACCGCTGACCGTAGGAGAAGGACGGCGATACATGCTCACGATGACGATCAACGGCGCATCGGTCGAAAGTCCGCCGGGGCTCGAGGTGGTCAACCCGGCCACCGGCCAGGTCGAGGCGCACGCACCGGCCTGCACCCCGGCGCAGCTCGACGACGCGTTCGCGGCCGCCGCGGCAGCCGGGCGCGGGTGGCGATCCGATGTGGACGCGCGCCGCAAGGC
>DATHIT010000999.1:0-15405 GCA_035489915.1 Pseudonocardia sp. | reverse complement strand
ACCAGCGGCACGCCGGCGCCCAGCGCGACCGAGTCCACCGCGGCGGCGGCCACCGCGAGCACGCCGACCACCCGCCACAGTCCGAAGCGCAGGTGCAGCCGCATCACGGTCGGCGCGGCCAGCACGATCACCAGGTAGACGCCGAGGAACCAGAGCGGCACGGTGATCCGGTCCAGGCCGACGGCGAGCTCGCCGGTGGCCAGTCCGGAGACGTCCAGCGCCCCGGCCAGCCCGGCCCAGATCGCCAGCATGGCCACCACCGGCGGCAACAGCCGGGACACCCGAGACCGGATGAAGTCGCCGGGAGGTGGCCGGTGGCGCAGCGCTCGAGCGTGGGCGAAGCCGCCGACGAAGAAGAACAGCGCCATCACCTGCCACACCCAGGTGGTCAGCATCACCGGCAGCGAGGTGCTGACCGGGCCGGCGCCGTGCAGGGTGAGCAGCGCGACCACCCAGTGCCCGAGGGCGACCATGGTGATCGAGAAAAGCCGGAGCAGGTCCGCGTAGCGATCTCGGTCGACCGGGGTGGCGGCGGCGAGGGCCTGTGCGGCGTCAGGCGCGGCGGGGAGGTTGTTGGCCATGCCGATCAGATTCCAGGCTGACCGGCCCCCCGCACATCCGTGGGACTACGTAACCGCCGCGTCGTCGTCGGGGCGGGCGTGGTCCGGCTCGCCCGGTGTGGGGTCGCGGGTCAGATCGATCAGCGGGTGCAGTGGAGCACCATCGGGGGCTTCGTGCACGCCGACGTGGTCGGCCTCCGCGCTGTCTAACTCCTCGAGCTGGGCGCTGTCCTGATCCGCCATGGTTCCCCTCGGGTGGCTGGTGGGCGTCGCGGGGCAGTGTAAACCGCCGCGCCTGAGGCCCTGTTTGGGCCAGCCATCCGGGGCCTCTGGCCAGGAAAAACATCACCGCGCGCCCGCCGGTGGGTCGGTCAGACCGGGCGGCGGGCGGTGACGAACTGGGCCACCCCGTGCAGCTGCTGCTGGATGTCCACCAGGCCGCTGGCCCGCAGTACCCCGGTCAGCTCGTCGCGGTCGAACATCCGCACGCCGCTGGCCCAGCCGAGCACGGTGCGCGCCGCCCGCTGCGGCTCCCAGGTGCCGCGGTAGCTGGTCATCAGGGCGATCCGACCCCCCGGGGCGAGCACCCGCAGCATGTCCACCAGCACGGTGAACGGCTCCGGCACCAGGTACAGCGCGGCGTAGCAGCAGACCGCGTCGAAGCTGGCGTCCGGGAACGGCATCCGGCGGGCGTCCGCGCGCAGGTATGCGACCCTCGGCACGACGTTCTCCGCCACCGCCCTGGCCAGCATCGGGGCCGACGCGTCAAGCCCAATGGCCAGCCCGTCGCCGCTGAGAGCCCCGGCGAACACGTGGGTGAAGTTGCCCGGCCCGCAGGCCACGTCCAGCACCCGCTGCTCGCCGCCCAGTTCGAGCGCGCGCAGCGCTTCCCGGCGCTCCTGTTCCGCGCTGGGCCCGCGCCGGCCCATCGCCATGTTCAGCCCGCTGCGCCAGCCGCGCTGGTAGACGGCGGCGACCACACTGCTCCGCATGGCCCGCTGGGCCGGCGTCCTGGGCTGGCCGGCGTCCTCGCCGAGCAGGTCCAGATAGCCGGCCGAGTCGTCCGGCTCCTGCTCCAGGCGGACCGGGTCGAGTAACGACCGCAGCTGGGTGAGCCCGCGCTCCCGCTCCGCCTCGGTCACATCAGCTCGTTGGTCATTGGCCGGGCTCCAGGATGCGATGGTCGTAGGCTTTGCGTTGCTCGGCGTCGATGTCCAGGAACACTGTGTCGGCCCGGTAGAGCTTCAGGATCGCGTCGTTGACCCGCGCCGGGAGCAAGCCGTGTAGCCACATCGAGGCGCGCAGGAACCGGGGCACGTACACGGTGGTCCGCCGGCGGTCGATCGCGTTGACGACCGCGCGCGCGACGTCCTCGGGTTCGACGGTCGGCACACCGCGCAGCCCCTTGGTCCCGGAGATCAGCTCGGTGTTGGTGAACGAGGGAAGCACCGTGGTGACCCGGATGCCCTTCGGGCCGAACTCCAGGCGGATCCCGTCGCTGAGCCCGACCACGGCGTGCTTGGTCGCCGCATACAGCACACCCCCCGGGGTGGCGACCTTGCCTGCGGTCGAGGCGATGTTGACTATGTGCCCGCCGCCGTGGCGCAGCATCCGGGGCAGCACGGCACGGACACCGTTGAGCACCCCGTGCAGGTTGACGTCCACCGTGCGCCTGGCCTGCGCGGCGTCCTGCCCCAGGAACGGCCCGATCGGCATGATCCCGGCGTTGTTAACCAGGATGTCGACCGGCCCGAGCTGGCCCTCCACCTCGTCGAGGAAGGCCTCGAACGCCACGGGGTCGGCCACATCCAGCCCGAACCCGGCAGCGGCAACCTCGTCACCCCGCCCAGCCCCCAACTCGGTAGCGGCGGCCTTGGCGACGGCCAGGTCGAGGTCACCGATCGCGACCTTGGCGCCGCGGTCGAGGAAGGCGCGCGCGGTCGCCTTGCCGATCCCGCGCCCCGCTCCGGTGATCGCCACCGTCGCGCCGTCAAGCCCTCGATCAGCGGCCGACCTGGTCACATGAGCTCCAGCTTGCCGACCAGCCAGCGGCCGTCGTGCGGGGTGAGCGTCATGAGCACCCGGTTGCGGTCGATCCGGGGCTGGGTGGTGGCCGCGTTGCTGATCGACTGGTCCACGAAGACCACCACCTGGACCTGGTCGGGGCTGGCCGAGCTGATCCCGGCGCCCAGCACGGTGCCCTTCGCGGTGGCCTTGGCGTTGGCGATCAGCTGCCGCAGCGTCTGGCTGGCGCCGGAGTACTGGTCCTTGAACTCGCCGGTGGCGCCGTCCAGCACGTCGGCGAAGTTGCGGTCCAGGTTCTGGTAGTCGTAGCTGGTCACGGTGACCGCGTAGGCCTTGGCGGTGGCCAGTGCCTGGGCGCCGGCCCGGTCGCTGGCGGCTCGCTGTTGCAGCAGGACGCCGAAGGTCACCGCCGCCGCGACCGCCAGGACCAGCACCGCCGCGACCGCGATCGTGGCCAGCGCGGAGAGCCGCAGCGGGAACCGCCCCGTCTTGGCTGGCTCTGCTGCCTTGGCCTCCGGCTCCGAAGCCTTGGTCTCCGGCTCAGCGGCCTTGGCCGGCTCGGCTAGCACTGTGGTTGATTCGTCCGCTCCGCTCACCGGGTCCTCCTGGTGGTGGTCAGTCGATCAGTTGTCCCCGGAGTCGACCGGCCCTTGGGCCCGCTGCTCCGGGTCGGCGCCGGGTGGGGGCCCGGCGGTGTCGTCACCGTGCGGCCTCGGCACATTCGTCGAGCCGCGTTGCTGTAGCCGGGGACCGGTCTGGGTGCAGTACCGGTAGATCCTCGGCGGTGGGCTGCCACCGATCGTCGGGGGTCGGCGGGGCGTGCCGTAGTCACAGGTGGGTCGAGGATAGAGGTCCGCGAGGAACTGCACTTTGCCGTCCTTCACCACGGCTGCCACCAGCGGGCCGAACTTGTCCAGCCCGGGCAGGAACTGGGAGATGGCCGGCAGCCGCATCGCCGCCACGTGGCTGGTGGTGGCCAGGTCGCCGAGCAGCGCGCCCACCGACGGCCCGTCCTTCTCCACCACGTCGCTGATCAGCTTGAGGGTGTCCGGGGAGTCGTTCAGCAGCTCGCGGATCTTCGGGTCGGCGTCTTTGAGGGTGGCGGTCAGGTCCCGTCCGTCGTGGCTGAACTGGATCAGGTCGCCGCGCAGGTCGGACACGGTGCCCAGCACGATCCGGCCGTTGCGCAGCGTGTTAACCGTCTGCGGCAGCACGCTCTCCAACCCGGCGAGCAGGAAGTCCCCACCGTCCAGCACCCGCTGGATGTCCGGCGCGGTCCCGTTGAACGCCCGGGACAGCTCGTCGACGACCACGCTGACCTTGGCCGTGTCCACCTGCCCGGCGAGCCTGCTCACGTTCGAGACCACCTGCGAGAACGGGAGGGGCGTGCGGGTGTCCCGCTGGTCGACCACCGCGCCGTCGGTCAGGAAAGGGCCTCGATCGGTGCGTGGCCGAAAGTCCAGGTACTGCTCGCCGGCCGCCGACAGGTTGGCCACCACCACGTCGGTGTCCACCGGGATCCGGGTGCCCTCGTCGACGTTCACGGTGATCTGGACCCCACCGGGCCGCAGCTCGATCGCGGAGACCCGACCCACCGGGAAGCCCCGGTAGGTGACCTGCGAGTGGTCCAGCAGCCCTCCGGAGCGGGCCGCGTTCACGGTTACCCGCATCGGCCGGCTGAACGGGTCGATCTGCACCACGGCGATGAGGATGTAGCTCAGCCCGATGGCCAGCAGTACCAGCATCGCCAGCATGGTCACCAGGGTTCGCATTTTCATCATCGGAGCCCACCCAGGGTGCTGAACTGGTGTTGCAGGTGCTGGGCGAACGACTGCTCACCGTCCACCAGGTCGTTCGGGCCGGGCAGGCTGTCACCGGGCTGGGGGATGGCGATGGGCAGCGGCAGCACGGAGAGGGTGGCGTTGCCGGACAGCGACTCGCCCTTGGTGACCTGTTCCCAGTTCTTGCCAAATCCGACGATGTTGCGCAGCGACGGGGCCAGGTTCGGGCCGAGGTTGGCGAACCCGTCCAACACCGGTCCGATGTCCCGGGCGATCCGCCGGATGTCGGAGCCGCTCTCGTCGATCAGGTCGTCGCTGGTGTCGCTGAGCTTGCCGGCCGCGTGCAGCGCCTTGGTGAACCGGTCGGTCTCGTCGGCCAACACCTTGATCGCCGGGGTGAAGTCGGAGAACGCGGTGTCGATGGTGTCCCGGCGCGCCACCAGCGTGTCGGTCAGCCGTTGGCTGGCGGCCAGGATCCGGTCGATGTCCTGGGTGCGGGCGTTCAGTGTGGCCATGGTTTGAGTGGTCTGGCCGAGCAGGTGCGCGATCTGGTTGGCCCGGCCGTCGGTGGCCGTGTTCAGCTCGTGCACGATGGTCTGCAGCTGGGCCAGTCCGCCGCCGTTGACCAGCGTGGAGAGCGCGGCGAGCAGGTCCTCCACGCTGGCCGCCGCCTCGGTGGCGGGCAGCTCGATGGTGTCTCCGTCGCGCAGGGGCGGGCCGGGCGGTGGGTGGTCCGGGGGGTGGATGGCCACGAACACCTCGCCGAGCGGGGTGGCCTGGCGCAGCTCGGCTCTGCTGCCCCGGGGCAGGCTGACGTCCTGGCGGACCGCCATGGTCACCCTGGCGGTGTAGTCCTTGGCCTGGATGCGCTGCACCCGGCCGATGTCGTCACCGTTCAGCTTCACGTGCGCGCCGTCGGGCAGGTTCAGCGCGTCGGCGAACACGGCGGTCAGCTGGTAGCTGGGCCCTTCCACCCCGCCGCCGGGGATCGGCAGGTCGGTGGCGCTGACCCCGCAGCCGGCCAGCACCGCGCCCAGCAGCGGCACCGTGGCGACCGCCGTCCACCACCGGCGGCTCATTTCACACCGCCCAGCAGGAGGTTCGCCAGGCCGGCTTCGGTGATCTGGCCGGGGCTGCCCGGCTCGCACACCAGCGGCAGTTGGAACCGTGCGCAGACAAGCCCCAGCAGTTGGGTGTCCAGCAGGACCTGGTCCAGCCCGGCGTGCGCGCGCGCCGCGCCGCGGTCCCAGTCGACGATGTTGTACAGGTTCTGGAACAGGGTCGGCAGCACGTCGGCCGCCTCAGCCAGCTCGCGGCGCCGGTCGGCCAGGGTGCGCGCGGTGACCTGGAGGTTGTGCAGGGTGTCCTCGCCCTTGTCCCGGTTGTCCGAGATGAGCTGGTTGGCCTGGTCGAGCAGCTGGTTCAGGTCGTCCAGCACCCGGCGCAGGTGCGGCCCCTGGTCGTTGAGCAGCGCGGTGGCGTCGGTGAGGTTGGTGGAGAACTGACGGATGGTGTGGTCGTTGTCCGCCGCCTTCTGGGTCAGCTGGTCCACGTCCTTGATCAGGTTGACCAGCTGGTCGCGCTGATCGGCACCCACCCCGACCGCCGCGGCCAGCCCATGCACCGCCTGGCGGACCTTCTCGCCGTTGCCCTGGAACGTGTCGGCGGCCACACTCACCGCGTCGGCCAGCGCCGGGTTGCCACCCTGCGCCGAGTTCAGCTGGGTGGTCAGCCGGTCCACGGCGGCGAACACCCGGTCGATCTCCACCGGGGTATGGGTGCGGTCGATCGGGATCAGGTCCCCGTCCCGCATGATCGGGCCGCCGCGGAACACCGGGGTCAGCTCAACCCTCCGGTCGGTGACCACCGACGGCGACATGGTGACTGCGCCGGCGTTCGCCGGCACCTTCACGTCCGGGTCGATGGCCATGTCGACGACCACGTGAGTGCCCTCCGGCCGGATCGCGGTCACCGAGCCGACCTTGAGCCCCAGCACCGACACGTCGTTGCCCACGTAGAGCCCGACGGCATCCTGGAACTGGGCGGAGATCCGCATCGGCGACGAGCCGAACACCCCACAGCCCGCGACAAAAGCCAGGGATAACCCGGTGACCAGCGCAGCGAGGGCCCTGCGTGCGTTCAACGCCGCGATCACTTGCACCCCTTGACGAGGCCGAGAAGACACAGGATGTCGTCCGGAACGATCGAGTACGGCAGATAGACGTCCACGTAGGGGCCGTTGCCGACGGCGTTGTTCGTATAGCGGGCTGCCGGGGCGATCAGCTCGAGCGCGCGGTCCACCGAGTCGTCCTGCTTGCGCAGCACCTCGGTCAGCTCCCTGGCGTTGTCCAGCAGCGACCCGACCTGGGACTGGTTCTCGTCGAGGGTCTTGCGCAGCTCGCTGGTCAGCGACGCCAGGTCGGTCAGCATGCCGCGGATCACCTCGCGGCGGTGCAGCAGCTCGCGCAGCAGCTGGTCGGACTGCCCCATCAGCGCGAAGAGCTGGTCGCTGCGCTGGTTTACCAACTGGGTCACCGTGTCCGCGCTGGTGATCAAGTGCGCGACCTGGTCACGGCGGGCCACCACGACGGCGGACAGCCGGGACAGCCCGTCCAGCGCCGCGCTGATCCTCGGGCCGTCCCCACGCAGGTTGTTGCTCACCGCGCGCAGCGCCGCCTGCAACTTCGCCGGGTCCAGCTCCTCCAGCAGCGGCGTCCCGGTCTGGATCACCGTCTGCAGGTCGTAGGGCACCGCCGTGTGGGCCAGCGGAATTCGGCTACGGGTCAGCTCACCAGTGCCGGCCGGAGTCAGCTCCAGATAGCGGCCGCCGAGCAGGGTGGCCAACTTGATGGTGGCGCGGGTGTCCGCGCCCAGCTCGACGTCCCGGTCGATCCGGAACGAGACCAGCACGTGGTCGAACTCGATCTCTTCCTGGGTGACCTCGCCGATGTCCATGCCGGCCACCCGCACCGGGTCCCCCACCCGCAGGTCGCCGGAGTTGGCGAACTCGGCGGCGTACCGGGACTGCCCCAGCCCCAGCGCTCCGAACCCGAGGGCCCCCAGCACCAGCACCACGATCACCCCGCTTGCGACCACGCCGAGCCAGAACGGGTTGCGCGCGCGTAGCGGCTTGAACAGCGGGCTCATCGACACACCTCGGTGTGCTTCGCGTCGGGGATGGCGATGGTCGGCAGAGGCGGGATGTTGATCTGGATGCTGCACGCGTAGAGGTTGGCCCAGGAGCCGTACTGGGTGATCCTGGCCAGGCCGCTCAGGAACGGCGGGAACGCCTGCAAGGTGTCGCTCAAGTCGGACTTCGCCCCGGCGTAGACCTCGGCCGCCCGACTGGCGCTTCGGATGTCGTGGCGGATGTCCGGGCGGATGTCGGAGATCAGGTCCTCGGCGTTGCCGGTGAACTCCCGGACCCGCTCCACCGAGCCGAAGATGGTGTCGGTGTTCGAGTTCAGGCCGTTGACCAGCCGCCGGGACTGGTCGATCAGCGAGTCCAGCTCGGGGCCCTTTCCGGCCAGCTGGTCCAGCACGGTGTTCAGGTTGGTGATCACCGAGCCGATCACCTGGTCCCGGTCGGCGATCGAGTTGGTCAGCTGGGTGGTCTGGTCCAGCAGCGGGTCGATCTCCGGGTCGGCGCCCTGCAACACCTGAACGATGTTCTCCGACAGCTTGTTCACATCCGCCGGCTGCAGCACGGTGAACAGCGGCTGAAAGCCGTTGAGCAGCGCGGACAGGTCGAACGACGGCTCGGTGCGCTCGATCGGGATACGCCCTCCGTCGGGCAGCGGCCGGGCCGGCCCGGCGCCGGGCACCAGCGAGACGAACCGCTGGCCGACCAGGTTCTGGTAGCGGATCACCGCCCGGGTGTTCTCGAATACCGGCTGGTCGGCCAGCACGCTCAGTTCCACCTCGGCGTGCGTGCCGACCAGCGTCATCGTCTCCACCCGACCGACCCGCACGCCGGCGATCCGCACGTTGTCGCCCTCGTGCAGCCCGGAGACGTCGGTGAAGTCGGCCGTGTAGGTCTTGGTCGCCCCGGCGGTCACGTTCAGCAGGGTCGACCAGAGCAGCC
This sequence comes from Pseudonocardia sp., assembly GCA_035489915.1. Lineage (GTDB taxonomy): Bacteria > Actinomycetota > Actinomycetes > Mycobacteriales > Pseudonocardiaceae > Pseudonocardia. The sequence goes on along the minus strand of DATHIT010000999.1, from coordinate 6,955 downwards.
AGAGCACCGCCAGCGCGACCAGCGAGAAGGCGATGAGCTTGATCAGCTCTCGACGGACGCTCACGCGGCCACCACCACCGTCGAGCCGCGCAAGATCGGGCCGAGCAGCAGCGTGGCAGCCGCGCCGCCGTTCGGGATGCCCAGCAGCGTGTTGATGGTCCGTGCCTCGGCCACCGAGCCGACCGGGCCGACGCTGCCGCCGGCCGCCGGGGTCTGGTAACTGGACGGGCTGAAGTTGGGGAACAGCCCGGGCAGCGAGTCCTTGTCGCTTTCAGCCGAATCCTGGCCGGAGTCGGTATCCGCGTTGCTCTTCGGCAGCAGTTGCGGCGGAGCCGGGATGCCCTGGTAGAAGGGGAACGACGGAGGCAGCGCGCCGGGCGGCGGTACGCGGTCGCCGCAGTTCGGCCCGTCCAGCCCGGGGTAGCGCGGGCAGTCGGCGGCGGTGTACGGCTTGAACGGGAGCAGGACGAACTGCAGGTTCAGCGCGCCGGCGGTCTTCGGGTTGAGCGCGGTGCCCAGCTGCGCGGTGCCCCGGCCGAGGCTGATCAGCGAGTGGGTGATCAGGTCGCGCTGCGGGGCGAGAGTGTGCGCGATGCCGCTGCCGTCGTGGACCAGCCGGATGATCCGGTCCTCGTTGTCGGACAGGAAATCATCCAGGTCGTCCGCCGTATCCGTGCCCGCGGTCAGGGTGTGCACCAGCTGGTCCCGCTTGTCCACGATGGTCTTGGTGGTGGTGACCGCGTTGTCCACCGTGTCCAGCAGCGCGGGCGCCGCGTCGGCCAGGCCCTGCAGGTCGGTGCCCAGCAGCGCCAGGTCGGCGGTGAAGTCGTCGGTGTGCCCGTTCAGCGTGGACAGGTACGGGTCCAGCCGGGAGACGATCGAGCCGATCTTGGCACCGCGGCCCTGCAGTCCCTGGGAGATGTTGGTCAACGCCACGTTCAACTGGGCCGGGTGCACCGCGCGCAGCACCTTGTTCAGCTGGCTCATCACCGTCTGCAGCTGCAGCGTGGCTTCGGACTGGTCACCGCTGATGACCGCGCCCCGGGCCAGCGTGCTGCTGGTCGGGGTGGCCGGGTCGAGCAGCTCCACCGACGGCGCGCCGAAGACGTTGGTGGGCACCACCCGGGCGGTCACCCCGGCCGGAATGTCGGCCGCCAGGTCCGGCTTGAGCTGCAGGTCGATGGCGTGCAGCGTCTGCCCGTCGGCGGTGGGCCGCACCCCCACCCCTCCGACCGCGCCGACCAGCGCGCCGCGCAGCTTCACGTCCGCCCCGGCCTGCAGCCCGTCACCGACGTCGGTGACCAGCGCGGTCGCCGGGAACACCGACCGGAACACGCCCCGGTACTGCATCAGCAACAGCGCAATGATCACGATCACCAGCAGCAGCGCCAGTACACCGCGCCGGGCGAGGGTGGCCGCGGGCAACCCCCGACCGGTGGCATCAGCGACGTAGGGCACCCGTTACCCCGAGATCCGCACCCCGGGGTCGAAGCCCCAGAGCGCCATGGTGATCAGCATGTCGGTCAGCACGATGGCGATGATGCTGGTCCGGATGGCCCGCCCGGACGCCGCGCCGACACCCTGCGGGCCGCCGGAGGCGTAGAAACCGAAGTAGCAGTGGATCAGGGTCGCGATCACCACGAAGATGACCGCTTTCATCACCGAGTAGAAGATGTCGATCGGCACCAGGAACTCGTGGAAGTAGTGCAGGTAGGTACCCGAGGACTGGCCGTAGCCGAAGCCGAGCACCAGCTGGGTGGCCAGGTAGTTGCCGCCCATGCCGATCAGGTAGAGCGGGATGATGGCCAGGAAAGCGGCGATCATCCGGGTGGTCACCAGGTACGGCAACGGTCGGATGGCCATCGACTCCAGCGCGTCGATCTCCTCGGAGATCCGCATCGAGCCCAGCTGGGCGGTGTAGCGGCAGCCGGCCTGCGCGGCGAACGCCACCGCCGCGACCAGCGGCGCGATCTCCCGGGTGTTGCCGTAGGCGGAGACGAAGCCGGTCAGCGGGGCCAGCCCGAGGATGTCCAGGGCATTGAACCCCTCGATGCCCACCGAGGCGCCGGTGAACACCGCCAGCAGCACCATCACCCCGATCGTGCCGCCGCCGACCACGATCGCGCCGCTGCCCCAGCAGATGTCGCCGAGCAGCCGGAACACCTCGCCGGAGTAGTACCGCATGGTCAGCGGGATCGAACCCATCGCGCGCACGACGAACGTGGCCTGGTGGCCGAGCCCGGCCAGCGAGTTGTACGGGCGCCGAACGGCCCTACTCAGGATCCGGATCGGGCGGGGAGCAGCGGCCGTCATGCCTCAGCCCAGCCGCTGCGGCACCAGGGCCGAGTAGATCTGGGTGACCACCACGTTCACCGCGAAGAGCAGCACCACGGACAGCACCACGGTGGCGTTCACCGCGTCCGCGACCCCCTTCGGGCCACCCTTCGCGTTGAGCCCCTTGTAGCAGGCCACCAGCGCCACCAGCACCCCGAAGATCGCCGACTTGACCTCGGCCAGCACCAGGTCGGCCGGCTGGGCGAACGCGGCGAAGGAGGCGATGTAGCTGCCCGGAGTGCCGCCCTGGGCAAGCACGTTGAACAGGAACCCGGTGAGCACCCCGGCGAACGCGACCACGCCGCACAGCAGCATCCCGACCAACATCGTCGCCAGGATCCGCGGCACTACCAGCCGCTGGATCGGCGAGATACCGAGCACCTCGAGCGCGTCGATCTCCTCGCGGATGGTGCGTGCACCGAGGTCGGCGCAGATCGCCGAGCCCACCGCGCCGGCCAGCAGCAGCGCCACCACGATCGGAGCGCCCTGCCGGATCACCCCGAGGCCGTTCGCCGCGCCGATGAACGAGGTGGCGCCGACCTGCTGGGCCAGGCTGCCGATCTGGATCGAGATGATCACCCCGAACGGCACCGCGACCAACAGCGTCGGCACCACGGCCACGCCGACCACGAACCAGGCCTGGGAGATGAACTCCTTGTACTGGAACTCACCGCGGACGATGCCGGACACCAGGTACCGCAGCGCGGACGCCGACATCACCAGAATGCGGCCGGCGGTGACAAAGGATTCGTGGATTCGGCCGAGCACCGTCGTGGCCAACCCACCCAACCGGGTGCCGCTGTACCGCGAGAGGATATCCACGCACGTCCTTCCGCGTTGAACGAAATGCCGAGCAAGAAACCCCCGGGCACGAGCTCCAAGGGTTATAACGAGCGATCTGCGTCACGGTTACGACAACGCCACAAATGTGTCAGTTTGTGGCTCCTCAGGTCGTGCCCCTTGCCGGCGCGGCCTCCGAGGGCGACAGTGGTGTGATGGCGAAGGGCAGCCAAACCGAAACCATGCAGGTGCGTGAGTTCAGCAAGTCCGAACTCAGCGAGCTCGACCGGGAGGTGGCCGAGCTGGCGTGGCGCTGGGCCCGCCGGCTGACCGGGCTGCGCGCCGAACAGGCGCCGTTCGGGCCGGTCGATCCGCAGATTCCGGAAGCCGACCGGGCGGCCGCCCACCTGGCCCGGCTCTACGTACTGGCCAGGGTGCGCAACAGCGCCGACGAGCGCGCCGACGCCGACGCCTTCTACGCCGGCCAGGCCGGCGCCGGCTACGCCGAGATCGCCGCCGCGCTAGGCCTGCGCTAAGCCTGTGAGTGGTATTGGTCGCTATAGCGACCAATACCACTCACATGCCACTAATACGTGGGCACCGGGGCTGTTCCGGTGCTGGTGTAGACGGTGACCGGGGTGCCCTGGGGGACGTTGCCCTGCGGGGACTGGCCGATGACCTGGCCCTTCGGCGCCGCCGAGGCCAGCGTCACGGCGCGCACCGGGTAGCCGGCCTGGCTCAGGTCCTGGTTGGCCTGGGTGTCCTGCTCGCCCACCGTGTAAGGCGCGATGACGTGCTGCAGGACCGGGCCGTCGGGCAGCGCCACACTGTGCCCGCCGCAGTCCCCATTGTCGTCACTGTTGTCGTCCCCATTGTCGTCGCTGTTATCGCTCTCGTCGTCCCCGTTGTCGTGCTTCTTTTTCTTCTTTTTCTTGTGGTGATGCTTGCAGTTCTGGTCATCGCTCTGGTCGCTGTTGTCGTCGTCGGCGTTGTCTCCGTCCGATCCTTGCTGGGCGACGCCGGTCACGTACTCCGGGTCGGGCGCGGGAATCGGCTGGTTGGGTTGGCTGCCCAGGATCTGGCTCATCGCCTTGAAGTAGGGCGGCGCGGCGACCGTGCCGCCGAACGCACCGTGCCCGCAGTCACCCAGGTGCACCGGCGGCCCGGGGCACAGCGTGCGCGGGTGCGGTCCGTCGGCGAACAGCATCGAGGAGGCCGAGTAACCGTTGACCCCGCCGACGAACGCCACCGACTCGCTGTCGTTGGTGGTACCCGTCTTGCCGATGTCCGGCCTGGTCCAGCGCGCCGCCGAGGCCGCCGCCGCCGAGGTACCCGCCGTGGTGTCCTTGCTCAGCCCGGCCATCAGGGTGTCCGCCAGCCCCGGCGAGATGGCCTGCTCGCAGGGCTGCTGGGTGATCGCCACCGGTCGGCCGTCGCGGCCGGTCACCGAGAGCACCGGGCTGGGCGGGCACCAGTTGCCGTGGTCGACCAGCGTGGCGGACACGTTGGCCATTTCCAGGGTGCTGACCGGGCTCACCCCGAGGGTGAACGAGAGCAGGTTCTGGAAATACTTCGACTGCGGCTGGTTGTACTGCGGGTTCTTGGACAGCGGGTTCCCGGGATCGGTGATCGGGGTGCCGCCGGCGTCGTTCGAGCGCAGTGACTGGCGCAGCCCGAGCCGATCCGCCATGCGCAACACGGCCGGCATGCCGACCTTCGCCTCCAGGGCGACGAACGCCACGTTCGGTGAGGTGGCCAGCGCGCTCTGCAGGCTGATCGGGTCGCCGTAGTTGCCGTCGTTGGACACCGGGTAGCAGTGCGTGTAGCGGTTGACCACGGGCGGGTTGAAACAGTCCGAGTTGGGGTTGGGCAGCTCGGAGTCGAAGCCGACGGTGCCCTGCTCCAGCGCGGCGGCGGTGGTGAAGATCTTGAACGACGAGCCGGCGCCGAACACGTTGCTCGGCCTGGCCACGATGTTGGTCACCGTTTCGCCGGCCGAGCCGTCGGTGCCGAGGTTGCGGTTGGCCACCATGGCCAGCACCTGGTGGCCGCCGTCCTGCGGCTTGACCAGCGCGAACGTGTTGGCCACCCCGTCCTGCGCGGTCGGTACGTTGTGCTCGACAGCACTCTTGATCGCCGCTGCGGCCACCGGGTCCATGGTGGTGGCGATGGTGTAGCCGCCGGTGTTGAGCTGATCGCTGGTGAAACCCAACCCGCGCAGGTAGCTGACCACGTAGTCGCAGAAGAACCCGGCGTCCGGCGCGGCCGAGTAGCAGGTGCCGCCGGGTACGTCCGGCCCGTTGGGCACCACTTCCATCGGGGCGGCCTTTGCCACAGTGGCCGCGGCGGGCTGCAGCGATCCGGTGGACACCATCGTGTCGATCACCAGGTTGCGCCGGCTGAGGGCCTGCGCCGGGTGGGTGTAGGGGTTGTACAGGTTCGGGTTGTTCACCATCCCGGCGAGCAGCGCGGCCTGCGGCACGGTCAGCTGAGCCGGGGTGGCGTGGAAGTACGCCGCCGAGGCCGCGCCGACGCCGTAGATGTTGCCGGCGAACTCAATCAGATTCAGGTAGCCGGTGAGGATGTCGTTCTTGGAGGTGTTGCGGTCCAGCCGGACCGCCATCTCCGCCTCGCGCAGCTTGCGCGCCACGGTGTCCGCGCGGTCCGCCGCCTGGTCCGCCGGGTCGCCCCGGTCCACCACGTTGATCAGGTAGTTCTTCACGTACTGCTGGGTGATCGTGGAGGCGCCCTGCAGCGACCCGCCGGAAGAGTTGTGCAGCGCGGCGCGCAGCGTGGCCACCGGGTCGATGCCGTTGTCCTGGTAGAACCGCCGGTCCTCGATGGAGATGATCGCGGCCTTCATGCTGTCCGCGATCTGGTCGAAGGTGGCCGGCAGCCGGTACTGGTCGTACAGATAGGCCAGCGGCTTGCCGGTGCGGTCCAGCACCGTGGTGGTCAGCGGCATCCGGTCGGCGGTGAGTCGGGCGTCCGCGACAGTGTTGCCCGCGCGGTGCGCCGAGTCGACCAGCTGGTTGGCCAGCACACCCAGCCCGATCACTACCGGCGAGACCATCGCGGCCAGTAGGACCCCGGACAGCACGACAGCGCCCAACGTCCGGAGGAGTGGGATCTGGGCACGCACCCGGGCGACGTTACCCGGGACGGCTAGATCTTGGTCGTGAGCCTGCTCGCACGCCTGTCAGAACTGCACGCCACGGGTGAGCGCGCCGTCCACCACCACGTTTGTCCCGGTCATGAACGGCACCGCGGGGCTGGCCACGAATACCACCGCCCTGGCGATCTCCTCGGGGTTGGCCATCCGGCCGGTCGGGTTGAGCCCGAGGGCGTGGTTGAACAGCTCGGGGTTGTTCTGCTCGATGTTCTCCCACACCCCGCCGGGGAAGTAGACGTTGCCCGGCGAGACGCTGTTCGCCCGGATGCGCTTGCCGGCCAGTTGGAAGGCCAGGCCCTGGGTGTAGTGGATCAGCGCGGCCTTGAAGGTGCCGTACGGGCCGGCGGCGAAGTCGATCTCCCGGCCGGACACGCTGGACACCGTCACGATCGACCCGGCGTCACTGCGCTCCAGGTGCGGCAGCGCGGCCTCCACCAGCCGGACGGTGTGCAGCAGGTCCACCTCGAAACTGGCCCGCCAGTTCTCCTCCACCGAGGGGATGGCCAGCGCGCTGACGTTGGCCACCACGATGTCCAAGCCGCCCAGCTGCCCGGCGGAGTCGGCCACCCAGGCGGCCAGCGCCGCGCCGTCGGCGACGTCGAGCGCCTGGCCGATCACCCGGGTGCCGTGCTCGGACAGCTCCTCGATGGTGGCCTTGATCTCGGCGGC
>DATHIT010000998.1:0-4652 GCA_035489915.1 Pseudonocardia sp. | reverse complement strand
GTAGAACCCGCCGGAGCGGTAGTGCAGCAGCGCCGGGTCGGTGGGCCGCAGCGCGGCGGCCACGGCGGCGTTGCCCTCGTGCCCGGAGGAACCGATGCTGTAGAAGCCCTCGCCCTTGGCACCGAGCAGCCGGGCGGCCAGGTCCAGGTGCCGGCTGCCCAGCTGGGCGTCGAACAGCGCCAGCGCGCGCTCCGGGGTGAGCCCGGCGGGCAAGAACCCGTGGCCGACCTGGAGTGCCGCCACGGTGGCGGTGAAGTACTCGTCGATTGGTTCAGGCATCAGTACGCAGCTTGGTCGACGCCGCCGCCCCGCGCCAAGGTGCGCCAGCCGTTCGGTCCGTCCGGCTCAGCCCCAGCACAGCTGACCCTGGGTCGTGAGTGGCGATGGTCGCTATAGCGACCATCGCCACTCACGACTCTTTCGCCATGGTCGTACTGGTGCGGGCCATCGGCTCACCGGCTTCGGTGGCACCGGCCTGGCTCAGCGCGAGCGCGCGGGTTTCCGGGGCCCAGGCCGCCGAGGCGAGCAGCCCGACCAGCAGTACCCCGGCGGCGATCAACGTGGTCGCGTGTATGCCGAGCCCGGCCACACTGACCGGCAACAGGAACGTCCCGATGGCCGCTCCGATCCGGCTGAACGCGGTCACCACCCCGATGCCGGAGGCACGCACGTTGGTCGGAAACAGCTCGCTCGGATACACCACGGCGAGCGCCTGCGCGGCCGAGATGGCAAACGCGAAGACCGCGAAGAGCCCGACGACCACCGAGGGTGCGGCTCCGGTCCACACCCCCAGAACGATGGTGACCGCCGACAGCACGAGGAACGAGCCGAGGATGAACGGTCGCCGATTCATCCGGTTGACCAGCACCATTCCCACCACCGCACCAGCCAGCAGGAACACATTCACGATCACCGATTGGGCCAGGTCGCCCTCGATTTTGAGTGCGGCCAGCACAGTGGGTAGGAAGGTGAACAGCGCGAAGTAGGGCACAACCTGGCAGAACCAGAACAGGCCGCCGAAGAGCACCCGGCGCCGCAGCACGCCGTGGAACAGGGCCCGGTAGTTCGACCGGTCCTCGCTCTCCTCGGCCAGATCGGCGGGGGTTGCGTTCGGATCGAGGTGCTTGCGCACGATCTGCAGAGCCTCGTCGGCACGCCCGTGCCGGACCAGCCAGCGTGGCGACTCCGGTGTGCCCATCCGCAGCAGCGCCACGATCAGTGCCGGGATCGCGCTGCTGGCCAGCATCCACCGCCAGGAATCGGGGCCCAGCGGGCTGAGCAGGTAACCCACCGCGAAGGAGACGACATACCCCAGCGTCCACACCGCGTTCATGCTCGACAGCATCCAGCCGCGGTGCTTCCTCGGCGCGAACTCCGACAGCAAGGTCGGCGAGATGGCGTAATCCGCGCCGATGGCAATCCCCAGCAGCAGTCGCAACACGAACAGCCACACCACGTCGGTGACGAAGGCCTGCAGGATCGAGACCACCAGGAAGATCAGCAGATCGGCGAGGTACATGGTTTGCCGACCCACCCGGTCGGTGAGCCAGCCGAACACAATGCTGCCGACGAACAGTCCGATGAGTGCCGATGCGCCGATCAGCCCCAGCCATACCGTGCTCGCCTGGTGCTGCCTGCCGTAGACGGCGAGCGCGGGGGCGATGATGCCGAGCATGTAGCCGTCGCAGAACATTCCGCCGCTGCTGTACGCGGTCACCTTCAGGTGGAAGCGGGAGAACTTGGCGTCGTCGATGGCGTACTGCTCCGACATGAACGGCCTCCTCGATGCGGGGCGTCAGTTGACGAGTCGGAACGCGGGCGGGTAATTCGGATCTGTCAGCGCGGGTCGATCCGGTCGGAAGGCCTCGATCGGAAAGTCCGTCTTGTCGTGCAGGGTGATGTCGCTGAGGATGCGTCCGATCAGGCTGCCGAACTTCGCCGCGTGTCCAGCGCCGATGCCGATGGTGATCCGCGGGTGTCCCGGGACCCGGCCGAGGATGAAGTCCCGGTCCGGCGGCATGTCGTAGACGCAGGTCTTGCTGATCAGCTCCGGGCCCACCGCGCCGGGCAGCCGGTCACGCAGGAACTGCTCGTACCGCGCCGTCTCGGCCGGATCCGGATCGTAGGAACGCTCATCGACGGTGATGAAGCGCCCGCTCATGTCCCTGGCGACCTTGACGGCCACCTCGCCGTAGACGGGGAAGCCGTAGAACAGCTGTTCGCCGTGCCAGATCCAGATGGGAAACCGGTCAGGGGCGAAGTCGCGCAGGTTCGGGGTGGCGAAGTAACTGACCTGCTCCTGGGTCAGCGTCATCCGCCAGTTCAGGCCGAGGTCCGGCAGTAGCTTGTCGATCCAGGAGGCCACGCACAGGACGACGTTCCCGGCGGTCAACGTGCCTCGATCGGTCACCACGGTGACCTTGTTGTCGTCTGAGGCGATGCCTTGCACCGTGGTGTGCGGCGCGAAGTGGACGCCCCGGGCGCGGGCCAACGCGATGTGCACCGCCCCGGCCCGGCGAATGTCGAGCAGGCCGCCGTCCCGCTGGAACATGCCCACCACGTCGTCGTCGATATGCCACTGCGGCCAGCGCCGGCGGATCTCCGCAGCGGTCAGGTCCTGGTAGCCGACGTTGATCGCGTCGAGGGAGGCGCGGTAGTTGGCCAGCTCGGCCTCGCCGGGGGTGCCGGCTACCGCCAGGTCGAGGCCGCCGGTGGTGTGCACCAGCCGCAGCCCGGACTCCTCCTCCAGCTCACGCCACGTGTCGAACATCGCGTGGGTGAGCGAGGTGTAGTTGGTGTTGTGGTACGAGTGCCGAATGATCCGGGAGTGATCCTCTGACGCGCCCCGCGAGTGACCGAGCTCGAACTGCTCGAGAACCAGAACGTTCCTCGCGCCGGACTTTGCCAACCAGTAGGCGGCCGCCGAGCCGAGGGCCCCCGCGCCTATCACGATGTGGTCGTACGCCTCGTCCACCGATGCCTCCCGTCAGCCCTTGCCCGGTAAGCATGGGGACGGCGCACCGCAAAGGTTAGTTCCGCCTGTCACACGTTCCTCGCCGGCGACGCGACACCTGTCGCACGTCTGGCTCCGCGCGGGATCAGCGGTCGAACTCGCTCTCGGACCGGTACGCCGTGGCGAGAAGGTGCAGCTTGAGCCCCAGATGCAGGGTGAGCCGGTCATCGCCACGACGAAGGTCGCACCCGGTGGCCTGCTCGATGCGCTGGAGCCGGTGATACAGCGTGGCTCGGTGGATGCACAGCTCGTCGGCCGCGCCCCGCGCATCTCCGGCGTGATCCAGGTATGCCCGCAGCGTCTCCAAGAGGACCCCGTGGCGGTCGGCCCGCAGCAGCTGTTGCATCTCCGGCAGGTGCACGCCGTTGAGCACGTCGTCGGCCGGGACCCGCAGCAACAGGTCGTACGGGCCCAGCTCGCCCCACCGGGCAACCCCGCCGAAACCTGGCAGCAGCCGCGCCGCCCGCACGGCCAGCAGGGCCTGCCGGTATGAGTCGATCACCGTGTCCAGCGCGGTCACCACGCCGCCGAAGCCGACCGCCAGATCCGCGCCGGCGAGCTCGTTGAACCGCGCCCGCATCCGTTCGGCGACAGCCGCCGTCTGGTCACGTGCCGGCTGGTCGGGCGGAGCAAGGAGGAGCCAGCCCCGGGACCGGTGCACCACCATCAGCGCTGAATTTCCCGGCGCCGCCCTGGCTCCTTCCTCAACGGCGGCTTCGATCGCCACCGCCTGCTGTTTGGGTGCCCCGGGCATGGCGCTCTGCACGGCCATCACCTGCAGATAGCCCGCATCATCGAGCACCTGCTCGGCGCGCAGATCCTCGACGGCCTGAGCCCGCAGCGTCGGGTCGGAGCCCACCAACTCGCGCAGTATCGCTTCCTGCCGGCTCCTCGCCCGCTCCCGCACCAGGAGCCGTCGATACAGCAGGACGCCCGCCCGCGTCGCCGCGTCCTCGGCGGCGGCCACATCGTCCTCGGACAGGGTGTTGTGCTCGTCGATCAACCAGAGGAAGCCGAGCAACAGATCGTTGCACCGGACAGGTGCACAGAGCCTGGGGAGCACCCCGGTACCCGGGGACATGACGATTCGGCCGGGGCGAACCCACTGCGCGATGCCGTGCGCAAAGAGCTGATCCGTCAGCTCGCGCTCCACGGTCCGGTTCAACACCGACCGCACCCGGACCGCGTCCTCATCCCCGAAGTGCCGGCTCGCCGCAAGCAGACGAATCGACGGATCATCAATCGCGACCGAGCGGCGCAGACGATGAGCCAGGTCGTCCACGATTGGCTGCAGGTCGTCTTGGTCCAATTCAGTCCCAGTGGAACTCGGCGCAGGCGTGCGCCAGGCAGTCCAGGGCGAGCGGCAGCATCGGGTTGGTGTTGAGCGGCCGGTAGAGCACCAGCACCCGCCGGTACGGTTGCCGCCCGGTCAGCCGCGGCGTGCTCACCCCGGCGTCCGGCCAGGCCAGCGCGGGCAGCATGGCCACCCCGAGGTTGCGGGAAACCAGCTCCCGGACCACGCCGTAGTCGTTGCTGCGGAACACGATGCGCGGGGTGAACCCCGCCTCGGCGGCCAGCCGAACCAGCGAGCGGGCGCCGGAGGTGTCCGCCCTGGTACAGATCCAGGTCTCCTCGGCCG
>DATHIT010000997.1:0-2422 GCA_035489915.1 Pseudonocardia sp. | reverse complement strand
CTGCCCGGTGCTGGACGAGTGCGCCTGGCACGCCGCCGGCCGCCCCGAGTACACCGGCCCGACCCGACCGGTCCAGCGCTACGCCGGTACCGACCGCCAGGTCCGCGGCCGACTGCTCGACGTGCTGCGCGATTCCCCAGGGCCGGTGCACCGCGCCGAGCTGGACCTCGTCTGGTCCGACGCCGTGCAGCGGGACCGCTGCCTGCTGTCGCTGCTGGACGACGGGTTGGTGGAGCAGCTGGACCAGACTCGCTTCGCCCTGCCGGGTGAGGGCACGCCGGCCGACTAGAGTCGCCAGGTGGCCGAGACCGCGCCGAAGGTGCCCGAGCGCCCGTCGCTGGACGGATTGGATGCCCACTGGGCGGCCCGCTGGGAGACCGACGGCGTATACCGGTTCCGCGCGCCGGCCACCCGGGACCAGGTGTTCTCCATCGACACCCCGCCCCCGACGGTGAGCGGCTCGCTGCACGTGGGCCACGTGTTCTCCTACACCCACACCGACATCGTCGCCCGGTTCCACCGGATGCGCGGCAAGCGGGTGTTCTATCCGATGGGCTGGGACGACAACGGGCTGCCCACCGAGCGCCGGGTGCAGAACTACTTCGGGGTGCGCTGCGAGCCGTCGCTGCCCTACGACCCGGACTTCTCGCCGCCGGAGCGGGTGGACCCCAGAGCGCGGCCCATCGACATCTCCCGGCGCAACTTCGTCGAGCTGTGTGAGCGGCTGACCGTCTCCGACGAGCAGGCGTTCGAGCAGGTCTGGCGCCGGCTCGGGCTGTCCGTGGACTGGTCGATGACGTACACCACGATCGGCGCGGACGCCCAGCGGATCTCCCAGCTGTCCTTCCTGCGGCTGTTGCGCCGGGGTGAGGCGTACCAGGCCGAGGCACCGACGCTGTGGGATGTCGGGTTCGCCACGGCGGTGGCGCAGGCCGAGCTGGAGGACCGGGATTACCCGGGCGCCTGGTACCGGATCGCCTTCCACGGTCCGGCTGGCGCACCGGTGCACATCGAGACCACCCGTCCGGAGCTGCTCCCGGCCTGCGTGGCGTTGATCGCCCACCCGGACGACGAGCGCTACCTGCACCTGTTCGGCACGACGGTGCGCACCCCGGTGTTCGGCGTCGAGGTGCCGGTGCTCGCCCACCCGGGCGCCGAGCGCGAGCGGGGCGCGGGCATCGCGATGTGCTGCACCTTCGGCGACCTGACCGACGTCCAGTGGTGGCGCGAGCTGAAGCTGCCCACCCGCACGGTGATCGGCAGGGACGGCCGCTTCGTGCCCGACCCGCCAGCCGGCCTGGACGACCCGGCGGGCCGCGCCGGCTACGCCCAGCTGGCCGGGGCGACGGTGCACACCGCCAGGGAACGGGTGGTGGCCATGCTGCGCGGGTCCGGTGACCTGGACGGCGAACCACGCCGGACGGTGCGCCCGGTCAAGTTCTACGAGAAGGGCGACAAGCCGCTGGAGATCGTGTCCAGCCGGCAGTGGTTCATCCGCTCGATGGCCCACCGGGACGTGCTGCTGGAGCGCGGCACGCAGCTGCACTGGCACCCCGACTACATGCGGGCCCGGTACGAGGACTGGGTGCGCGGGCTGAACAGCGACTGGCTGGTCAGCCGGCAGCGGTTCTTCGGCGTGCCGTTCCCGGTCTGGTATCCGTTGGACAAGGCCGGCGAGCCGGACTACGCGGCGCCGATCCTGCCCGGCGAGGACGCCCTCCCGGTGGACCCCTCCTCGGACACCCCGCCCGGCTACCGGGAAGACCAGCGCGGCCGACCCGGCGGATTCCTCGCCGACCCGGACGTGATGGACACCTGGGCCACCAGCTCGCTCACCCCGCAGCTGGTCTGCGGCTGGCAGCGCGACCCGGCCCGCTACGCGCTGACCTTCCCGATGGACCTGCGCCCCCAGGCCCACGACATCATCCGGACCTGGCTGTTCGCCACCGTGCTGCGCAGCGAGCTGGAGTCCGGCACGCTGCCGTGGCGGCACGTCGCGCTGTCCGGCTGGATCCTGGACCCGGACCGCAAGAAGATGAGCAAGTCCAAGGGCAACGTGGTGACCCCGGTGGACCTGCTCGAGCAGTTCAGCCCGGACGCGGTGCGCTACTGGGCGGCGAGCGGCCGGCCCGGCACCGACACCGCCTTCGACCAGGGCCAGATGAAGATCGGCAGACGGCTGGGCACCAAACTGCTGAACGCCAGCAAGTTTGTGCTCAGTTTCCCGGAGCCCTCGGCCGCCGCCAGCGTGTCCGAGACGCTGGACCGGGCGGTGCTGGCCGCGCTGGACGAGGTGGTGGCGCGGGCGACCGCCGCGTTGGAGGAGTTCGAGTACACCGCCGCGCTGGAGCGCATCGAGCGGTTCTTCTGGACGTTCTGCGACGACTACGTGGAGCTGGTGAAGGACCGCGCGTACGGCTCC
>DATHIT010000996.1:0-5430 GCA_035489915.1 Pseudonocardia sp. | reverse complement strand
CGGCTGGCTGCTGCGCCCGTCCGGCCCGGCCGGCGGCGAACCCGCCTCTGGCCGGCTGCGGCTGCGGCTGGAACTGGACTCCCGGCCGGTGCGCGCGGTCGTGGAAGGCACCAACCGGTGGCTGCACCCACTCTCCACCCGGCCGGCCGAGGTGCTGTTGCTGCTGGCCATGGCGGGTGTCGCCGGGCTGAACGCGGCCGAGCTGAGCGTGGCGCTGTACGGGGACCGCGAGCACCTGGTCACCGTGCGCGCGGAGCTGTCCAGGCTGCGCCGCACCCTGGGCGGGCTGTTGCTGGCCCGGCCGTACCGGATCGCGCCCAGCGTCGAGGTGCAGCTGCCCGAGCTGGTCGGCTGCCGGTTCGTGGTGAACTCGACCGCCCCGGGGGTGCGAGCTCTCGCGGTCGGCCGGCGCTGACGGTGCTCACCGCGCCGAGCACCGTGCAACCCCGCTGCAACCGTTGCCCCCAAGCAGTGTGGCGCGGTGAGCTAGGTCACCGAGGAATGGGCAGCGAGGGGGCGTAACAGATGCCGGGCCAGCTGGAGACCAACGGCGCGCTGGTGGCGCCGGTGGTGCCCGGTTCCTCGGTGGGCATCATCGCCAACCCGATGTCCGGCCGGGACATCCGCCGCCTGGTGGCCAGGGCCTCGGTCTTCCCGAACGCGGAGAAGACCAACATGGCGTTGCGGCTGATCGCCGCCGCCGGCGCGCTCGGCGTGCAGCGGGTCTACATGTCGACCGACGGGATGGGGGTGGCCGGCGGCGTGCTGCGGGCCGCCGGCAAGCCCCGCGCCCGTGATGGCAGGTGGCCCGAGCTGGTGTTCTGCGAGCTGGACCGGCCCACCGGGGACGCGGATGACACCCGGCGGCTGGTCCGCCAGATGCGCGAGCGGGGCGCCTCGGTGGTGGTGCTGCTCGGCGGTGACGGCACCGTCCGGGCCGCGTCCACCGAGTGCGCCGAGCTGCCGCTGTTGCCGCTGTCCACCGGGACGAACAACGCCTTCCCGGAGATGTGGGAAGCCACCGTGGCCGGTTCGGCGGCCGCCCTGTTGGCCACCGGGCGGGTCACTCGGGAGCAGGCCACCTACCGGGCCAAAGCGCTGCACGTGCGGTGCGGCGCGGCCACCGAGGTCGCGCTGGTCGACGTGTGCATCGCCACCGTCGCGCACGTGGGCGCCAGGGCGCTGTGGGAGGTCGGCACGCTGCGCGAGCTGTACTGCGCGTTCGCCGAGCCGCACGCCATCGGGCTGTCCAGCATCGCCGGCCTGGTCGCGCCGAGCGGGCGCACCGACCCGGGCGGGGTGCGGGTCCGGTTGGCCGGCGACGCCGCCGCCCCGCGCCGGGTGCTGGCTCCGGTGGCGCCCGGGGTGCTCGCCCAGGTCGGGCTGCTCGAGGTGGCCCCGCTGCGTGCCGGTGAGTCGGTGACCAGCGCGGTCCCCCGGGGCACGGTGGCGGTGGACGGGGAGCGGGAGCTGGAGTTCGGGCCGGGCACTCCGGTCTCGGTGACGCTGCGCGCGGACGGCCCGACCGTGCTGGACGTCCGGGCCGCGCTGGCGCACGCCGCCGAGCGCGGGCTGCTCGTGTCTCAGATCCAACCGACTCACCAGGAGGTCAGATGAAGGCAGCGCGGTACCACGGGCGGGGCGACATCCGGATCGACGAGGTACCCGAGCCGGAGGTGGGCGCCGGTCAGGTGAAGGTGGCGGTGGACTGGTGCGGGATCTGTGGCAGCGACCTGCACGAGTTCCTGGAGGGCCCGCTGTTCATCCCGCCGCCGGGGTCACCGCACCCGCTCACCGGGGAAACCCTGCCGGTGGTGATGGGGCACGAGTTCGCCGGGACGGTGGCCGAGCTGGGCGACGGGGTCGAGGGCGTCGCGGTGGGTGACCGGGTGGCGGTGGAGCCGTACTACGTGTGCGGCACCTGCGCCGCTTGCCAGGCCGGGCGGTACAACATCTGCCGCTCGCTCGGCTTCGTCGGGCTGTCCGGCACGCAGGGCGGTTTCTCCGAGCGGTGCGTGGTGGACCAGCGCTGGGTGCACCCGCTGGGCGAGCTGGGCACCGACATCGGCGCGCTGGTGGAGCCGCTCGCGGTGGGCTACCACGCGGTCCGGCTGTCCCCGCTGCCCAAGGGCGGCACCGCCGTGGTGTTCGGCGCCGGGCCGATCGGGCTGGTCACCATCGCCTCGCTGAAGGCCGCCGGCGCCGGGCAGATCATCTCCGTGGAGCCGGCCGCCGCGCGCAAGGCCAAGGCTCCCGGTGCCGGTGCGGACGTGGTGCTGGACCCGATCGAGACCGACGTCCCGGTGGCCGTGCGCGAGCTGACCGAGGGCGCCGGCGCGGACGTGGCCTTCGAGTGCGCTGGCATCGACGCCGTGCTGGCCAGCGCGATCGGCTCGGTGCGGCCCGGCGGGACGGTGGTCAACGTGGCCATCTGGGGCCAGCCGGCGACCGTGCAGATGAACTCCCTGGTGATCTCCGAGGTGTCCGTGCTGGGCTCGCTGGCCTACTGCGGCGACCACCCGGACACCATCCGGCTGCTCACCGACGGCACCGTCGACGCCGCCCAGTTCATCACCGGCCGGATCGGGCTGGACGAGCTGGTGGACGGCGGTTTCCGGCAGCTGATCGAGCACAAGGACGAGCACGTCAAGATCCTCGTCCACCCCTAAATCCGCCCAACGCAAGGAGGCACCATGACAGCGCAACGGGTCGCCCTGGTGACCGGCGGAGGCCGGGGCATCGGCCGGGGCATCGCCATGCGGTTGGCCGCCGACGGGCTGGCCGTCGCGGTGAACGACGTCAACGCGGAGTCGGCCACCGCGGTCAGCAAGGAGATCACCGCCGCGGGAGGTCGTTCGGCGGCGGTGCCGGCCGACGTGACCGACCGGGACGCCGTGTTCGACATGGTCGCCCGGACGGCGGACGAGCTCGGCCGGCTCGACGTGATGGTGGCCAACGCCGGCATCGCGCAGGTCAAGACGCTGCTCGAGGTCACCCCGGAGGATCTGAAGAGGATCTTCGAGGTGAACGTGTTCGGGGTGGTGTACTGCCTGCAGGCGGCCGCCGAGCGGTTCATCAACCAGGGCGGCGGCGGGAAGATCATCAACGCCGCGTCCATCGCCGGGCACGCGGGTTTCGAGTTCCTCGGGCACTACTCGGCGACCAAGTTCGGCGTCCGCGGGCTCACCCAGGCCGCCGCCAAGGAGCTGGCCCAGCACAACATCACGGTGAACGCCTACTGCCCGGGGATCGTCGGCACCGACATGTGGGAGCTGATCGACGAGCAGCTGCGGCCGTACCTGAACACCGCGAAGGGGGAGGCGCTGGCCACCTACGCCGAGCGCATCCCGCTGGGTCGGGTGCAGACCGCTGACGACGTGGCCGGTTTCGTCTCCTACCTGGCCGGACCGGATTCGGACTACATGACCGGGCAGTCGGTCATGATCGACGGAGGGATCGTGATGTCATGACCGGAACCCTGCCGACCACGGTGTCCCAGGAGCTGGGCCCGGACGCCCTGCTCCAGGTGTACCGCACCATGCGCACCATCCGGGAGTTCGAGGAGCGGGTGCACGAGGAGTTCGCCAGCGGCGACATCCCCGGGTTCGTGCACCTCTACGCGGGTGAGGAGGCCTCCGCCACCGGGGTGTGCAGCCACCTCGACGACCGGGACGCCATCGCCTCCACCCACCGCGGCCACGGGCACTGCATCGCCAAGGGCGTCGACCCCAAGGAGATGATGGCCGAGATCTACGGCAGGGCCACCGGGTCGTGCAAGGGCAAGGGCGGCTCCATGCACATCGCCGACCTGTCCAAGGGCATGCTCGGCGCCAACGGCATCGTCGGCGGCGGCCCCCCGCTGATCTGCGGCCGGGCGTTGGCCAGCAAGCAGCTCGGCACCGGCGGCGTTGCGGTGGCGTTCTTCGGGGACGGCGCCTCCAACCAGGGCACCACGCTGGAGTCGCTGAACCTGGCCACCGTGTGGAACCTGCCGGCGATCTTCGTGGCGGAGAACAACGGCTACGCCGAGGCGACCTCGTCCACCTGGTCGGTGGCCACCGACGACATCGCCGACCGGGCCGCCGCGTTCGGCATGCCCGGCGTGATCGTGGATGGGTTCGACTTCTTCGCGGTGCACGAGGCGGCAGGGGAGGCGGTGGCCAGGGCCAGGGAGGGCGCCGGGCCGACCCTGATCGAGGTCAAGTTCACCCGCTACTTCGGCCACTTCGAGGGTGACCAGCAGCTCTACCGGGGCGACGAGGTGGCCCAGGCCAGGGAGAAGCTGGACTGCCTCAAGCGGTTCCGGGCCAGGGTGACCGAGAGCGGGGAGCTCACCGCCGACCAGCTCGACGCCGTCGACCGGGAGGTGGCCACCCTCATCGACAGCTCGGTCGACGAGGCGAAGGCGGCGCCGAGGCCGGCCGCGTCCGAGCTGCTCACCGACGTCTACGTCACGTACTGATCGCGCCGCATCCCCGGAAGGAAGGAACGGTCATGGCACGCAGCATCAGCTACCGCGAAGCGATCAACGAGGCGCTGGACCAGGAGATGGCCCGCGACCCCCGGGTGGTGGTGTTCGGCGAGGACAACGTCGGCGGCACCGGTTCGCCGGGTGAGATGGACGCCTGGGGCGGTGTCCTCGGCGTCACCAAGGGGCTCTACGGCAAGTATCCGGGCCGGGTGATGGACACCCCGATTTCCGAGT
The DNA here is from genome assembly GCA_035489915.1 of Pseudonocardia sp. Lineage (GTDB taxonomy): Bacteria > Actinomycetota > Actinomycetes > Mycobacteriales > Pseudonocardiaceae > Pseudonocardia. The sequence continues at coordinate 725 of DATHIT010000996.1, read as the reverse complement.
CGGCGTTCATCGGCGCGGCCATCGGCGCGGCCACCGGCGGGCTGCGCCCAGTGGCGGAGCTGATGTTCATCGACTTCCTGGGCGTCTGCTTCGACCAGATCTTCAACCAGGCAGCCAAGTTCCGCTACATGTTCGGCGGCAAGGCGGTTACCCCGGTGGTCATCCGGACCATGTGGGGCGCCGGGTTGCGCGCCGCCGCGCAGCACTCCCAGTCGCTGCTGCCGGTGTTCACCCACATACCCGGGCTGAAGGTGGCCGCGCCGTCCAACCCGTACGACGCGAAGGGCCTGCTCATCGCCGCCATCCGGGATGACGACCCGGTGATCTTCGCCGAGCACAAGATGCTCTACGAGATGACCGGCGAGGTGCCTGAGGAGAGCTATGTGATCCCGTTCGGCGAGGCCAACATCGTGCGCGAGGGCTCCGATGTGACCATCGTGGCGATCGGGCGGATGGTGAACACCGCCACCGAGGCAGCCGCCGAGCTGGCCGCCGCCGGCATCGAAGCGGAGATCATCGATCCTCGGACGACCAGCCCGCTGGACCTGGACACCATCCTGGAGAGCGTGGAGAACACCGGCCGGCTGGTGGTGGTGGACGAGTCCAACCCGCGCTGCTCGCTGGCCTCGGACATCGGCGCTTCGGTCGCCCACGAGGCGTTCGGGTCGCTGCGTGCGCCGATCCAGATGGTCACCGGGCCGCACACGCCGGTGCCGTTCGCCGAC
>DATHIT010000995.1:0-10052 GCA_035489915.1 Pseudonocardia sp. | reverse complement strand
CGGGAGTAGAGGCAGACTTCGAGGCCGACCTGGACAAGACGTTCCGCCGGATGCTCTACGGCATCTCCGGGGACCACCCGGAGATCAACAAGCTGCAGGTACCGGACGGTTCCCAGTTCCTCGACATCTGGTCGGAACCGGTGCGGCTGCCCACCTGGCTGACCGAGACCGACGTGCAGACCTACGTCAGCTCGTTCGCCGACTCGGGCTTCGCCGGTCCGCTCAACTGGTACCGGAACATAGACCGGAACTGGGCGCTGACCGCGGCGTGGCACGGCGCGCCGATCACCCCGCCGGCGATGGTCGTGGTGGGCGACCGCGACCCGGTGGTGGCCGCGTTCGACCTGGACCGGTTGGCCCGCTCGGTGCACCGGTTCGTGCCGAACCTGCGCGCCTTCGAGGTGATCCACGGCGCCGGGCACTGGCTCCAGCAGGAACGCCCCGAGGTGGTCAACGCCGCCCTGATCGACTTCGCGGCCGCGACAGCCCCGTGAGTGGCGCTACTCCTTGTCGTCCAGCCGGAAGCCGACCTTCAGGCCGACCTGGACGTACTTCACCTCGCCGTCGTTGATCTGCCCCCGGATCTCGGTGACCTCGAACCAGTCGAGGTTCCGCAGGGTCTGGGACGCGCGGCCGACGGCGTTGCTGATTGCCGCCTCGACGCCGTCCGGGCTGGTACCGACGATCTCGGTGACTCGATAGGTGTGGTCCATGCCAGCGCACGCTAGCGGCGGAGTCAACCCCGCCGCTGCGCGCCGGACGGTCAGGGGCGGTCGAGGAAGTCCAGGACGGCCTCGCGGGTCGCTTGCTGCTGCTCCAGCTGGGGCAGGTGGCCGGCGTCCGGGATGAGCACGGTCTCCGAGCTGCGCAGCAGCCCGGCGAACTCCTCGGCGTACACCGGCGAGACCAGCGCGTCCTTCTCCCCCCACAGCAGCAGGGTGGGCGCGGACACCCGGTGGATCCGGCCGCGCAGCCCCTTGTCCGGCAGCGGCCAGATGAAGTGCAGCACGCTGGCCATCCGCACGGCCGCCTCGAACAGCGCCTGGGGATCGTCGGCCGGTGGGGTGAGCAGCTCGGCAAGCGGGCTCGTCGGGTCGGCCAGGATCAGCTCAGGCAGCCGCTCGGCCGGGACACCGGCGATGTCCGGGATCGGCGCGTCGTCGCGCCACAGCCCGATCGGCGCGATCAGCACCAGCCGGGAGATCCGCCGAGGGCTGTTCGCGGCCAGCTCCGCGCCGACCATGCCGCCGAACGAGTGGCCCACCACGGCCACCCGCTCCAGCCCCAGCTCGTCCAGGATCTCGTCGTAGAACAGCACCAGCTCCCAGATCCCGGGCAGGTGATCCAACGACTCGGTGTCCGCGCCCGGGTGTTCGACCGCGTACACGGTGTGCCCTTCGGCCAACGCCTCCAGGAACGGGTCCCAGAGCAGCCCGCCGGCGCCGTGCAGGAACAGCACCGGCTCGCCATGACCGGCCACCAGCACCCTGGCCTGTATCCGGCCGGCCAGTGCCGGGATCAGCCGCTCGGTGACGTGCGGCGGCAGCGCACTCTCCGTCTGCTGAGTCGTCTCGGTCATCTCGTCCCTCCTCAGGCCTGGCTCGCGGCGGGGCTGGACTTGGACCGGTCAGCGCCGATGCTCGTTCCGCTGGCGCTCCTCTCGGCAGCGCCCTTCGGCCACCACTTGTGCTCCCAGCCCTCGTCGTCCCAGATGTGCCGGATCCTCGGGATGACCTCCTCGGCGAACAGCGTGATGTTCTTCTTGGTCAGCTCGTGCGGCATCGAGCCGATCTGCAGCAGCGCGTGCAGATTGCCCACCCGCAGCGTCTTGGCCGCCTCGATCAGCTTGTCCGCCACGGTGGCCGGGCTGCCCGCGATGATGAAGCCCTCCTCGTTGAGGGTCTTCCAGTTCTTCTCCAGCGCGGCCGAGGCGGCGATCACGCCCGGCTGGTTGGTCTTGATGGCGAACTCGGTGCTCTTGCGGGTGCGGTAACCCGGCGCCTCGAAGAAGTACGGCGGGATGTGCAGGCACTTGTTGAAGAAGTACGAGCAGTGCTCCAGGTACTCCTTCTCCGCGCTCTCGTCGGTCTCCGAGACGCAGATCTGCTGGGCGAAGCCGGCCCGGAACGGGTTGCGGTCCACCCCGAGCTCGTCCATCCGGTTCCAGAACCCGTCCATCAGCTTCTTGCCGAACTTGGCACCGAAGAAGCTCAGGTAGCTGTAGGTGTAGTCGCGGCGGGCGGCCAGGTCCCAGGTCTCCACCGAACCGCCGCCGGCCAGCCAGACGGGCGGGTGCGGTTTCTGCAGCGGCTGCGGCCACGGGTTCACGTAGCGCAGCTTGTTGAACTTGCCGTTGAAGGTGAACGGGCCGGGCTGGGTCCACGCCTTGATGATCAGCTCCTCGGCCTCCCGGAACCGGGGCCGGGTCTCCGTCGGGGTCACCCCGTAGCAGAAGTTGACGTCCATCGAGGTGCCCACCGGGAACCCGGCGGCCAGCCGGCCGTTGGACAGCACGTCCAGCATGGCGAACTCCTCGGCCACCCGGGTGGCCGGCGCGTACAGCGCCAGGGTGTTGCCCAGCACCATGATCGCGCTGTTGTTCGGGGTGCGCCGGGCCAGCGCGGCGGCCATCAGGTTCGGCGAGGCCATGAACCCGTAGCCGTTCTGGTGGTGCTCGTTGACCCCGACGCCGTCGAAGCCCAGCCGGTCGGCCAGCTCCAGCTCGTCCAGGTTCCACTGGTAGTACTGCGCGACCTTCTGTGGATCGCACAGCTCGGTGTTCGGCGGGGTGACCCAGATGCTCTCGTACTTGGACTCGAAGTCCGCCGGTAGGTCGCGGTACGGCATGAGGTGAAAGAAGATTGACTTCACTGTCAGTCCCCGTCTTCTGTGATCCTTCCAATCGACATTACGTCGAACGACCATTCAAAAAAAGTCCACTTTGGTGCACTCGCCGCCGGGCATGGTCAACTCCATCCCGTCCCCTGCCCCTCGCCGAACTGGAGGCCCCGTGCCGACCATCGAGCCGCCCGCCGTAGCCGTCGCGCGCACCGGAGACACCCTGCGCATCACGCTGGACCGCCCGGCCAAGCTCAACGCCCTGCGTCCGGCGGACATCTCCGCACTGCGCGCCGCCATGCAGCTGCCGGACGGCGTGCGCGCGGTGGTGTTCACCGGGGCCGGCGACCGGGCCTTCACGGCGGGCATGCACGTGGACTCGTTCCAAGACCTGACCCCGGATTCGGCCAGGGCGTTCATCGCCGAGCTGCGCGAGATGTTGGCCGCCGTGCGCACCGCACCGGTGGCCACCGTGTGCGCCGTGGACGGGTACTGCCTGGGCGCCGGGTTCGAGCTCGCACTGGCCTGCGACCTACGCCTGGCCACCACCCGCTCGTCGTTCGGGCTGCCGGAGATCAAGGTGGGCATCCCGTCGGTGGCCGATGCCGCGCTGCTCTCCGAGTACGTCGGGCTGAGCTTGGCCAAGGAAATGATCCTCACCGGCGATCTCTACCCGGTGGCCCGGTTCGCGGCCAGCGGACTGTGCAACGCGGTGGTGGAGCCCGGCGAGCTGGACGCGGCGGTGGACGAGTGGTTGGGCCGGGTCGCCGGGCATACCCGCACCGCCACCGCGTCCCAGAAGCGACTGTTCGAGGTGTGGCAGAACACCGGGCTGACCACCGGCACGGCGATCAGCGTGCAGGAGTTCGCCTCGGTGTTCGCCGCCGAAGAAACCGCCGCCCAAATAGCCACCTACCGGAAAGCGGGCTTTGTGTCATCGTCCGAGTAGCTTCTCCACGAAGTCCACGGTGTTGATGCGCGACGCGTGCACCCGTGTCGCCTCGACATATCGCCGGCGATCTCGGGTGACCCGCTGAATCGCCTCGGCGACGCCCTCGGCGGTCAGAGTTGTGGTGGCTCCCACTCCCGTGGACTCAGTCACCTGGGCCAACCATCCCCCGGCGGGAACCAGGACAGGGGTGTGGCCGACACAGGCCTGCGCGAGGATGGCGCTCGGCGCGTCGTTGTCGTGCAACACCGCAACGAGGTCGACGTGGGCCAACGCCGCGGCCAACTCATCCGCCCTGAACAGTTGGTCGGCGATAACCAGTCGCCCCGAGGCAATGAGTCGTCGTACATCCTCGTCGGAGTCGACGAATTCACGCGTCCCTAGTTCCAATGCCCCGCCCACGACCAGCACGGCCGAGGGGCACAGGTCCATAGCCTTGACCAGCAGCGGAAGGTTCTTCCGAGGAGTGATCACGCCGAAGACGCCGATCAGCGGAGTCCCGGGTTGCCTGCGCGGGAGCCAGGCGGGTCGGTCATGGGCGATTTGACTCTCGGGTTGCACCGGATCCTTGACGGCCGGTATGCCCGGGTACCCCGGCCGCGCACGCACCACCCCGAGCGCGTCGGTCAGGAACATGATCCGCGCCTGACGGAACACCCGCACCAACTGGGCAAGGAGAGGCTTGACCAGGGTGGCGGGCCGCAGGCGCTCCGGGCCGTTGATCGTCGTGGTGCGCATTATCAGCAGACGGACCTCGAGGGGAAGGCGTGGATGGCGGAGCAGTAGGAGCAGCAGCGGGATCAGGTAGAAGTCGCCATCGGGCACAATCAATGCACGTGCGCCGGCTGCCCGGGCCTTCGACACCGCTGCCCCCAATGCCGCGCGAGGAGTGTCGACTTCGGGCAGCGCCACTGTGATATCGACGGCCGAGGACAGGTGCTCCGTGAACTCTTCCGAGTCGGTGACCCGGCCACTGGTCAGCACGATGCAACCCTCGGGTCCCACGGCATCGACCAGATATCTGACGTAGTGCATCCGATGACCGATCGGGTTGGTCTCCAGAACGGCGACCTCCACCTTCTGATCCACGTGGGGAGTCCGCACGTCGGTCGCCTCCTTTACCATTCCATCAGTCGTTGCCCGAACGCCGAGGACGTGTATTGGGGAGCGCATTGGAGCCAATTCCTTACCCGGCTTCCGCGCACCCTCCATGAGCCCTATCGATCACGTGGACCATCGCTCGGCATTCGCGTCGAACATCTCGGTAAGGATGTCCTCCACATTGTGCTCCAACTGCCAGCCCGGGTAGTGCTCGGCGAACCGCCCGTTGTCGCCGATCCACCAAATGTGGTCACCGGTGCGGTGGGTTTCGGAGTAGCTCCAGGCCATCTCCTGTCTGGTGATCTTCCCAGCGAGCGTGATGGCTTCGATGACCGAGCAGTTGCTGAAGCGGCTGCCGCCGATGTTGTAGACCTCGGCGACTCGCGGGGCTCGCCAGAACCGGTCGAACGCGTTGATCAGGTCAGCGCAGTGGATGGCGTCGCGAACCTGCTTGCCGCCGTAGCCGAAAACCGTGTACGGGGTGCGTGACATCGCACATTTCATGACATAGCCGAGGAACCCGTGCAACTGGGCAGCGGAGTGCTGCGGCCCGGTCAGTGTGCCGCCCCGGAAGCAGGCCGTAGGCATGTCGAAGTAACGTCCGTACTCCTGCACCATGACGTCCGCGGCGACCTTGGAGGCGCCGAACACGCTGTGTAGGCAGGTGTCGATCGACATGTCCTCTCGGATGCCGTCCTGATAGGTGTGCCCGGGTGCGATCTCCCACCGGGTGTCTCGCTCGACCAGCGGCAGACTATTCGGCCGGTCGCCGTAGACCTTGTTGGTAGAGGTGAAGATGAATGGCGCGGTCGGGCTGCTGACCCGACACGCCTGCAACACGTTCAACGTACCTACCGCGTTGACGTCGAAGTCGGTGAACGGGTCGCCGGCGGCCCAGTCGTGCGACGGCTGCGCCGCGGTGTGCACCACCAGACCGATGTCGTTGCCATACCGGGTGAACACGTCCTGTACCGCGTCCCGGTTGCGGATGTCCAGGTCGAGGTGGGTGTACGCACCCCCGAGCTGAGCTTGCAGGCGCTGACGGTTCCAGTCGGTCGAGCCGTCGGCACCAAAGAACACACGGCGCATGTCGTTGTCGATGCCGACAACGTCGAGACCGAGGCCGCCGAAATGCAGGGCGGCCTCCGATCCGATGAGGCCGGCCGCTCCGGTGATGATGGCGACGGTCACTGGGTGGTCTCCTTTGCTCGCTCAAAGACGTGTTGGGTCACCAACGGTTGGTCGGTCGGCGCCTTGGCCGCGGGCTCGGGCCGTGCGTCGGTGTTCACCAGCCGAATCCCTCGACGCGCACACCCGCCACGGCGTAGTCCTGTACAGGCAGGAAGTTGCGTCCGTCGAGCAGCAGGTCACCGTGCATGGCCCGGCGCATGTCGTCCGGCTCCAGGTCGAGGAACTCCGGCCATTCGGTTGCCAGCACTACGGCGTCGACGCGGTGCGCGGCATCGTAGGCATCTGTGGCGATCCTGACCGCCGCCAGATCCTCTGGAAGTGACTTCACCACCGGGTCGTAGGCCGAGACGACGCTGCCGGCCGCGAGCAGCCGACGGGCGATGTCGAGCGCCGGAGCGTCACGCAGGTCGTCCGTGCCCGGTTTGAAGGCCAGCCCGAGGAGGGCGATGCGTCGCCCTTTGAGCACGCGCAGGTCGCGCTGCAGCTTGTGCACGGAGCGGGCCCGCTGCAGGTCGTTCACTTCTACCGATGCGCGCAGCAGGGTCGGGGTGTGCCCGTATTCCTGTCCGGTGGCCACCAGCGCGGCAATGTCCTTACCGAAGCAGGATCCGCCCCAACCAATGCCGGGGGACAGGAAGTTCGGACCGATGCGCTGGTCGGCACCGATCGCCGGAAGCACCTGTCGGGCGTCCGCGCCGACGAACTCACAGAGGGTAGCGATCTCGTTGGCAAAGCTGATCTTGGTGGCGAGAAAGGCGTTCGCCGCGTACTTGATCATTTCAGCGGACGCCAACTCTGTGGTGATCAGCGTCGGCTTGCGGCTCCGGCGTCCGCCGGCGAAGGACTGCTCGAGAACAGGGCGATAGAGCGCCCGCACCGGGCCGACGCCGACCTCCTCGCCACCCAGAACGACGCGGTCCGGGTGCAGGAAGTCGTCGATCGCCGAGCCCTCGCGCAGAAACTCGGGGTTCGACACGACATGGAATGTCGGCTGGCTGCCCTGAAGGAGTGCCTCCTCCAGAATGGTCCGAGCCAGGTTGCCCGAACCGACCGGCACCGTCGATTTGTTGACCACGACACTGCCGTTGCGCAGGTACGGCGCCACCGTGCGCAGAGCCCCCTCGATCTGGACGAGATCGGGCGTCCCGTTCGCCGAGGTCGGAGTGCCCACGCAGAGGAAAATCACGTCGGCGTCGGAGAGTGCCTCGGCGGGCTCGTTGGTAAACCGTAACCGGTCGGTGGCCAGTGTCGTGTTGAGCAGCTCGGCCAGCCCGGGCTCGTAGAACGGCACCTGACCCCGGCTGAGCTGGCCGGCGCGAGCCGGATCCAGGTCCAATCCACACACCTCATGGCCGAGCCAGGCCAGGCAGGTCGAAGTCACCGCACCCACGTAGCTGGTGCCGATGACCGCCACCTTCTGTCGCTTGGCGGGCGCCTCGGAGGTCGGCGACGGTCGAACCGGACGCCTCGTCGCGTCTTGGTTGCTGCTCACCTGCGCGCGGAACCAGTCCACGGTCCGGCCCAGGCCCTCGTGGACGTCCACCTCCGGCTCCCAGCCCAACTCACCGCGGGCGAGCGAGATGTCCGGCCGGCGGATGCTGGGGTCGTCCTGGGGCCGGGGGACGAACTCGATGGTCGAGTTCGACGAGGCCACCTCGATCACCAATTTCGCCAGGTCCAGCATCGACAGCTCGTGCGGATTGCCGATATTGACCGGCCCATGCAGGTCGGAGAACAGCAGCTTCAAGGCACCGTCGATAAGATCGTCCACATAGCAGACAGAACGGGTCTGGCTGCCGTCGCCGGCCACGGTGACTGGCTCCCCGGCCAGCGCCTGGCCGACGAACGTCGGAATGGCCCGGCCGTCGTTGCCGCGCATCCGGGGGCCATAGGTATTGAAGATCCGCATGATCGCTGTGTTCACCCCGTGGAAGGTGCGATACGAGGTCGTGAGGGCCTCGGCGAACCGTTTGGCCTCGTCGTAGCAAGCTCTGGGCCCGACCGGGTTGACGTTCCCCCAGTAGCTCTCCGGCTGAGGGTGAACCAGGGGGTCGCCGTATGTCTCGGAGGTCGAGGCCAGTAGAAAGCGCGCGCCCTTCTCCCTGGCCAGGCCCAGGGTGTGGAGCGTGCCGAGAGACCCAACCTTGAGAGTTTTTATCGGATGCTCGGCGTAGTCGATCGGCGACGCTGGTGAGGCGAAGTGCAGCACGAAGTCGACCGGGCCAGGAATGGCGAGATGGTTGGTTACGTCCGCGCGCAGTAGCTGGAAGCCCTCTCGATCCTGCAGATGCGCGACGTTGTCAGGAGAGCCGGTCAGGAAGTTGTCCACGCAGACGACGTCGATTTCCGCATCGAGCAGCCGCTCAGCCAGGTGGGACCCGAGAAAACCCGCTCCGCCGGTGAGAACGGCACGTTGACGCATTTCCTGTCTCCGTTCAATGCGTAATGGGGCGTTCGATGCGCAATGAGGCGGCGCTAGGTTGTGAAATAGCGACCAGTGCCTTGTACTTGAGTGGCTCGCTGTGGGCAGACAACGCATAACCAGCGATCGCTGTGCTCAATTGATGTAGCCACCGGTGCGTCTCGGGTCGCCGTTGGCCCCCGGTGCGTTGAACACTGATACCGTCGCACGTGCACGGCGTTTACACCTCCCCACAAATTGGTATTCAACGGCTCAGTCCGGCGCCTGTGCATGGGCATTGTCGTTTAGGGCTCGGCGTTCGTGATGTCGATCGTGATGGTGGTCTCGCGGCTGGGCGCTCGAGTAGATGGCAATGACAATCATTCTCGACTAGGCTGACGAGTCATGAACGGCTACACCCTCGTGCTGTGCCAGGCCGAAGGCTGCGCCCGCGCCCGCCGCGGTGACCACCCGACTGCCCACCCCGCCGACCGGCCCGAGTCACCCGGCGGCCGGCCCGACTCGCCCAGCATCCAGCCCGACTCGTCCGCCGCCCTGCCCGACGCACCCGGCGGCCGGCGTGACCCGTCCCGCACCCGGGGGCCGGTCGAGCAGGTGCTGTCCGACGCCACCCGGCACTCCGAGCACGGGATCCTGGTGGTCACTGGCTGCCTGCTGGGTCAACTGCTCTGCCAGGCGTGTGGCCCGTCCGCGCCGGCGGCCACCGGCCGGGTCGCGATGGTCCAGCCCTGCCACGCCTCCCGGCAGCCGTCCGGGCCGGCGGTGCTGGTCGGCCCGATCCGGGACACAGCCGACGCCACCGCACTCTGCCGTTGGCTGCGCGCCGGGACGCTCACCGCCGACAGGCTGCCGGATCGACTCCGCGAATACGCCCGCACCCTGCGCCGCGCCTCCGCCAACTGAGGTCGTGAGTGGCGATGGTCGCTATAGCGACCATCGCCACTCACGACGCCAACCAAGTTGTGGCCCGAATCTGCCTCGGTAGACCACCCCGCGCTGGCAGCATGTCCGCCGTGGCCTCCCCCACCGACACCACCGGCAACTCGAGCGCCGACGACATCGCCGACGGCCCGGCCACCGACATCAAGCCGGGCGCCACGACCGCCGGCACCCGGCCGACCCGCATCCGCACCTTCCGGATCACCTCGCTGCAGGTGTTCTGCGCGGTGCTGGCGGCCGCGCTGCTGCTGCAGCGGCCATTGGCCGAGTCGCTGGACTCGTCGGCGGTGCGCATCGCGGCCACCGTGTTTGTCGCGGTCTGCGTGCAGGCACTGCCGTTCCTGGTGCTCGGCGTGCTGCTCTCCGGGCTGATCGCCGCGTTCGTCTCGCCGGCCGTGCTGGGTCGGCTGCTGCCACGGCGGCCGGCGCTCGCCGTGCCGGTGGCCGGGCTGGCCGGCGCGGTGCTGCCCGGCTGCGAGTGCGCGTCCGTGCCGGTGGCCCGGCGGCTGATCAGCCAGGGTCTGCCGGACGCCGCCGCGCTGACCTTCCTGCTGGCCGCGCCGGCGATCAACCCGGTGGTGCTGGTGGCCACGGCGGTGGCGTTTCCCGGCG
>DATHIT010000994.1:0-2012 GCA_035489915.1 Pseudonocardia sp. | reverse complement strand
ATCACCTGCGTTCGGACGGCCGCGCCAGCGTCGCCGACGACCATGACCTCACTCCGTTCGCCGTTGTCACCTGGTTTGAGCCGCGGACCGTGTTCTCGGTGTCCTCGCCGGTCGGCCGAGACGAGCTCGTGGCGAGGCTCGACCACACCATCAGCAGCGCTAACCTGATGCACGCCATCAAAGTCACCGGCACATTCAAACAGGTGCGAACCCGCACGGTGATGGCGCAGACTCCGCCATACCCGCCGCTGACGGAAGCGACCGCCGACGAGCCGATTGCTGTCTTTCATGACGCCGTCGGCACGCTCGCCGGCTTCCGTACCCCAGAATACGAGCAGGGTATTTCCGTGGCCGGATATCATCTGCATTTCCTCGACGAAGGCCGCACACACGGTGGTCACGCCCTCGAGTTCGAGCTGGCTCAGGGCGAAGTGGCTATCAGCACCTGCTCCGAGCTTCATCTGAGCCTACCCACAACCAAGGCGTTCTTGGCGGCGAACCTTTCCCACGACGGCATCGCCAATCAGATCAAAAGGGCCGAAGGCGGTTAATTTGGACCGCGGTGCAAGGGAATCCATCTCGTCGGCGCCGAGAAACGGCGTAACCCGGGCTTGGATCTGCCGGCGGGGCTTCGGGGTGAAACGGGCGCAGAACTCTGGACACGCCCGGTCTGGGGTGCTTTCAGTGGTGGGTATGGCTGCTGATGAGGGAGCGGAGCCGTCACCGGATCAGGTGCGGGCCGCCCGGGAGGATCTGCCGACGCATTCCGGTGAGCCGCATGCCGGGGTCGGTCTGGGACGGTTGAACTGGCTGCGCGCCGGTGTGCTCGGAGCCAACGACGGGATCGTGTCGGTCGCCGGCATCGTGGTCGGGGTGGCCGGAGCCACCGCCGCCCGCGGGCCGATCTTCACCGCGGGGCTGGCCGGGCTGGTGGCCGGGGCGGTGTCGATGTCATTGGGCGAGTACGTGTCGGTGAGCAGCCAACGCGACAGCGAGACCGCGGAGCTGGCGCAGGAGAAACGGGAGCTCGCTGAAATGCCCACGGCGGAGTTGGCCGAGCTGATCGCGTTGTATGAGGCCAAGGGCCTGTCGGCGGCTACCGCGCGGACCGTCGCCGCCGAGCTCACCGCCCACGATGCGCTCGCCGCGCACTTGGACGTCGAATTGCATCTGGACCCCGCCGAGCTGGCCAATCCGATTCAAGCCGCGGCCGCGTCCGCGCTGTCGTTCACTGTCGGGGCGCTGCTGCCGTTGCTGGCGATCCTGCTTCCCCCGCCGGGCTTGCGGGTGCCGGTCACGTTCGTGGCCGTCCTGCTCGCCCTGGGAATCGCCGGGGCGGTCAGCGCCCGGATCGGGGGCAGCCACGTACGCCGGGCCGTGGCCCGGGTGGTCATTGGCGGAGCCATCGGGCTCGCCTTCACCTACGGCATCGGTCACCTCTTCGGCGCCGCGATCGGATAGCGCTCATGTGCCGGTCGCCCAAGGCGTGACTATCCCGCTGCCCCAAGAACTGCTCGAGAGGTTGTGGTGAAGCGCCCGCTTGCGGAGATCGTTCCGCGCTGGCTGGTCGAGGTCGTACGTCCACGACCGGCGCAACCACCGTGGCCGAGGATGGTCCGTGCGCCGCTGGCGATCTGCCTGCCCTTGGCGGCGGGCTTGGTCACCGGTCATACATCGGTTTGCCTGCCCATCGCGCTGGGTGGACTGGTCAGCTCAGTGGTCGATCGCGGTGGCCCGTACCTGGGGCGGGTGAAGCGGGTGGCCACCGCCACGATCGGTGGTAGCGCGGCGGGCCTGGCGGTCGGGTTGGTGCTGCACGGTCGCGGCTGGGCCACCGTCGTGGTGATCATGCTGCTGGCGGTGGCGTCGGCGCTGGTCAGCGCGGTGGGCGAGGTGGGCTCGGTGACCGGGTTGCAGCTGTTGGTGTACGCGGTGTTGGGCACCGGCCCGCTGGGCATGCTTCGGCCGTGGTGGGCGGTCATCGGGCTGTTCCTGCTCGGCGCGGCCTGGGG
>DATHIT010000993.1:0-6294 GCA_035489915.1 Pseudonocardia sp. | reverse complement strand
TGAACTGGGCCTGCCCGCCCTCGCGCTCCAGCGGCATCACCGACAGCCGGGCGGCGTCGGCGGCCACCGCGGAGCCGTGGTCGCGGCGGATCAGGTGCAGGCACAGGTCCAGCCCCGCCGCCGCTCCGGCCGAGGTGAGGAATTGGCCGTTGTCCACGTAAAGGACGTTCGGGTCCACCTGGATACGGGGATACCGGGCGGCGAGTATGGCGGTGCCGAGCCAGTGGGTGGTCGCGCGGTGCCCGTCGAGTAGCCCGGTCGCCGCCAGGATGAACGCGCCCGAGCAGATCGAGGCGATCCGGGTGCCGTTGGCCGCGGCCAGCCGCAGCGCGTCGAGCACCTCCTCCGGGATCGGCGCGCTGGGATCGGCGCAGCCGGGCAGCAGGATGGTGTCCGCCTCGGCCAGGGCACCCAGGCCCCAGGGTGGTTGCAGGGTGAACGCGCCGGCGTCGACTGTGGCGGTGGCCCCGCAGATCCGGAGGCGGTAGGCGGCGCGGCCGTCGGGCAGGCGGGTGCGGGTGAACACCTCAATCGGGGTGGCCAGGTCGAATGGGATGACCTTGTCCAGGGCCAGGACAGCCACGGTGTGCATGGCAGAACTGTAGAGATTTCGCTCATTTCAGCCAAGAGTCTGGCCTGTGTAGTTAGCCAGAGCCGCTGGTCAAACCATTGGCGAGAATCCGTTGGAATCTGGCATTCTGGCCCATTCCAGTTCTGTCCAACCCCGGCTAGCGTCGAGTTGATCGACAACGAGGGGGAGGGCTGATCCGGGGTGGCCGGTTCGTGACGAAGTTCCTGCTCTCCGTCCATGTGCTGGCCGTGATCATCGCGATCGGGCCGGTGACCGTCGCCGCCAGCATGTTCCCCGCCGCCGCGCGCCGCGCCCTCGCCGAGCCAGGCGCGGATGGCGATCGCACCGTCCTGCGTACCCTGCACCGGATCTGCCGGGTCTACGCCACAGTGGGCATCGTGGTCCCGGTGTTCGGGTTGGCCACCGCGAGCAGTCTCGGCGTACTGGGTGACGCCTGGTTGATCGTTTCCATCGTGCTGACCGCGATCGCGGCCGGTGTACTGGTGCTGCTGGTACTGCCACGCCAAGGCCGCATCCTGGCCGCCCTCACCGGCACCACACCGGCTCCCGAGGGAACCCAGCGAATGTCGGCACGGCTGGCCATGTACACCGGGATGTTCAACCTGCTGTGGGTGGCGGTGACCGTGCTGATGATCATCCGGCCCGGGTCCACCACCGGAGCCTGACGGAGTCAGCCGGCGTGGATCACCGTGCCGACCGGTTGCGCGCACGGAATGCCGCGACGCTCTGGCGATGTGCGCAGGTCTGGGAGCAGTAGACCTTGGACGTGTTCTTGGACAGGTCGAGGTAGACGGCGCGGCAGGAGTCCGCGGTGCACGTGCCCAGCCTGCGTCCGCCGTACTCGCTCAGCATCGCCGCCACGCCAGTCAGTGTCGTGGCGGCCAGCCAGCTCGCGCAGTCCGGCCGGGTGGAGGTGAAGTACCGGTACGGCCACCCGTCCCGGTGGCTCATCCGTGGTGTCGCACCGCTCGCGATCAGGCCGGCGTCGAGGGCGGCGACGGCACGTGCCGGTTCGGTAGCGGCGAACTCGAAGATCACCCGCAGCGTGTCCCGCAGCTCCCTCGTCTCGCGCACCTGTGCCGCGTCCACGTGCCATCGCGCCGCGGGCTCGTCGGCGGCGGAGACGGCTTCGTCGTGAGCTCGCAGGAAGTCCCGCAGGTCCTCCGCGCGTTCCAGGGTGTCCTCGCCCGCCATGGGCAGGAGCGTGTTCGCGAGATCGACGGCAATGTTCAGCGAAAGCGAGGTGTAGTCGTCAAAAGGCGTTTGACGTGTCACGCAGCCCTCCTCTAGTGTGTGATATGCAAAGCTCGTTTAGCCTACTACACCCAAAGGGGGTCGGCGTATGTCGTGTAGCGCGTCGGAAGCGTCATCTGACATGACCGGCCTGCGTGCCGGCTCTGGCCCATCGGGGCGCAAGGCGGGATTCCTCTTCGGGTGCCAGGTACTTCCGCAGTTCGTCGCGATGGGAGCCCCTTCGATCGCGTTGCCCGCGGTGGGCAGATCGCTCGGCCTGCCGTTCGGAGCGACGGCCTGGGTCCTCGCCGGATGGGCGCTGACCTCGGCGCTCGCGATGCCGCTAACCGGCAGGCTGGTGCCCAGGTGGGGCACTCGCCGAATTCTGGTGTTGATGACGGTGACGATGTCCGGTGGGTCGCTCATCGCGGCGCTCGCGCCGTCGTTGCTGATCCTGGTCGCGGGCCGGCTGATCGGCGGCTTCGGTGCAGGCGGCATGATGATCGCGACCTACAGCGCTCTCACCGGGCTTCTGGTGGGCAAAGAGCGGGACCGCGCGCTGGGCACTGTGGCCGCCTGCGGCGGAATGGCCTCGGCCTGCGGCACGCTGGTCGGTGGTGTCCTGACGGCGTGGCTCGGCTGGCGCGCGACGATGGCAGTGCCGGCGCTGGGTTTGTTGCTACTCGTGTTCACCGCTCGACTCTCCCCCGTGGGGCAACGGGACAGGCCGCGACAGCAGCTGGACTGGGGCGGCGCAGCGGCCCTTGCGGTGCTCGGCGGAGCAATCGTGACTTTGCTGCAAGCACGATCCACCGGGCTGTCCCTGCCGGTGATCCTCGCTCTCGTCGTGGCCGCCGTGCTGTCCGCCGCGATCCTTGCGCGACGGATACGTCGCAGGCCGGACGGGTTCGTCCCTCGCCGGGTGGTCGGCGCGCCGGGTTTCCTGACCAGCGCTGTCGCCGGTCTGACGATCTTCGGTGGTTACTACGCGCTGTTGTTCGCGGCGCCGTCCTTGATCGAAGCAGACACCGGGTGGGGAAGTCTCGGAGTGGGTGCCGTCCTGCTTCCACCGGCGTTGTGCTCCTTGGTCGCCGCACGGCTGATCCGCCCGTTGACGTCACGGTTGCGGACCTGGCAGATCACCGCGGTGCTCGGCGTGCTGTCGACGACCGGCATGCTGCTGGGGGCGCTCGGCGAACCGGTTTTCGTCGTGGTGGCCCTGGCACTCGCGGTCTGTGGATTCACCGGCGGCCAAGCCGTCCTGTTCGGCCTGGTGCCGAAGCTGGTGGCCGATGAGGACAGCGACACCGCTCAGGGCCTGTTCTCTTTCCTGGTCTACGGGGGCAGCTCGATCGGCACCGCGGTTGTCGGCGGCCTGGCTTCGGCCCTGTCGTTGTCCGCCGCGTTGGCCGTGGTCGCCATCCTGCCCGCGGCTGGTGTGGCCGTGAGTGTTCTCGGCCGCCCAGGGGAGAAAACGGTCCGTCAGGCAGCGGCACGGACCTCGACCGCCTGAGAACTCAGACCACTCTTCGAAGGAGGAACCCATGGCAACCGCTGTGGTCAACGGGATTCGCATGCACTACCGGCGTATCGGGGAGGGTTCCCCGATCGTGCTGCTGCACGGCTGGCCGCAGACGGGGTACGCCTGGCGGCACGTCGCCGACGACCTGGCCGCCGACCACACCGTGATCGTGCCCGATCTGCGTGGTTACGGCCAAAGTGACAAGCCGGCTGGGGGGATGGACAAACGCACGATGGCCGCCGACCTTTCCGCGTTGTTGCGCGAACTCGGTTTCGAGCGGGTCGGCGTGGCGGGCCACGACCGTGGCGGGCGGGTAGCCCACCGCTGGGCACTCGACCACCCGGCGGAGGTGTCCCGGTTGGCACTGCTCGACATCGCTCCGAAACCCACCCTCGCCCAGATGAACCGCGAATCCGCCGCACAGAGCTGGCACTGGTGGTTCCATCGTCAGCAGGATCTACCCGAACTGCTGGTCGGTGCGGACATCCCGGCGTACCTGAACTTCTTCTACCAAAGCATGACCCACAACCGGGACGCCATCACCCCGGATGCGGTTGACCAGTACGTCCGCGCCTTCTCCCAGCCAGGAGCACTGCGGTGCGGCTTCGACGACTACCGCGCCGACGTGATCGACGATGTTCGTGACGAGAAGGACGCCGCCGCCGGCCGCATGCCCGAGATGCCCATGCTCGTGCTGTGGGGAGAGCAGGGAGCCCTGGCCTCGTCCTCGTTGCTGTCCAACTGGCAGCGCCACGCGCACGACGTGCAGGGCCAAGCAATCGCCGACAGCGGCCACTTTCTTCCGGAGGAAGCACCTGAAGGCGTCGCACGTGAGCTGCGAGCCTTCTTCGGCTGACTCGCGTCGTTGCAGAGAACTGCGCCCCTACGGCACACCCTGCGTCCGCGAACACGCGGGTTGAGCAGGTGTTGTCGAGGGGGCCAATCCCGGGTTCGTGGCCTGGTCGGTCAGCCGGCGTAGATCACTGTGCCGACCGGCTTGGCTCCCAGCGCGTCGGTGACGGCGCCGGGGGTGAGGCCGTTCACGACCTGGATTTCCTTCAGGTTCTTGGCCTGCTCCAGCAGTTCCAGCACCAACCCGTCCACCGGACTCGCCGCCGGCCCAAGCTCGCGCAGCTCAGAGGTGCTCACCCTGGGAACGAGTTTGTCACCGTCGTGCACCCCGTCCACGTCCTTGATGTACACGCAGCGCGCCGCGCCGTAGGCGTCGGCGATCAGGAACGTGCCGGCGTCCGAGCGGTGCACCGGGAGCTTGCCCACCCTGGGGGTCACCTCGTGCAACCCGTAGGGCGGGAACGCGGTGGACACCACGGCGCGGGCGGCCGCGAGGTGCACGGCGAGCTGGTGGGCGACCCCGCCGTGGGGCAGGTAGGACACCCCATAGGCGGCCAGCAGCGCGGCGACCAGGTGGCCGTTCTGCTCCGCCTCGACGGAGGCCAGGCTGGCCAGCACGCCGGTGGGCAGGCCGAGGTCGAGCCCCACCCCGAGCACGTGCCGGGCGCGGATCCCGGCGCCGGTGAGGATGAGCATCCGGTGCTCGGACAGCAGCCCGCGCAGCTCCTCCACCACGGGCAGCAGCGCCTCGGCGCCCCGGTCCACGATCGCGGTGCCGCCGATCGCCACCACCTCGAGCCACGGCAGCAGGCGGATCACCGGGCGCTCGATCGGCTTGACCAGATCCCGGTCCAGCAGGGTCTGCCGCATCAGCGCGGAGGGGACGTCTTTCGCGGCGGTCATGAGGAGCTCCTGATGATGGTGCCGACGTGCTCACCCTCGACGGCGCGCCGGATCAGCCCCGGTCGCAGCCCGTTCACTATCTGGATCGAGCGCACGTGCCGGGCATGGCGCATCAGTTCGAGCACCGGCCGTTCGACCACCAGGTCGGGCAGGTCGGCCTCGATCAGCTCGTCCACGGTGATCTCCGGGATCAAGGTGGCCGAGGGGTCGTTCTTCGGGTTGGCCGTGTAGAGGCCGTCCTCGTCCTTGATGAAGATCATGTTGGCGCAGCCGTAGGTCTCGGCCACCAGGTAGCAGCCGGCGTCGGTGCGGTACGGCGGGATCACCCCGGTCTCCGGTACCCGCTGCCACATGTCGTACGGCGGCATCCCGGAGAAGATCGCCGCGCCCGACTCGGCCAGGTACAGCGCGATCGCGCTGAGCGCCGTCGAGCCGACCACCGGTACCCCGTGCCGCGCCATCAGGTAGCCGAGCATCGAGGCGTTCTGCCCGGCCACGGCGGATCCGACCTCGCTGAGCACCCCGGTCGGCAGCCCCAGCTCGGCGGCCAGCGAGTAGATGTGCCGAGCGCGGGTGCCACCGCCGGTGCCGATCAGCAGGCGGTGCGTCCGCTTGATCTCGAGCAGCTCGTCGACCACCGGGAAGACGGCGGCGCGACCCCGGTCGATCAGGCTCTGCCCGCCCACCTTGACCACGGTCACGTCGGGCAGGATCCGGCGGTCCGGGACCGCGTCGGTCGCCTCCAACAGCGCGGGATCGCTGAACGGGCTGGACATGAGCAACGACTCCAGCGCCGCCGTGGCGGACTCGGCCACGGTTACCTCCTCCATCTGACCTGCATCAACGGCGAACTGTAGCGATCGGCGCGGCGACTCGAACGGCTGAAGGGACCCGTAGCCGCGGGTCGCCGGCCACCGAGCTACCTCATCGGCGGTCGGGTCCATGACGAAGATCCGATTCAGCGGCGGCCGTCGAACGGCTGTGGCCTTCGTCACACACTGGCTGACCTTGTCGTCAACCCTCAGGCAAACGCCCCTGGCTGTCGCGGCGGTGGCGTTGGCCGGGGTTGATGGCGTTGGTACGGGGTTGGTGGCGTGGCCCGGGGTTGGTGGCGCCGACATCGACGTCAGGGTTGTTGGCGCGCGCCAGAAACAACCCTCATGTCGACCTCGACACACGGCCCAGCCCCTCT
>DATHIT010000992.1:0-8769 GCA_035489915.1 Pseudonocardia sp. | reverse complement strand
CCGCCGCCCACTGACCGGCACTTTTGGGTAAAGTGGAAAATTCACTCCAAACCCTTGGCCGCCTATTCTCTTCAGCTTCCGGAAAAGCGCGGAACCGCCTAGGCGGTGACCTCGGCGAGAGCGGATTCGAATACGGTCAGGCCCTCGTCGAGCAGCTCGTCGCTGATCACCAGGGGAGGCAGGAAGCGGACCACGTTGCCGAACGTGCCGCAGGTCAGGGTGAGCAGGCCGTTGCGGTGGCAGGCCGCGTTGAGCGCCGCGGTGGTGACCCGGTCCGGCGTCTTGGCGACCGGGTCGCTGACCAGCTCGACGGCCTGCATCAGGCCCCGCCCGCGCACATCACCGATCACCGGGTACTTGGCGGCCAGGCTGTCCAGCCGGGCCCGCAGCTCGGTGCCCAACGTCCGCGCCCGCCCCGTCAGGTCCTCGGCGCGCATGGTCTCGATCGCCCCCAGGGCCGCCGCGCAGGCGATCGGGTTGCCGCCGTAGGTGCCACCGAGGCCACCGGTGTGCACCGCGTCCATCAGCTCCGCGCGCCCGGTCACCGCGGCCAACGGCAGCCCGCCGGCGATCGCCTTGCCGGTGGTCACCAGGTCGGGCACTACGTTCTCGTGCTCGCTGGCGAACCAGTCGCCGGTGCGGCAGAACCCGGTCTGCACCTCGTCGGCGATGAACACGATGCCGTGCTCCCGGCACCAGTCGGCGACCCGCGCCACGAAGCCGGGCGCCGGCTCGATGAAGCCGCCCTCACCCTGGATCGGCTCGAGCAGCACCGCCGCCGTGTTCAGCTCGCCGACCTGCGTGTGCACCATGTCGACGAAGGTCTCGAACGCCTCCGAAGCGCACAGCTCCGGGCCGGTCGGCCAGCGGTACGGGTAGGCCATCGGCACCCGGTAGACCTCGCCGGCGAACGGGCCGAAGCCGGACTTGTACGGCATCGACTTGGCGGTCAACGCCATGGTCAGGTTGGTGCGGCCGTGGTAGGCGTGGTCGAAGGCCACCACCGCGTCCCGGCCGGTGGCGTAGCGGGCGATCTTCACCGCGTTCTCCACCGCCTCGGCGCCGGAGTTGAACAGTGCCGACCGCTTGTCGTGCGAACCCGGGGTGAGCTCGTTGAGCTGCTCGCAGACCGCCACGTACGGCTCGTAGGAGGTGACCATGAAGCAGGTGTGGGTGAACCGCTCGACCTGCTCGCGCACCCGGGCCACCACCCGAGGGTCGCTGTTGCCCACGCTGGTCACCGCGATGCCGCTGGCGAAGTCGATCAGTTGGTTGCCGTCCACGTCGCGCAGGATCGCGCCGGACGCCTCGTCGACGTAGATGGGCAGGCCGGCGCCGACTCCGGCGCTGACCGCGCGCACCCTGCGCTCGTGCAGGGCGGCGGAGCGTGGGCCGGGAATCGCGGAGACGATCTCGCGGTGCTGAGCAACCATGACTGGCACGCTATCCGTGCGCCGAGCCGGCCAGACATGTGCGGAATGGCGGATTTCGCTGGTCAGATCCGCCAGTTCGGCTAGTTGACCCGCGCTAGGTGACCGGCGCTAGTTGGTCCCTGCTCGGCGTTCGTCCAGCCGCAGCGCCAGCCAGAGCTCGGCGCGCAGGTCCGGCGAGTCCAGCTCCCGGCCGAGCAGCTGCTCCACCCGCTGCATGCGATTGCGCAGGGTGTGCCGGTGCACGCCGAGCTCACCGGCCGCCGGATCCCACTGGCCGTGGTGGGCCAGCCACACCCGCAGCGAGCGCAGCAGCTCGGCCCGCCGCCCGGGTGTCCCGGCGCTTGCTTCGGTGCGCAGCGGCCGCAGCACGGACGCGGCGAACTCGGCGGCGCGCTCCGGCGGAAGCAGCTCGAGCAGGCCGAGGCGGGGGATCTCCCGGAACCAGGTGACCCGGGTGTCCGACCCGGTGCCGTACTCGGCGGCTCGCCGCGCCTGCCCACGCGCCGCCGCCAGTTCGCCGTAGCCGGCCGGCTCGGACATCCCGATGCGCAGCCCGTCCACCCCGCGCAGCGCGCGCAGCAGCCGCTCCAGGTCGCCCGCCGGGACGCCGCCGCGGAACTCGGCGGACACCACACCGACCAACACGTCGTCCAGCTCCCCGTAAACCACCCGGGCGGAGGCCAACTGCCGGTCCGCGACCAGCCGCTCCCGAGCGGCGACCAGGGCGAACCGGGTTGCCCGGCACTCCCACACGATCACCGGCTCGGCCGGCAGCCCGTTCCACAGCTCACCGGCCACCGACTCCACCAGCCCGCTCTGCCCGGCCAGCAGCAGCCGCAGCACGCTGGCCTGCAGGCGCCGGCTGCCCTGCCCGACCACCCGCGAGCGGTCCAGGGACAGCGTGCACAGGGGCACCGCCGCGTTCACCACCTGCCGCTCGACGGCGGTCAGCGGGGTGGCCCTGCCGATGGCCAGGTAGCCGAGCATCTCGGTGCCGGCGGTGAGGGACTGCACCCAGATCTCGGTGTCGCCGTCCCGGGCCACCAGGCTGGCCGCGCCCGGGGCTTCGCGCAGCCGGGCCAGGTCGGCGCGCAGCCGGGCGCGGTGCTCGGCGGCCGCCGGCGGCGAGCTGGCCAGCACCGCGCCGCCCCGGTTCAGCAGCAACGCCCAGCCGCCGACCAGCCGGTGGATCTCGTCCAGCACAGCGGCCAGCCCGCCCCGGCCGACGGCGGCGGCGGTGAGCGCCCGCTGGGCGTGCAGGAGCTGCTCCTGGGCGGCCCGCTCCCGGCGGCTGATCGCCTGGGCCACCGCCCTGGTGATGGCCAGGAACGGGGTGGCCCTGGGCACCTCGAGCAGCGGCAGCCCGGCCCGCTCGGCGGCGGTGACCAGCGCCGGAGGTACCGCCTCCCAGCTCAGCCCGATGCCGAACCCGATGGCCGCCACCCCGGCGTCGGCCAACCGCTGCACGTAGGTGTGCTGGGCCTGCTCGCCGGCCGGCAGGCTGACGCCGGTGAGCAGCAGCAGCTCCCCGCCCTGGAGGAACTCGGTCGGGTCAACCAGCTCGCTGACGTGCGCCCAGGACACCTCGCGGTCCAGCGCGGCCGCCCCGGCCAGCACCCGCAGACCCAGCTCGGTGGCGCCGAGCAGCTCGCGGACCGGGATGGTCCAGCCGCTGTCGGCCGCCGGCGGAGCGTCCGACATGTCAACCACTCCCTCTGCGGTGAGCCCGTCTAGCCAGAATGGCGTGGTTTGACGGCTGGCGCACCACAGAATGGCCATATCCAACACGGCGGGGGTACGACGCACACTCAGGTCAGGTCCTCGGCTAGGAGATGGTCTGATGAGTACGTCCTTCTGGGTCGCCGGGAAGCCGGCCAGCAGCCCGAACACCGCGGTCATCCGCAGCCCGTTCGATGGGTCGGTGGCCGGCGAGCACGACCTGCCCTCCGCCGAGGACACCGAGCGCGCGGTCCGCGCCGCCGCCGAGGCGAGCGCCGAGACGGCCGCCCTGCCCGCGCACGTGCGCGCCGACGCGCTGGACCACGTGTCCGGCTCGCTGGCGGCGCGCTCCGACGAGTTCGCCGAGCTGATCACCGCGGAGTCCGGCAAGCCGGTGAAGTGGTCCCGGGTCGAGGTGGCCCGCGCGGTGTCCACCTTCCGCTGGGCGGCGGAGGAGGCGCGGCGGTTCTCCCCGACGATGCAGCGGCTGGACACCGACCCGGGCGGCGTCGGGCGCACCGCGATGATCCGCCGGGTGCCGCGTGGCCCGGTGCTGGGCATCACCCCGTTCAACTTCCCGCTCAACCTGGTCGCGCACAAGGTCGCCCCGGCGATCGCGGTGGGCGCGCCGATCGTGCTCAAGCCGGCGCCGGGCACCCCGCTGACCGCGCTGCTGCTGGGCGAGGTGCTGTCCGGCACCGACCTGCCGGCCGGCGCCTGGTCGGTACTGCCGGTGCCGAACACCGCCGCGCCCGGCCTGGTCGCCGACCCCCGGCTGCCGATCGTGTCCTTCACCGGCAGCGTGCCGGTGGGCTGGAGCATCGCCGACAGCGTGCCGCGCAAGCATGTCGCGCTGGAGCTGGGCGGAAACGCCGCCGTGCTGGTCACCCCGGACTGGGCCGATCTGGACTACGCCGCGCGCCGGATCGCCACCTTCGCGATGTACCAGGCCGGCCAGTCCTGCATCTCGGTGCAGCGGGTCTACATCCACACCACGCACTGGGACGCGCTGCGCGAGAAGATCGTCGCCGAGGTGCGCAACCTGGTCACCGGGGACCCCCGCGACCCGCGCACCGACGTCGGCCCGATGATCAACCTCGCCGCCGCCGAGCGGGTCGAGCAGTGGATCGCGGCCGCCGCGGCCGCCGGCGCCACGCTGGCCACCGGCGGCGGGCGGTCCGGGACGACCGTGGAGCCGACCGTGCTCACCGACGCCCCGGAGGACACCGCCGTGATGGCCGAGGAGGTGTTCGGCCCGGTGCTCTCGCTGAACAGGGTCGACTCGGTAGAGGAGGGCTTCAGCCGGATGAACAGCTCCAAGTTCGGGCTGCAGGCCGGGGTGTTCACCACCAACCTGCACACCGCGTTCGAGGCGTCCAACAAGCTGGCGGTGGGTGGCGTGCTGATCGGCGACGTGCCCAGCTTCCGGGCCGACCAGATGCCCTACGGCGGGGTGAAGGACTCCGGCGTCGGCCGGGAGGGGCCCGCCTCGGCCATGTACGACTTCACCGAGGAGCAGGTCACCGTGTTCACCGGCCTGCCACTCTGAGAACGACTCTCAGCGGTCCGCTCCGAGCCACCCGCTCTGACCTCCCCCGCGAGCCGAACCGGATTAGGGTCCCGAGATGGCCAGAACGCTGCCTGTCGCGGTCGTCCAGCAACCGCCCCTGCCGGTCGCGGACGCGCTGAGCCGGTTCACCGACGACGTGGCCGGCGTACTGGCTCGGTTCCCGCAAACCCGGCTGGTCGCCTACCCCGAGCTGCACCTGTTCGGCGTGGAGTCCGACGAGCAGCTGCGGTCCTACGCCGAGCCACTGACCGGGCGCCGGGTGAAGGCGCTCGCCGAGCTGGCCGGCGACCTGGGCATCTGGCTGCTGCCCGGGAGCCTGTGCGAGGTCGACGCGGACGTACCCGGCGCGGTGTTCAACACGGCGGTGGCGTTCTCCCCGGAGGGCCAGCTGGCCGCCTGGTACCGCAAGATCTTCCCCTGGCGGCCGTACGAGATCTTCCAGCCGGGCGACCGGTTCGTGGTGTTCGACGTCCCGGAGGCGGGCCGCTGCGGGTTCTCCATCTGCTACGACGCCTGGTTCCCCGAGGTGTCCCGGCAGCTGGCCTGGCTGGGCGCGGAAGTGATCATCAACCCGGTGCAGACCACCACCAGCGACCGCGCCCAGGAACTGGTGCTGGCCAGGGCGAACGCCATCGTCAACCAGGTGTTCGTGATCAGCGTGAACGCCGCCGCGCCGCTCGGGGTGGGGCGCAGCCTGATCGTGGACCCCGAAGGCCGGGTGCGGGTGCAGGCGGACGAAGCCACTGCCGCCGTGCTCACCGACGTACTGGACCTGGACGAGGTGACCAGGGTCCGCAAGTTCGGCACCGCCGGGCTGAACCGGATGTGGGACCAGTTCACCGACGCGGACGCCCCACTCGAACTGCCGCTCTACCAGGGCCGGATCGACCCGGCGCGGTGGAAACCGAGGACCTGACCGGTCAACGTCGACCAACCGGGAGAACACCCATGGCACAGCCCACCCTCGACCGCTCCCTGCGGTTGAAATCCGTCGTCCTGTTCGGCCTGGCCTACATGGCCCCGATGATCGTCCTCGGCACCTTCGGGGTGATCGCCGAGGAGACCGGCGGCACGGTGCCCAGCTCGTACCTGCTGGCACTGATCGCCATGCTGTTCACCGCGTACAGCTACGGCAAGATGGCCGCCGCGCACCCGGTGGCCGGCTCGGCGTACACCTACGTGCGGCGCACCATCGACTCCCGGGCCGGCTTCCTGGTCGGTTGGGCGACGCTGCTGGACTACTTCTTCCTGCCGATGGTGATCTGGCTGATCGGCGCCACGTTCCTGCAACAGGGGTTCCCCGGCGTGCCGTTCTGGGCATGGATCGTCGGGTTCATCCTGCTCACCACGGCTCTGAACATCCTGGGCATCAAGGTGGCGGACAAGGCCAACTTCATCCTGATGGCCTTCCAACTACTGGTGGTGGCCGCATTCGTGGCGCTCTCGCTGCGGCACGTGATCGGCACCGGCGGCGGTGGATCCCTGTTCAGTACCGCCCCGTTCGTCAACACGGCGACCACGTTCGCCACCGTCTCGGCCGGCGCCGGCATCGCGGCCTACTCGTTCCTCGGCTTCGACGCGGTCACCACGCTCACCGAGGAAACGATCAACCCGCGCAAGACCATGCCGAAGGCGATCATGCTGATCGCGCTGATCGGTGGAGTGATCTTCGCGATCGTCACCTACGCCACCCAGCTGGTGCACCCCGGCGGCACCTTCGACGACCCCAGCTCGGCCGCCTTCGAGATCGCCAAGACGATCGGCGCCGACCTGTTTGCCGCGATCTTCCTGGCCGGCATGGTGGTCACCCAGTTCGCCTCCGGCATTGCCGCGCAGGCCAGCGTGTCCCGCCTGCTCTATGCGATGGGACGGGACCGGGTGCTGCCGGCCAGGGTGTTCGGCTACCTGCACCCGAGGTTCCGCACCCCGGCGGTGAACATCCTGATCTGCGGCGTGGCCGGGCTGATCGCGCTGTTCCTGAGCGTGACCACCTCCACCTCGTTCATCAACTTCGGCGCGTTCCTGGCGTTCACCTCGGTCAACATCTGCGTGATCGTGCTGTTCTTCCAGCTGCGTCGGGACGGGCAGTCGCCGAACCCGGCGGGGTATCTGGTGGTGCCGGCGATCGGCGCGATCGTGGACCTCTGGCTGCTGGTCAACCTGGACGCCACCGCGAAATGGCTCGGCCTCGGCTGGCTCCTGCTCGGGATCCTCTACCTGGCCTACCTGACCCGGGGCTTCCGCCGCCCGCCGCCGGAAATCGACGACCTGGCCGCCGACGCCACGCCGGACGCCAGGTCCGCGGCCGCCTGACGGGAACGCCTGTTTATGGGACGTGCGCAACGAGGAACGGCGAGCGAGCGGATTCGCGCATAGGATCGAACTCTGTGTCAGACGTAATTATCCGCCCGGTATTGCCGGCCGACGTGCCCTGTGTCGTGCACATGGTGCACGAGCTGGCCGCCCACGAGCAGATGCCCGAGCATTGCCAACTGCGTCCCGAGCAGCTGCACGAGGCGCTGTTCAGGGACCGGCCCGCACTCTTCGGCATCGTCGCCGAGCACAACGGGAGCGTGGGCGGGTTCGCCCTGTACTTCCTGAACTTCTCCACCTGGGACGGCGTGCACGGGGTGTACGCCGAGGACGTGTACGTACGGCCGTCGCTGCGCGGCCGCGGCGTCGGGCAGCGCTTCTGGCAGTACCTCGGGCAGTTCGCGCTGGACAACGGCTACACCAGGGTGGAGTGCGTGACCCTGCGGACCAACTCGCTGGGTATGACCGTGCACCTGGCGCTGGGCGCACGGCCGCTGGACGACTGGCGGATGCTGCGTTGGGACGGCGACGCGCTGCATGCGCTGGCCAAAGGCGAAACCGGCTCCCGCTCCCGGCAACCCGCCGCCAGCTGACCCACCGCGAGTCCCCGGAGTCCGAATCCGACTCCTCCCCCGCTGAAGATCGGATCAGCGCTGAAGCCCGATCAGAGCGACGGGTCGAGCAGGATCTTGCTCACCCCGTCCTCCCGGCTGGCCTGCAGTCGATACGCCTCCGCGCCCTCGGACAGCGGCAACCGGTGCGACACCACCTCGGCCGGACGCAGCCGCCCGCCGGCGGTGAGCGCGAGCAGGGTGGGCAGCTCGTACTGCACCGAGCACAGCCCGATGGCGAACTCCAGCTCCTTGACCTGCGCGGCCATCAGGTGCATCGGGTACGCCTTGTTCTGGCTGACCCCGATCACGCTGACCCGCCCCCCGGTGCGCACGGCGCTGATGGCCAGCGCGATGCTGGCGTCCGCGCCCACCGCCTCGATAGCCACATCCACCCCGCCGCCGGTGGCGGCCCGGATCGCGCCCTTCGGATCGGCCGACTCGATCGGTACCGCGCCCAGCTCGGCCGCCCTGGCCAGCCGGGACGCCACCGGGTCCACCCCGTACACCTGGGCGGCGCCGAGAACCTGGGCGGCCTGCACGGCCATCAGCCCGACCGGGCCCAGCCCGATCACCGCGACGGTGTCGCCCGGGGTGATCCGGCCTCGGCGGGCGCCGTACCAGGCAGTCGGCGCGTTGTCGGTGAGCACCACCGCATCGGCGTCGGACACCTCGGGCGGCACCGGCACCAGGTTGGTCACCGCGTGCGGCACGGCCACCGCCTCCGCCTGGCTGCCGGGCAGCGCGTGGCTCAGCCCGTAGCAGGGCACGGTGGCGCCGCGCACCGCCGTCTCACAGCGGGCGATCAACCCGACCCGGCACTGCCGGCAGCTCGAACAGCCCACCGACGCCGGCACCAGCACCCGGTCGCCCACGGCCAGCCCGTCGACCCGGGAGCCGAGCTCGGCGATCTCGCCGACCGCCTCGTGCCCCAGGCAGTAGCCGAGATCCGGGCTGAACCCGTGCCCGTGGTAAATGTGCAGGTCACTGCCGCAGATACCGGCCGTGCGCACCCGCACCACCGCGCCGAACTCGTCCGGCGGCTTCGGGTCGGGCACCTCGACCACCGAGACCAGCTCAGGCCCCCGGTAGGTCAGCCCCCTCACGGGCGGCCGCCGTCCAG
>DATHIT010000991.1:0-2956 GCA_035489915.1 Pseudonocardia sp. | reverse complement strand
CTGTTGGCCTGTTGGTTCGAGCCGATCGAAAACGCGGCCGATGCGGCACAGCGCGCCCGGGAGGGGCTGCTCGCGGGCGGCGAGCTGACCTATGCCGGCTACGCGCACCTCACGGATCTGTGTTACCTGCTGGACTGCTCGCCGTCGCTGGCCAGTTGCGCCGCGGCGGCGGAGGCGGGGCTGGCATTCGCGCGGCGTACCGGGGGCGAACAGACCGGCCAATACCTGGACAGCTACCGATGGCTGGCCAGTGTGCTCCTCGGCGAGAGTTCCGCCGCCGCGGCTCACGGCGTCCTCACCGACACCTCGATCAATCCGCTCGCACTGCTCCTCGTGCACATCACGCGTGCCATCGCTGCCGCCGTCCTCGATGATCCCGTCGATCTGGCCCGGCACACCGCGGCGGCAACGTCGCTGCAGGCGTTCGCCGCCGGCAAGTGTCCGAGCGCCGTGGCCCGCCTGCTGCGCGGACTGGCCCTTGCCAGGCAGGCCCGCCACAGCGACGGTGACGGGCGCGCGGGTGCGCTCGACGAGCTGGACGAGCTGACGCGGTGGCTGGCCGCCCGCGCTGTCGACGCGCCGGCGAACTTCCTGCACATGGTGCGGTTGCTGGAGGCGGAGCGAGCCCGGGCGATCGGAGACTTCCAGGGAGCGGTCCTGGCCTTCGATGCCGCGCGACACTCGGTCGCTGACCGGCAGCGGCCGTGGCATCGGGCTCTGATCATCGAACGGGCTGCCCGCTTCTACCTGGCCCACGGCATCGAACACACCGGCTTCGAGCTGCTGGCCCAGGCCCGCGAGCAGTACCAGGCCTGGGGGGCGAGCGCGAAGGTGGCCCGACTCGACTGGGCCTACCCGTCCCTGCGGCTGCGAGCCGACGCCGCCGGCGGGGATCTCGTCGACCTCCCCGGTGATCGCGCCCCCGGCCGCACGGCGGTCACAACGGGAATGCTGGACCTGGTCGGGATCGTGTCCGCGTCGCAGGCACTGAGCTCGGAGACCAGCATCGCCGGGCTGCGCTCGCGGCTGGTCGGCGTGCTCAGCGCGATGACCGGCGCCACCGGCGTGCACCTGCTGTCGTGGAGCGAGGACCAGCGGGACTGGCTACTGCCGGCACCCGACAGCGGCGCCACCGTGATCACCGCCCCCGGGACCGCCGCCACCGGCCACGAGCACGAGGCGCCCATGACCGTGCTGCGGTATGTCCAGCGCACCGGTGAGCCGCTGGCCGTGGCCGATGCCACCGGTGATGACCGGTTTGCCCGCGACCCGTACTTCACCGATGTCGACTGCTGCTCGTTGCTGGCGGTGCCCATCCTCAGCCGCGGCACGCCGCGGGCGGTGCTGCTGGTGGAGAACCGGCTCATTCGAGGTGCGTTCACCGCCGAGCGGCTGGACGCCGTCAAGCTCATCGCCGGCCAGCTTGCCGTTTCCCTGGACAACGCGCGCCTCTACGGCGAGCTGACCACCTCGCGCGCGCGGATCGTTGCCGCCGGGGACCAGGCCAGGCAAGGGATCGAGCGCGATCTGCACGACGGTGCCCAGCAGCGGCTCGTCTCGCTGGCGCTGCGGCTGCGCGCGGTGCAGGCGGGGGCGCCGCCCGATTCCGGCGAGCTGGTGGAGCAGCTGGACTCGCTGGTCAGCGAGGTGACGAGCGCGCTCGACGAGTTGCGTGAACTCGCCAGGGGCATTCACCCGGTTGTCCTGGTGGAGGGCGGGCTGCCCGACGCGCTGGAGGCAGTGGCACTGCGCAGCGCCGTCCCCGTCGAGCTGGCGGTCGCCGTCGAGGGCCGATTGCCCGAGCAGGTCGAGATCGCGGCGTACTACGTGGTTTCTGAAGCCCTGACCAACGTCGCCAAGCACGCGGCGGCCTCGGTGGTCGAGATCCGGGTCGACACCGCCGAGCGCGGCGGCTCCGACGTGCTCCGGGTGGAGGTGCGCGATGACGGACGCGGTGGTGCGACCGTGCCCGGCGGCAGCGGGCTACTCGGGCTCAAGGACCGCGTGGAGGCGCTCGGTGGGCGCCTCGTGCTCGACAGCCCACCCGGGGCGGGGACCACCTTGCGCCTCGAGCTCCCACTCACCATCGCGAACGGCGACGCCACGCTCGGCTAGGCACAGGCCGACCCGACCTGAACCCGCGATCCGGTTTACCCGAGGTACGGCGGCTCGGTGCTTTTGTTGCGTTGGGTGTGGGGAGCGGGCTTGTCAGAATGGGGGTGGGTCAGCGTTTTGTTGGTGTGGTGTGGGTGGCGGGTGGAGGATTGGTTCGCCTTGGCTGTGGTGTGGCTGTGGTGGGTTTGGCCGAGGGGTGTGTGCCAGATGAACTTTCCTGGTTTGGGTTGGTGGAGTGTCCAGCCGCCTTTGGTTTTGAGGTTGTGGTCGTGTGTGCATACCGGGCCGCCGTTAATGGAGGTGGTCGGGCCGTGGTGTTGGTATTCCCGGGTGTGGTCGTATTCGGATTTGCTGGCCGGTCGTCGGCAGCCCGGGCCGACGCAGGCGCGGTCTCGTTGTTGGACGTGTCGCCGTAGCGCGACAGTGGGGAATCGCCGGTCGGGGTTGGCGTCGATGTCGCGGAGTTGCTGTATGTGGTCGTGGTATTGGGTGGCGATATCGACTATGACCTGGGTCCATTCGCTGGCTTCGGGTGGGTGGTGGGTGAGTTCGTTGAGGAGGTCGGTCGGGATGAGGAGTTCGATGATCCCGCCGTGGGAGTGGTCGTTGGTTGCGGTGGGTCTGCGGCGGGTGATCCCGCCGAAGACGAAGTGGCCATTGCGGTTGAGCAGGGTGTAGCGCCATTGGGCGCCGCGTTGGTGCGCCACGACCCGACGCGCCACATCCGCCAGGACCGGGCCTAGCCCAGGGATCGTGGCGGGGTGGTCGTTTCGGCCGAGCAGTGTGGCCAGCTGCACGCTCACCTCAACCCCCATCAGCCGACCACCCGGGTTTCTCCTTA
>DATHIT010000990.1:0-11579 GCA_035489915.1 Pseudonocardia sp. | reverse complement strand
GGCCGGGAAGGCAACCTGGTGCTGTTCGTGGTGGACGCCTCCGGCTCGATGGCCGCCCGGCGCCGGATGGCCGCGGTCAGCGGCGCGGTGCTGTCCCTGCTCCGGGACGCCTACCAGCGCAGGGACAAGGTCGGCCTGGTGACCTTCCGAGGCGCCGGCGCCGAGCTGCTGCTGCCGCCGACCTCGTCGGTGCCCACCGCGGTGGCCCGGCTGCGCCGGCTGCGCACCGGTGGCCGCACCCCACTGGCCGACGGCCTGCTGCGGGCCCGGCGGGTGCTGGCCGCCGAGCGGCTGCGGGATCCGAAACGCCGGCCGCTGCTGGTGCTGCTCACCGACGGGCGGGCCACCGTGCCGACCAGGGCGGGGAACCATCCGATGGCCGACGCGCTGCGCGCCGCCGCGTTGCTGGCCGGCGACGGGGTGGCCACCGTGGTGGTGGACTGCGAGAGCGGCCCGGTGCGGCTGGGCCTGGCCGCCCAGCTGGCGGCGGTCGCGGGTGCTCCGGTGGTCACCGTGGCCGAGCTGTCCGCCGAGCAGGTCACCGGGGTGGTACGCGCGGCCAGGGCCGCCTGAACGGGCGTCCGCGCCGGCGGAATGGGTGCCGGCCTGGCTAATGGGCTATCCGCCGGCCGGGTCCGGCCAGCATGCTGTGCGGTCATGGGGCTCTTGGGCCGGCAGTTCGGGCGTCCGTCCGGGCTGCCGGGGCGGGTTGTCGGTGGCCTCATGGCGCGCGGCAACCGGGCGTTCAACGTCGAGGTCGTGCGGCGGCTGACCGCGCCGGCCGCCGGCGCCGGGCGTATCGCCGAGATCGGCTGCGGCCCCGGCGTCGGGCTGGCCGCGTTGCTCGCGCGGTTTCCGGATGCCGAGGTGTTCGGCGTCGACCTGTCCCCGGAGATGCTGGCGCAGAGCAGGACCCGCAACGCCGAGGCTGTCCGGTCCGGTCGGCTCACCCTGCGCCACGGCGGCGTCGAGCAGCTCGAGAACCAGGTCGACCTGGTCGTGGCGGTGCACGTGCTCTACTTCTGGCACCAGCCGGTCGACGTGCTCAGCCGGGTGCGCGCGAGGGTGGCCAACAACGGGCTGGTCGCGCTCGGCTACCGCTGCCGCCAGGACATGCCCCCGCCGGCCCGGCGTGACTTCCCGAAGGAAGGCCACCAGCTCTACGAGTTCGAGTCGCAGGTCCGCGACCTCTTCACCGCCGCCGGGTACCAACCGGCCAGAAGCGCGAGAATCGACGGGACGAGGGTCCACCTCGGCTGGTTGACGGCCGCCGCTCCTTAGCAGCGGGGCGAAAGGAGATGTGCGGTGCCACAGGGCCAGGTCGTCGAGGTTCCCCAGGATGGGCTGAGCACCCGCCAGCGGCGCAATCGGCCGCTGTTGATGGTGCATACCGGAGAGATGAAGGGGAAGTCGACGGCCGCGTTCGGGTTGGCCTTGCGGGCGTGGAACCAAGGCTGGTCGATCGGGGTGTTCCAGTTCGTCAAGTCGGCGAAGTGGAAGGTCGGCGAGGAGGCCGCGTTCCGTGCCCTGGGCCGGTTGCACACCGAGACCGGTGAGGGTGGCCCGGTGGAGTGGCACAAGATGGGCGAGGGCTGGTCCTGGGCGCGCAAGCAGGGCACCGAGAGCGACCACGCGGCGGCCGCCGTGGAGGGCTGGCGGGAGATCCGTCGGCGGATCGAGGCCCAGGCGCACCAGATGTACGTGCTCGACGAGTTCACCTACCCGCTCAAGTGGGGCTGGATCGACGTGGCCGAGGTGGTCGAGGTACTCACCGCCAGGGCCGGCCGGCAGCACGTGGTGATCACCGGCCGGGACGCGCCCGCCGCACTGATCGACGCGGCCGACCTGGTGCTGCGCACCACCAAGGTCAAGCACCCGATGGACGCCGGCCAGAAGGGCCAACGCGGCATCGAGTGGTGAGCCGGACCCGGGGGGCGCTGCTAGGAGGTGCAGAAGGCGCGCTGCGCGACGTTCTGCACCGCCTTGGCGAGGCGCAGCTCACCGGCGACGGTCGGGTGCAGGCCGTCCAGGGGCGACAGGTCCAGCCGAGGGTTCCAGCCGCCGCTGGCGTCCACGATGCGCACCGCGGCGAAGTCGGAGGCCACCTTGCGCTGGGCGGCGGCGTACGCGGCGATGACCTTGGGGTCCCGCCCCGGGTGGCCTGGCGCGGTGACCTGCAGCGGCCGGACCAGCAGGATCACCGGCACCGGCTGGACCGCGAAGGTGCTCAATACCCGTCGCAGCGCACCGGTCCACTCCGCGGTGGGCAGCTTCCGCCCGATGTCGTTGATCCCCGAGTCGATCACCACCAGGTCGGCCGATCCGGGTGCCCAGCGGGTCGGCCCGTTGTGCACCAGGTTGTCCACGTTCAGGGTGGTGCCGCCGTTGACCGCCCGGATCACCGGCTTGACCCCCAACTTGGTCGCCACCAGCGTCGGATAGCTGACCTTGGCCCCACCCAGCTGTGGGGACAGCAGGTAGCTGTGCCCGTAGGCGACCAGCGGGCCGCGCGGGCGGGCGCAATCCTTTGCCAGTGCGGCCGGGGTGCCACCCGCGACGCCGACAACCACACAGGTCGCGGCGGCGACCAGCGCGATCAGCAGGGCAGGTAGCCGCACGGTAGCTCCTCGACACAGCTCGACAGGGGAAGGGGCGACGGGCTGGGGTCCGTCTAATAATCACTCTGACATGAAGCCGATCTCGCCGTATTCCTCCGAATGGGGGTCAGCTGGAGCCGGTCGAGGAAAGCTGTGACTGTCTGCCAGCTTTCGGTGGGGCTCTGTGAGTGAGCATTTTCACGGACGGGGTCCACAACGCTTGCCGAAGCCGGGCCCGCGCGCGGGCTGGCGCACAAGTAGCGTGCCGGGCATGAGCAGGGCGATCGTGATCGCGGGCGTGGCGTCCGGCACCGGCAAGACCACGGTGGCCACCGGGTTGATGGCCGCGCTGCGCCGGCGGGGTACCTCGGTGGCGCCGTTCAAGGTCGGCCCGGACTACATCGACCCCGGCTACCACGCCTTGGCCACCGGCCGCCCCGGCCGGAACCTGGATCCGGTGCTGGTCGGCGAACACCGTGTCCCGGCGCTGTTCGCGCACGGTGCGGCCGGCGCCGAGCTGGCCGTGGTGGAAGGTGTGATGGGGCTGTTCGACGGCCGGATCGGGGCCGCGGCGGGCGGATATGCCGGTCAACCCGTGGACGAGGTCGCCGACGGTTCCACCGCGCACGTGGCCCGGCTGCTCGGCGCCCCGGTGCTGCTGGTGGTGGACACCCGGGGGCAGAGCCGCAGCCTGGCCGCCCTGCTGCACGGCTTCGCCACCTACCGACCCGGTACCCGGCTTGCCGGCGTGGTGCTCAACCAGGTCGGCAGCCCCCGGCACGAGGAGGTGCTGCGCGCCGCGTGCGCCGAGGTCGGCCTGCCGGTGCTCGGCGCGCTACCCCGCCGCGACGAGCTGGCCGTGCCCTCGCGGCACCTCGGCCTGGTCACCGCGGCCGAGCACGGTGGCGCCGCGACCGCCGCCGTCGATGCGATGGCGGAGCTGGTCGCCCGGCACGTCGATCTGGACGCCGTGCTGGCCGCCGCCGGTGGCCACCCGGATACCCCAGCCTGGGAACCGGCCGCCGAGGTCGGCGAACCCGTCGGTGCGCGGCCGGTGGTGGCGATCGCCGGAGGCAGCGCGTTCAGCTTCGGGTACGCCGAGCACCCCGAGCTGCTGGCCGCCGCCGGCGCCCACGTCGTGGTGTTCGACCCGCTGCGGGACGAGCGGCTGCCCGAGGGCACCGCCGGGTTGGTGCTGCCCGGCGGCTTCCCCGAGGAGCACGGCGCCGCGCTGGCCGCGAACGCTTCGCTGCGGGCCGAGGTGGCCGCGCTGGCGGCGGCCGGGGCACCGGTGCACGCCGAGTGCGGCGGCCTGCTCTACCTGGGCACCGAGCTGGACGGCCAGCCGATGTGCGGCGTGCTGCCCGGGGTGGGACGGATGACCACCCAGTTGCGGCTGGGCTACCGGGACGCGGTGGCGATCAGCCCGTCCGCCCTGTTCGACGCCGGGCAGCGGGTCACCGGGCACGAGTTCCACCGCACCGAGGTGACGCCGAGGGCGGGCGATCCGACCGGCGGCGCCGCGCCGGCCTGGCAGTGGGCGCAGCGGGACGCCACCGGCCCGGAGGGCTACGTACGCGGTCAGCTGCACGCCTCCTACCTGCACGTCCACCCCGCGGGGCAGCCCGGGGCGGTGGCCCGGTTCGTGGCCGCCTGCGCCAGGTTCGCCGCCACCCCGAACGACGTCCCGGACGACGTCCCCAACGACGTCCCCAACGACGTCCCGGACGACGCCCCGGTCGGCGTGCCCCGGTGAGCGGGGACCTCGTGGTCGGCCTGGGCTGCCGTCCAGGGGTGCGCGCGGCCGACGTCAGCGACACCGTGCGGGGCGTGCTGCGCCGGTACGCACTGGACCCGGCCGACGTCCGGGCGTACGCCACCCTGGACGCCCGCGTCGCGGAGCCAGGGCTGCGCGCCGTGGCCGGGCCGGGGCTGCTCGGCTATCCGCCGGAGGCGTTGGCCAGGGTCGCGGTGCCGACCCCGAGCCGGCGGGTGGCCGCCGCCGTGGGCACCCCGGGAGTGGCTGAGGCGGCGGCCCTGCACGCGGCGGATGAGCTGGCCGGGCCCGGTGGGCGGGCGGAGCTGGTCGCCGCGAAGCTCGCCGGCGTCGGGGTCACCGCCGCGGTGGCGCGGATCCTCCCCGGCGCGCCTCCACTCGGCCGGTAGTCACACATTCCAGCGCTATCACGCACCTCAGGCGTCCAGAAGTGGCGACGAACCGGGGTTACCGCGGGATACTCCGCGCGAGGCGCGCGTCGGCGGCGGCGCGGCAGCGGCGGAAGGGAATCCGGGACATGGCCGAGGAACGGCTCCCAGGACCGGTAGAGGGGGGCAACGGCGGTCCGGTGACGCCGGGTGCCGAGCCGCCACGACCGGGCACTCCGGCCAACGGCGGCAAGGGGGCGCCCGCGCTACCCGCCACCCGGCGGGGACCGGGTCCCGGCCCGGGAGGTGCGGTGATCACCCCGGACCCGGCGGAGCGGTCCGTCCGGACGATCACGCGCACCCGGGTCAGTGGGCTCTGGGTCGGGGTGACCGTCTCCGCGGTGGTGCTGCTGTTCCTGCTGATCTTCATCTTGCAGAACAACGTGCCCACCCCGATCCGCTTCCTGGGCGTGGAGGGCACCCTGCCGGTCGGGGTGGCGCTGCTGTTCGCCGCCGTGCTGGGCATTCTGCTCGTCGCGCTCCCCGGCTACCTGCGGATCTTGCAGCTGCGCCGCGCGGCCCGGAAGCACGACCCGCGCTGACCGTCACCCACCCGAGGCGCTTCGGTCCGCGTCAGTTAGGTCCGCGTCACGTTGACCCGGCTCGGGGCCGGTGGGGAGGATGCAGCGTGCGAACTGACCGGAGCGCCCGCCTGGGGGCCGAGCATGGCTGACCAGCACTACCTGGTCGGCCTTGACCTGCGCGATCGACTGGTTGTGGTGGTCGGCGGCGGGTCGGTGGTGCAACGCAGGGTGCCCCGGCTGCTCGCCGCCGGCGCGAAGGTCCGGGTGATCTCCCCGTCGGTCACGGCGATGGTGGAGGGCCTGGTCGGATCCGGCGAGGTGGACTGGCAGCGCCGCCGGTACGCCGACGGCGACCTCGCCGACGCCTGGTATGTGCTGGCCTGCACCGACGACCCGGACGCCAACGCCGCCGTGGTGGCCGAGGCGCGGCGGCGCCGGGTGTTCTGTGTGCGCGCGGACGCCGGGGAGCTCGGCTCCGCGGTGACCCCGGCGGTCGGCGAGCACGAGGGGCTGACCCTGGGGGTGCTCTCCGGTGGCGAGCCGCGCCGCTCGGCCGCCGTGCGCACCGCGTTGGTCGAGGCACTGCACGCCGGCCAGATCGACGACTCCGCCGCACCGGCCACGCCGGGGGTGGCCCTGGTCGGGGGCGGCCCAGGTGACCCCGGGCTGATCACCGTGCGGGGCCGCCGGCTGCTGTCGCGGGCCGATGTGGTGGTCGCCGACCGGCTGGCCCCGCAGCGGCTGCTCGAGGAGCTGCCGTCGCACGTCCAGGTGATCGACGCGTCCAAGATTCCGTACGGCCGGGCGATGCAGCAGGAGGCCATCAACGCCGCGCTGATCGACGCGGCCAAGGCCGGCAAGTTCGTGGTCCGGCTCAAGGGCGGCGACCCGTTCGTCTTCGGCCGCGGCTTCGAGGAGCTGCTGGCCTGCGTCGAGGCCGGGGTGCCGGTCACCGTGGTGCCCGGCGTGACCAGTGCGTTCGCCGCGCCGGCCGCCGCCGGTGTGCCGGTCAGCCACCGGGGGGTGGCGCACGAGATCGTGGTGGTCTCCGGGCACGCCGCCCCGGACGACCCCAGCTCGCTGATCGACTGGCCGGCGCTTGGCCGGCTGCGCGGCACCCTGGTGCTGCTGATGGGCGTGCAGCGGATTGCCGCCTTCGCCGACGTGCTGATCGAGCACAGCCGCCCGCCGGACACCCCGGTCGCGGTGATCCAGGACGGCACCCTGCGCGGACAGCGCACGCTGCGCAGCACGCTGGCCAAGGTCGCCGACGACATGGCCGGCGAGGGCATCCGCCCCCCGGCGATCATCGTGATCGGCCCGGTGGCCGGCCTGACCCCCGGCGGCTGAGCGCGCCCGGAGGAGGGTGCCCGGGCGAGGGTTGCGCGGGCGAGGGTGCCCGGGGCGAGGGTGCCCTCGGCAGCCGCCCGGTGTGCCCAGCCGCCCGGTGTGTGCGTGCGGCTGTCTAGCCGCGCAGCGTGTTGTTACCGAACTGCACAGCAGGCATGCCGGCGGCGTGGAGATCCTGCCTGTTGTGCAGCTGGGTAACGGCTTGCACCGCTCCCGCAACGGCCGGCGCCGCAACGGCCGGCGCCGCTGAGGCTGGCACCTGGGCTGGCACGCTCGGACCTCGGCCGGCACCACTCCGGTAACCCAGTCGGCTCGGCCGCTACGTCGCCGCGCTTGGCGCCTCCGGGTTAGTCGCGAACCTGGGTCAGCCGGCGGCGCGCTTGCGGGGGTCGGAGGGGAACACACCGGCCGCGATGCACCGGTCCGACCAGGCTGATACGCGGGCCAGCAGGTCGGGCAGCTGGTGACCGAGTGCCCTGATCAGGGTGCGCTGGCTGGCGTCGGTGCGCTGCTCGATCCGGGTGCGGAACGCCCGGCCGTCCTCGGTGAGCTCCCAGTTGGCCATCAGCCCCGACACGGTCAGGCTGGCCACCGCCTGTTCGTGCGCCTCCCGGGACCAACCCCGGGTGTTGCTGTACTCGCCGAGCGAGTAGCCCAGCCACAGCTCGGTCACGATGTTCATCTCGCAGCCGCCCAGACCGGCCCCGATGCAGGTGGCCACATGCCCGTCGCCCCGGTGCTCGCGGACCACGTCGGCGGCCCGCCACAGCCGGGCGTACGGGTCGGCCAGGGTGGGCGCCGCGCGCAGCGCGGAGAACAACGGCCGGCCCGCCCCGTCGGCCGCCGCCGCCGCCCGCTCCAGCGTCTCGGCGACGTCGAGCACCTCCTGCTCGGTGGTCACGTCACCGAGTACCTTGCGCAGGCTCACCGCGACGCCCTCGTTGCGCAGCGCGATCAACGCCGCGCGGTCCAGCTTGCCCAGCCCGTCGGTCCACAGCTGGTCGACGAGTTCCGGGGGGAAGACCGCGAACGCGGCGGCCACCACCGGGGAGGGCACGTCGCCGAGCACAGCGCCGCGCCCGCACACGTAGCCGGACAGGAAGTCCAGCCCGTAGGCGGCCAGCGCGTCGTAGACCTCCTGCGCCCACACGGCGTGCATGGCGAGTGGCTCGAGTGCATCCCGCAGCTGGCGGGCCGGCCCACCCTGGCTGACCACCGGGGGCGCGGTGGTGCCCTCCGGCGCGAGGGTGAAGAACGTGGCGACGGCGGCCTCGTAGTCCATGTGGGGAATTTAGTGTCCGACCGCTGAGTTGCCGAGGGCCACCACCCCCACCGGCGTGGCGCGGCACCGGGTTGACGGTTCCCGGCTGCCCGGACAGAGTGGTCGGACACACTGTCCAGCCAGGCCGGAGGAAGCGGTGACCGAGCGCGACCCGCGTGAGTTGGTGGAGCGGGTGTACCGGGCGCTGGCCGGCGGGCACCGCGCCGAGCTCGCCTCGGTCCTGCACCCCGAGTTCGACGGCTACTTCAGCCCCGGGCTGCCCCCACCCATCGGTGGCCACCACCCCGGCGCCTCGGCCTGCA
This sequence comes from Pseudonocardia sp., assembly GCA_035489915.1. GTDB lineage: Bacteria > Actinomycetota > Actinomycetes > Mycobacteriales > Pseudonocardiaceae > Pseudonocardia. Next base: position 3,319 of record DATHIT010000990.1, on the reverse strand, counting down.
TCGAACACGGCTGGTGGGCCATCGGCGCGCTCTTCGCCGTGCGTGCCCTGCCCGAGCGTTGGCTGGCCTGCGGGCCGAACGAGCTGCTCGTGCTCGGCGAGTACCAGGGGACCGCGCGGCGCACCGGTCGGGAGCTGCACGCTCCCTTCGCGCACCTGTGGGCCGGCGACGGTGATCGGCTGCTCTCGTTGCGCCAGTACACCGACACCGCGCTGTGGCGTGCCGCGTTGGAGGAGAAGCCGAGATGACCGACACCGTGGCGGCCCGCCAGCCGGGCCGGGGTGAGTTCGCCGACCGGGTCACCCTGGAGATCGTCGACGGCCTGGCCCACCTGCGGCTGGCCCGTCCGGCGGGGCGCAACGGGATCGACATGATGATGGTGCGGGCGCTCGCCGACCGGTTCGAGGTGGTGGCCGAGGATGCCGGGGTGCGCGCGCTGCTGATCGGCGCCGACGGGCCCGCGTTCACCGTCGGCGGCGACCTGGCCCACCTCCAGACCCACCGGGACCGGTTGCCCGCCGAGCTGCACGAGATGATCTCGCTCTACCACGCCACGCTGGCCCGGCTGGCCGCGCTGCCCGTCCCGGTGCTGCTGGCCGCGCACGGCGCGGTGGCCGGTGGCGGCCTTGGCCTGCTCTGGTGCGCCGACCTGGTGATCGCCGCCGACGATCTGCGCATCGCCACCGGATTCGTGCATCTGGGGCTGTCCGGCGATGGCGGCAGCTCGTGGCACCTGCCCCGGCTGGTCGGGCTGCGCCGGGCTCAGCAGCTCATCCTGGCGGGTCGGGTGCTGGACGCCGCCGAGGCGCTGGACTGGGGGCTGGTCACCGAGGTGGTGCCGGCCGGGCGGTTGGCCGAGGTGGCGCTGGCCAGGGCCACGGCGTTGGCGGCCGGCCCGACCTACGCGCTGGGCCGGATGAAGCGGTTGCTGCTGGAGGGCTGGGCGCACAACTACCCGGAGCAGCTGGCCGCCGAGCGCGAGGCGATCGTGGACTGCGCGCGGACCCAGGACGCCAGGGAGGGGCTGGCCGCCTTCGCGGAGCGGAGGGCTCCGGGTTTCACCGGTCGGTGACCTGCCCCCATCGAGGCATTTACGAATGCTCGCCAGACCGCGCACAGTGAGGTGAACGCCGAACCACAGTGACGTGGAGGTACTGATGAGCACCGTTCCGCCGGCTGGCCCCGACTATGACGTGATCGTGGTGGGCGCCGGTTATTCGGGCCTCTACCTGCTGCATCAGCTGCGCTCACGGGGCCGGTCGGTCCGGGTGTTGGAGGCGGCGGACGGGGTCGGCGGCACCTGGTACTGGAACCGCTACCCAGGTGCCCGTTGCGACATCGAGAGCGTGGAGTACGCGTTCTCCTTCTCCGAGGAGCTGGACAAGGAGTGGCGTTGGAACGAGCGGTACTCCGCCCAGCCGGACATCCTGGCCTACCTGAACACGGTGGCCGACAAGTTCGACCTGCGCCGGGACATCCAGGTGAACACCACGGTGAGCTCGGCGGGCTACGACGAGGCCGCGCACCGCTGGCGGCTGGTGACCCAGGACGGCGAACGGCTCTCCGCCCAGTTCTGTGTGATGGCCACCGGGTGTCTGTCCAAGCCGAAGACGCCGGACATCGCCGGACTGGACTCGTTCGCCGGGCCCACCTACTACACGTCGAGCTGGCCGCACGAAGGCGTCGACTTCACCGGCCAGCGGGTGGGCGTGATCGGCACCGGTTCGTCCGGTGTCCAGGCCATCCCGCTGATCGCCGAGCAGGCCGCCCACCTGCATGTCTTCCAGCGCACCGCGAACTACATCGTGCCCGCGCACAATCACCAGCTGACCGACGAGGACCAGACCCAGGAGGAGCTGGCCGCGCGCCGGAGCAACGCACTGGACTGCCCGCTGGGGGTGGCCTTCGAGGCAGGTGAGCTCAACCAGCTGCCGGCCATGGAGCTGACCGCCGAGCAGCGCGAGGCCGAGTTCGAGCGGCTGTGGCGGCGCGGCGGCCTGATCATGATGCTGGCCTTCCCCGACCTGCTGCTGGAGGGCGAGGCGAACGAGGCGGCCGCCGCCTTCCTGCGCAAGAAGATCAAGGAGAAGGTGCCCGACCCAGCCGTCGCGGAGATCCTGATCCCGAAGGGGTTCCCGGTCGGGTCGAAGCGGCTCTGCGTGGACACCAACTACTACGAGACGTTCAACCGGGACAACGTCACCCTCGTCGATCTCACCGCCACCCCGATCGACCGGGTCACCCCCGCCGGGGTGCGCACCAGCCCGGTCGAGACCGAGCTGGATGCGCTGGTGATGGCCACCGGCTTCGACGCGATGACCGGGGCGCTGGCCGCCATCGACATCCGCGGCCGAGGCGGCGTCGCGCTGAGCCAGGCGTGGGCCGAGGGCCCGCGAACGTACCTGGGGCTGAGCGTCGCGGGCTTCCCCAATCTGTTCACCGTGACCGGGCCGGGCAGCCCCTCGGTGCTGAGCAACATGCGGTTGTCCATCGAGCAGCACGTGCGGTGGATCAGCGACTGCATCGAGTACCTGGCCGAGCACCGGATCGCCAGCATCGAGGCCACCGCGGCGGCGCAGGAGTCCTGGGTGGCGCACGCCGCCGAGGTGGCCGCGCCAACCGTCTACCCGCGCGGCGCGTCCTGGTACACCGGGGCCAACGTGCCCGGCAAGGCGAGGGTGTTCATGCCCTACATCGGCGGTGTTCCGGCCTACCGGGAGGCCTGTGAGAAGGAGGCCGACGAGGGTTACCGGGGGTTCGCGCTGACCCCGGCCTGACCGGGCTTTGCTCTGCGCACCAATACGCAACGGGCCCTGTTGCGTATGTGTGCGCAGAGCAAAGGAGGTTCAGTCGCCGACCAGCTCGTCGGTGGCCTGTTCCCCGGCCTGGTTGACCCGGCGCAGGAAGTCGGCGAGCAGCTCGAGTTCGGCCTCGGTGTAGTCGGCGCAGATCTGGTCCATCGCGGCGTTCATGCCGGCGTAGAGGCGGAACACGTCGCGGTTGCGGTCGCGGAGCGCTCGTACGGAGACCGCCCGGCGATCCGCGGCGTTCGGCTCGCGGTCCCGGCTGATCCAGCCGCCGCGCTGCAGCCGGTCCAGGATGCCGGTCAGGGTGGCCGGGTGCAGGCCGGCGCGTCGGGCCAGCGCGCTCGGACTGAGCGGACCGTGCCGGGTGATCAGCTCGAGGCAGCCCAGGTCCACGTCCTTGACCTCGAGGTGCGTGCTGACCTGCCGGTTGAGCAGGGACAGCTGATTGTTCAGCCCGCGCAGTGCCTCTTTGGTCGCCGCGGTCAACCGGCGTCGGCGACGGGCGGCGTCAG
>DATHIT010000989.1:0-5111 GCA_035489915.1 Pseudonocardia sp. | reverse complement strand
GTGCCCGTCTTGGCCCGGACGAACCCGCGGCCGGAGGCCGAGTCACCCCCGGCGAACCGGTCGTCCAGGGTGCCGTCCCCGCCGGCCACCGGCAGCCCGGACAGCATCGGGCGCAGTCGAGCGGCGCGCCCGTCCTTCTCCGCCGGGCCCCCGGCGACCGCCATGATCTCGCCGAGCACCCGGGCCGGCACCTGGTCGTCGGTGGACAGCCCGCTGCCGTCCTCCATGGTCACCCCGGACATGTCGAATCCGGCCGCGGCGAGCGTGTCCCGCACCGCGGCCGCCGACCCGGCGAACGACGGGTCTGCCCCCCTGGCCAGCGCCACCTGCCTGGCCAGCGACTCGGCCAGCACGTTGTCCGAGATGCGCAGCGCGGTCTCCACCAGGTCGCTGATCGGCGGCGAGCTCACCTCGGCCAGCACCGGGGCCCCGGGCGGCGCGGTGCCAACCGCCACCGTGGACGGGTCCGCGCCCAACCGCTGCGCGAGCGCCTGGCCGGCATCCAGCGCCGGCTTGGCGGTGCGCGGCGGGTCCAGCTCGTCCGGCCTGCTGCGCCCCCCGTCCAGGATCAGTGGCTCGATCGGGGTCACGTTGCCACCGGCGATGTCCGAGGTTTCCCAGCCTGGCGCCATGCCGTCGCCGGTGAATCGGCTCACATCCACGGTCACCGTGTGGATCGGGCCGGGATGAGCGTTGCGTACTTCCTCGGCCAGGCTGTCCAGCCGGGCCGCTCCGGGGTACACCGACTCGCTGCCCTTCGGTAGCGAGGACAGCGTCGGGTCGCCGCCGCCGACAAGCACCACCGAGTCCGGGCTGGTCCCGGCCACCACCCGGGTCTTGATCCGCATGCTCGGGTCCAGTGTGAGCAGCGCGGCGGCGGTGGTGAGCAGCTTTCCGGTGGAGCCAGGCTGCATCGTCTTTTCCGGGTTGCGCGACCAGAGCACCTGGTCGTCGGCCGGGTTCACCACCACCCCGGTCAGGGTGCCGAGCGCGCTCGAGCCGGCCAGCTTGTTCAGCGCGGCGGCCACCCCGGTCTTGGTCGGGATGGGTGCGTCGGCGGCCAGCGGCGCGAGTTGCAACCGAGGTGGCGGCGGCACCTCGGCGGTTGCCGGCCCGGCCAGCCCGAACCAGCGCAGCAGCCCGGGCCCGGCCAGCGCGGCCGTGGTGGCCAGGCTGATGACCAGGATCAGCGCAACCGCCATGATCAGCGCCGACCGTTTGTCCGGCCGGCGGAGTCGCAACGCGGCCATCCGGCTTCCGAGTCCCGGCACCTGTCCTCCCAGGCCAGCTTCGCACATCGGCGCCGGCCGGTAGTGCCTCGGGTGAGGCGGTGCCGCACACTAGAGCTCCCGAGGGCCTCGGCCCACTCGAGTCGGTGAAAGGATCAGCGAGTCACGTGGACTTCGACGTCACCATCGAGATCCCCAAGGGCGTCCGCAACAAGTACGAGATGGACCACGAGACGGGCCGGATCAAGCTGGACCGGACGTTGTTCACCGCCACCCAGTACCCGGCCGAGTACGGGTTCATCGACGACAGCCTTGGCGAGGACGGCGACCCGTTGGACTGCCTGGTGCTGGTGGAGGAGCCGACCTTCCCTGGCTGCCTGATCCGGGCCAGGGCGATCGGCATGTTCCGGATGCGCGATGAGAAGGGTGGCGACGACAAGGTGCTGTGCGTGCCCGCCGCCGACCCTCGCCAGGAGCACCTGCGGGACATCCACCACCTCAACGAGTTCCTCCGCCTGGAGATCGAGCACTTCTTCCAGGTCTACAAGGACCTGGAGCCGGGCAAGAGCGTGGAAGGCGCCAAATGGGTGGGCCGCGCCGAGGCGGAGCGGGAGATCCTGGCGTCCTGGGAGCGGGCCAAGGGAACCGGGTACGACCTGAAACCCGGCACCCACTGACACTCAGCTACGGGTGACCTCGGCGGGGGCCAGCCGCAGCAGCTGGTCGATCTGCTCTTCGGTCAGCCCGTGCCGAGCCAGGTCCCGACGCGCCTCGAGCAGCTGGGCGGAGTTGTGCCGCGGCTCCCCCTGTGCCCTCCGCATGTTGTCCCTGGCCCGTTCGGCGGCGGCCAGGCTGGCCAACGCCGCGTCCGGATCCGGCAGCAGCTCGCCCAGTAGCCGGTCCCGCAGCCGGTCCGCACCGCGGGGGTCCGCGGCGTTCCGGGATGTCTCCTGGACGGGCAGCGCCCCGGAGATCGCACCCGGCACCGGAATCGCCTCGGCGAGCGCCTGTGCCTGCGCCTCCAGCCCGGACAGCTGTCGCAACTGCACCCGAGGCAGGAAGATCACCAACACCAGCGCCATCAGCAGCACGGCTACGCCGCACAGGAAGGACAGCGACATCGCGTCGGAGTAGCCCACCAGGAACGGCTCGGCCAACCGGGCATCCAGGTGACCGATGAACGATGTGTCGTTGAGCGAGTACGAGCCGACCGTCCCGTTCCCCAGCGCGGTCAGCACACCCTGGTCCACCGGGTTGGCGCGGACCGAGGGATCGGTCAGCGCGGCCTGGAACGCCGGGCTCGGCTCGGCGGCCGAAAACGCCGACGTGACCTTCGACGGCACGCTGCCGAACAGCACGGACAGGAACACGGCGGTGCCCAGCGTGCCGCCCACCTGACGGAAGAACGTGGCCGACCCGGTCACCATGCCCATATCCCTGGCCGGCATCGCGCTCTGCATGGTCAGCATGAGCGGCTGCATGCTGACCCCGAGGCCCATGCCGAAGACCAGCATGTAGCTGGCGCTCAGCGGGAACGGCGTGGCCACCCCGATGGTGGCCAGCGCGACCAGGCCGACCACCATCAGCGCTACCCCGCCGACCGGCCACGCTTTGAGCCTGCCGGTCCGCGAGATGATCTGGCCGGAGATCAGCGACATGATCATCATGCCGCCCACCAGCGGGATTGTCAGCAGCCCGGCCTGAGTCGGCGAGGCGCCCTTGACGATCTGCAGGTAGAGCGGCAGCGCGGCCAGCCCGCCGAACATGCCCATGCCGAGCAGCAACAGCCCGGCCGATCCGACACCGAACGCCGGGACCCGGAAGGACCGCAGCGGCAGCAGCGCGTCGTCCCCGAACCGGTGCTCCACGATCACGAACAGGACCAGCCCGCCGAGACCAACCACAAAGCAGGCCAGCGAGGGCAGCGAGGTCCAGCCCCAGGTCCGGCCCTGCTCGGCGACCAGCAGCAGCGGAACCAGGCCGACGGCCAGCGCGAGCGCACCCGGCCAGTCCACCCGGGCCTGCCGTGGGTGATGCGGCAGGTTCAGCACCTTCGCCACGATGAGCATGGCGACCGCCCCGATCGGCACGTTGACCAGGAACACCCAGCGCCATCCGGTGATGCCCAGGATCTCCGCCTGACCGGCCAGGAATCCGCCCGCCAGCGGGCCGAGCACGCTGGAGGTGGCGAATACCGCCACCAGGTAGCCCTGGTACTTCGCCCGCTCCCGGGGCGACACGATGTCCCCGAGGATGGTCATGGACAGCGAGAACAGCCCGCCGGCGCCCAGGCCCTGGAGCGCGCGAAAGCCGGCCAGCTGAAACATCGAAAAGGAGAACGTGCAGAGGATCGACCCGATCAGGAACAACACGATCGCGGTGAGGAACAGCGGCTTGCGGCCGTAGATGTCGGACAGCTTCCCGTACAACGGGGTGGTCAGCGTCGAGGTGATCAGGTACGCGGTGGTCACCCAGGCCTGCAGGCTGAGCCCGTTCAAATCATCGGCGATCGTCCGGATGGACGTGGTCACGATGGTCTGATCCAGCGAAGCCAGGAACATCCCGGCCATCAGCCCGGCCAGGATGGCCATGATCTGCCGGTGGCTCAGTAACCGAGGCTGTTCCGGCGTGGCGGCTGAGGCCGCCGTCATCTCACGATCCCTTCCGCGGCCGGCGTGCGGTGGCTGGTCCGCTCGGGGGCCGGGGCGAGGAAGTAGTCCTCGTAGTCGTCGTTGAACCGGGCGAGCAGCTCGCGGAACTGGCGCCGGTCCTCGGCGGACCAGTTGGCCAGCAGCGCGGCGTATTTCTCGTTGCGGCCCTGCCGCTTGCACTCGAAGTTGTGCCGGCCGGCCTCGGTGGCGGCAAGCAGGCTGGCCCGCCCGTCCGTGGCGTCCGCTCGACGTTCCACCAGTCCGAGCCCGACCAGCTGGGCGACCTGCCGACTGACCGTGGAGGCGTCCGAGTGCACGTCCTCGGCGAGCACGCTCAACCGCCGAGGCCCCTGGGTGACCAGCGTGGCGAGCAGCAGGTACGCCGCCCGCTCCACGCCGTCGGCCTGGGTGGCGGTGTACCGGGCGTGCACCCGCTCGCTCATCCGGTTCAGCCGCAGTAGCTCCCCGCTCAGCAGGTCGTACTCGGTCTGCTCACCGATGGGCATTATCGCCGCCTCCTGGATCCACCCGGCCATATACCTAGCTGTAGCATACAAGCGCTTGTAGGTTACAAGCTTTTCCTCGGCCGCTTTGTTCCGCATTACGCTGCCCGGCATGGACGAGTCGGATTTCCAGGACGTGCTGGCGGCGGTCCGCGAGTTCGTGCGCGAGCGGGTAGTGCCGCTGGAGACTGAGATCGACGAGAAGGACGACGTCCCGGCGAGCATCCGAAACGCCTGCAAGTCGATGGGCCTCTACGGCTTTGCGATACCGGAGGAGTTCGGCGGCCTGGGCCTGCCGCTCTCCCAGGAGGTCCGGCTGGTCTTCGAACTGGGCTACACCACGCCGGCGTTGCGCTCCATGTTCGGTACCAACAACGGCATCGCCGGGCACGTGCTGATCGAGGGCGGCACCGAGGAGCAGAAGTCCGAGTGGCTGCCCAAGCTGGCCAGCGGTGAGGTGACCGCGTCCTTCGCGCTGACCGAGGCGGACGCCGGCTCCGACCCCTCCGGGCTGGCCACCACCGCCCGCCGTGTCGGGGACGACTGGGTACTCAACGGCTCGAAGCGCTACATCACCAACGCCCCGTTGGCCGACGTGTTCATGGTGTTCGCCCGCACCAACCCCGACGTACCGGCGAACCGGGGCATCTCCACGTTCCTGGTGCCGCGCGGCACGCCCGGGCTCACCGTCGGGCCGAAGGACCACAAGATGGGCCAGTTCGGCGCCT
>DATHIT010000988.1:0-23492 GCA_035489915.1 Pseudonocardia sp. | reverse complement strand
CCCGCCACCGCGTTCACCGCCGCCGTCGCGGTGCTGATCATCGCCTGCCCGTGCGCGCTCGGGTTGGCCACGCCGACCGCGCTGTTGGTAGGCACCGGCCGGGGCGCCCAACTGGGCATCTTGATCAAGGGGCCGGAGGTGTTGGAGTCGACCCGGCGGGTGGACACCGTGGTGCTGGACAAGACCGGCACGGTGACCACCGGGCAGATGACGCTGGTGGACGTGTTGGCCGCGCCCGGCGAGGACAGCAAGCAGCTGCTCCGGCTGGCCGCCGCCGCCGAGGACGGCTCCCAACACCCGATCGCGGCCGCTGTGCTGGCCGGCGCCAGGGAACGGGTCGGCCAGGTGCCGGCGGCCAGCGAGTTCGAGTCGCTGGACGGGCTCGGCGTGCGGGCCACCGTGGACGGCCGTCAGGTACTGGTCGGGCGCCCGAGGCTGCTCTCCGAATCCGGCCAGCCGCTGCCCGCGAAGCTGGCCGCCGCGCTGGCGGAAGCCGAGGCCGCCGGGCTGACCGTGGTCGCGGTGGGCTGGGACGGGCGGGCCAGGGGCCTGCTGCTGGTCTCCGACCAGGTCAAGCCGACCGCCGCCGAGGCGGTGGCCGAGCTGCGTCGGCTGGGGCTGCGCCCGGTACTGCTCACCGGGGACAACGCGGCGGCCGCCGCCGCGGTGGCCAGCCAGCTGGGCATCGACGAGGTGATCGCCGAGGTGCTGCCGGCGGAGAAGGTCGCCGAGGTCACCCGGCTGCGCGAGCAGGGCCGGGTGGTGGCCATGGTCGGCGACGGGGTGAATGACGCCGCCGCGCTGGCCACCGCCGACCTGGGCATCGCGATGGGCACCGGTAGCGACGTGGCGATCGAGGCCAGCGACCTGACCGTGGTGCGCGGCGACCCCCGGGTGGTGGCCGACGCCATCCGGCTGGCCCGACGCACCCTCGCGGTGATCAAGGGAAACCTGTTCTGGGCGTTCGCCTACAACCTCGCCGCGCTGCCGCTGGCCGCCGCCGGGCTGCTCAACCCGATGATCGCCGGCGCGGCCATGGCGCTGAGCTCGGTGTTCGTCGTGTCCAACAGCCTGCGCCTGCGCCGCTTCCGCTAATCGAGCACCTTCGGCTGGTCGAGGCCGATCAGCTCAGGGCGCTCCAGCAACGTGGCCAAGCGCTCCTTGGGCTCCCGGACCAGCCGGCGGGCGGCGGTGTCCAGTAGCCCGAACACGCAGCTGATCTCCGCCGCGTTCTCGCCGTCCGCGCGCCGGATCAGGTGTTCGATGCGGAACGCCTTGCCGGTGCCGAACTCGATGTCCGAGGTGATCTCGACCTCTTCGCCGAAGGTGAGTTCTCTCAGGTAGCGGATCCGCGACTCGAGCATCACCACACCGGTCTGGCTGGCCTGTTGCGCGGGCAGGGTGTACCCGGCGGCCAGCAGGTGCTCGGAGCGGGCGTGTTCCCCGTACTGGTGGTAGACGGCGTGGTTCACGTGACCCAGCGAGTCGATCTCGTAGCTACGCACGGTGACCCGTACGCTGAATTGCGGCTGCACCTCCGCAGCATCGCACGGACCATTCGCCGATAACCCGGCGCCACATCCCCACTGCGGGAGATCACACAGCGTTGTTCGGCGAGGATGGCCTCCGTAAGCTTGGCCAGCGGTCAGGGGCCGAGGACATCATGGAAGACCCAAGCCAGTGCAAGGAGCCGTGGTGCGCAGTGAGAGCGGCGGGCACGCCGACCCGACCGGTGAGGACACCTCCTCGGAATCATTCGGTCTGGAGACCAGCGATCAGGGCTCGACGCGGCTAATCAGCGCGTCCGGTGAGATCGACATCCTGAGCGCGCCGGCGCTGCGGGCCGCGCTGCTGCCTGCGCTGGACTCCGCCGAGTTGGTCGTGCTCGACCTGACCGAGGTCAGCTTCCTCGGCTCGTCCGGGCTGGCTGTGCTGGTCGAAGCGCGTGATCACGCCCAGCAGGGCGGCCACCAGCTGCGCCTGGTCTGCACCTCGCGGATCGTGCTGCGCGCCCTGGAAGCGACCGGCCTGAAGGACCTGTTCGAGATCGTCGACGACCTGCCCGCCGCCCTCGAACGCTAAACGGCCCGCGAGTCGGCGCTCTCAGCACACTGTGTCGCGGATTTCAGCACACCCGCCGGCCTGCCCAACCAGTGGATAGGGGCGGGGCCGGACGGGTTAGGGTTCGCCACGGAGGCGTGAGGGTGCCTGGTGGCCCCCGCGGTCTTCAAAACCGACGTGGCCGAGTATCTCGGTCAGGCGGGTTCGATTCCCGTCCGCCTCCGCCAACCTCCCCGTCGCGACCTCGTCGCGACCTCGTCGCGCCCGAGGCCGGCCGGGGTCGCTGCAGCAACACGGCTCGCGACCACTCGTCGTACACAGTGCGCCGGTCAGCGCCGAGCACCGAGCCAACGCAGTAGAGCCAGCCGACACCCAGCGTGGCCAGCCCGATCAGCGCCGCGACCGACTGGTACACCAGCGCCCGCTGCGCCATCCGGCTCCGGGTGGCCGGGCGGTGGGTGTCGGTGTCGAAGACGGTCACTCCGAGTAGCCACTTGCCCGGCGTGGTGCCCCGCGCCCAGCTGCGCCAGACCCAGACCAGCCAGCCGAGGCCCAGCGTTCCGATGAACAGGCCGACGTCGAGCAGCCAGGCGCCCAGGCGGCGCCGGCGGGAGGCAACGGCGTTCCGCTCTCGGCCGGACAGAGGTTAACCTGCCCCGACTTAGGGGACACTAACTAGCAGGGAGTAGGGGTGTCGAGCGAGCTGCTGGTCACCGAGGGGGATCCGCCCGGCGCACGCAATGGTCATGTGACGCCCGCGCGGCCGGTCCGGCGTTGGTCGCGCCCCCGACGAACGCACGGACCGATCAACCGGTGGTGGATCCGCGCCCATCGCTGGGCGTCGCTGGTCCTCGGGCTGCTGTTCATCCTGGAGGCGACCACCGGCGCGGTGCCGCTCTACGGCAATGACCTGGCCCGCGCGCTGCACCCGGAGCGCCACGCGGTGACCCCGAGCGCGACGCCGATGAGCGAGATCGAGGCGCTGCGCATGGTGTGGGCCACCCACCCGCAGGACTGGCTGACCACCCCGCTGCCCGGGGTGTTCGGCGCGGACATGACGCTCGGCTATTACCTGCTCGGCGTGCTCGGCGTACTTCTGATCTTCCTCTGCCTCTCCGGGGCGATCATCTGGTGGCCCGGGGTGCGTGCGCTGGCCAGTGGCTTCGCCGTGCGCCGAGGGCGCGGCCACTACGTCCGGGACCTGGACCTGCACCGGCTGGTCGGCATCGTCGCCGTGCCGTTTCTGCTGATGTGGGGGGTTACCGGCGCCGCGTTCTACTTCCACTGGCCGGCCCAGGCCTACTTCGCGCTGCTGCCCGGCGAGGCCCACGAGGACCCGCCGCCGCCAACCCCCGGCACCGGGCCGATGTTGAGCCTGGAGCAGGCCCAGGCGGTGGCGCTGGCCGCCCACCCCGGCGCACAGGTGGCCGGGATCAGCGAGATCCACCCCGAGCGGCCGGACGGCTCCTACGGGTTCCGGCTGTACCAGGGCTACGACCCGTACCACCACTGGAACTACGCGGGCAGCCGGTACGTCGGGGTGGACAGCCACGGCGGCGGCATCCAGGACTACGCCCCCGAGCGACCCGGCGCCCCGCTGACCGAGCGGCTCTGGGACGACGGCTTCTACTACGGGCTGCACTTCGGCAGCGCGGTCTCCGGGCTGCCCCGGGTGATCTGGTTGCTGTTCGGGCTGACCCCGGTGCTGCTCGGCATCACCGGGACCACGGTGTGGCTGACCAAGTAGCGCGGCAACCGGAACCGCCGCCGGCGCCGCCGTTCCTCGTCCGCTGCCGCGCGATGACCGGGGTGCTGGCCGTTTTTGCGCTGCTCTACGCCGGGTTGCTGGGCTGCTGGGCGCTGTTCAGCGCGCTGCGCGGCGGGCGGCTGGGCATCGGCTACCTGGGCGGGCTGGTGCTGCTGGAGCTGACCCTGTCGGTCAGGGCCGGGCTCGAGCTGGCCGGGCTGGTCGCGGCGAGCGCCGGTCCAGGGGGCGCGTTCGGCCGGGGCTACGCCGAACCCGCGGTACACGCCGGCTACCTGCTCGCCTCGGTCGTCCTGCTCCCGCTGGTGCTCACCGTGTCCGCGCCGGCCAGGACCCGGGTCATGGCCGAGCCCGGCGCGGACAGCCGCCCGGCGCGCGGGCAGGCCACCTGGGATGCCCTGCTGGCCGCCGTGGGCTGCGCGGCGGTCGTCGTGGTCACCCTCCGGATGGCCAGCACCGGCCGCCCCGGCTGATTCGCGAACCCGCAGCTCAGCACCCGTGAGTGGTATTGGTCGCTATAGCGACCAATACCACTCACGGGGTCAGTGCAGGGTGATCTTGCCGGCGCCGGTGTGCACTCGGCCGATCACGGCGGCGGGGGGACCGAGTGAGGCCACGGCGACCGCGGCGGCGTCCGGCGCGGCACCGAACAGCAGCCCGCCGGAGGTCTGCGCGTCGGCCAGCAGCAGCACGTCCAGCTCGCCGAAGCGGCCGGGATCGACCTGGTCGGCGACCCAGTCCCGGTTGCGCCGCGAGCCGCCCGGGATCACCCCGTCGGCGGCCAGCTCGCGCGCGCCGGGCAGCATCGGGACCGAGGCCACGTCCAGCTCGGCGTCCATGCCGGAGGCGGCCAGCATCTTGCCCAGGTGGCCGAGCAGCCCGAACCCGGTCACATCGGTTGCCCCGGTAGCGCCGGCGGCCAGCGCGGCGGCTGCCGCAGCGGCGTTGGACTCGGTCATGGAGGCGATGGCGGCCTCGGCGAACGCGGCGGGCGCGCGGCCGGCCTTGATCGCGGTGGTGGCGATCCCGATGCCCAGTGCCTTGGTCAGCACCAGCACGTCCCCGTCGCGCAGCCCGGCGTTGGTCAGGATCCGGTCCGGGTGCACCTCGCCGACCACGGCCAGCCCGTACTTCGGCTCCGGGTCGTCCACGCTGTGCCCGCCGACCACGGCGAACCCGCAGGCCGCGCCCGCCTCGGCACCGCCGGCCAGCACCTCGCCGAGCAGCTCGGTGGACAGCTCGGTGGACGGCCAGGCCACCAGGTTCAGCGCGAACAGCGGCCGGCCGCCCATCGCGTAGACGTCGGACACCGCGTTGATGGCCGCGATCCGCCCCCAGGTGCGCGCGTCGTCCACCACCGGCGTGATGAAGTCGGTAGTGGCCACCAGTGCGCGGACAGCATCCAGCCGCCAGACAGCCGCGTCGTCACCGGTTTCGGTGCCGACCAGCAGGTCCGGATGGGTGGATGGGGTCAGCGAACGCAGTACCTGCGCCAACTCGCCAGGGGCGAGCTTGCAGGCTCAACCGGCGCCGTGACTGAACTGGGTCAACCGCCGCGTGGGGATGTTCTCCGTCATGACCTTGAGGTTAGAGCCTCCCGGGCATTCCGGTCGGTGGCGTCCTCGGGCACATTCAGGTCCCGGTTCAGGGTCTCCGGGGCCAGCCTGGTGGCCACCAGGCTGATCACCATGATGCCCGTCATGTAGGCGGCCACCGGAATCCAGGAACCGCCGAAGGCGCTCAGCAGCGCGGCGCAGATCAGCGGGGCGACACCGCCGCCGAGCGCCGCGGAGAACTCCCGGCCCAGGGCCACCCCGGCGTAGCGGTACCGGTTGCCGAACAGCTCCGGGAACCAGCTCATCTGCACGGCCACCGCGCCCTGGCCGGCCAGGATGAACCCGACCACGATGACCGCAACGACCGCCACGGGCGAGCGGGTGTCGAGCAGGATGAACGACGGCGCGGGAAGGATCACCAGCGCGGTGGCGATCATGGTGTAGATCGGCTTCCGGCCGAAGCGGTCGGAGAGCATGCCGAAGATGATCGCCCCGATGCCGCCGCAGATCGCCCCGGCGAGCAGCACCTTGGGCACGAACACCTTGTCCACGCCGACCGAGGTGACCAGGTAGGAGGCCATGAACACCTGGTAGGTGTAGGACTGCGCGGTCACCCCGAGGTTCATGAACAGCACCAGCAGGGTGGGTTTGCGGCCGTGCCGGAGCACCTCGCCGAGTGGCCGGCGCGGCTCCGCGTGCTGCTCCTTGAGCTCCCGGAACACCGGGCTCTCGTACAGCTTGCGGCGGATCACCACGGCGGCGATGGTCACCAGCAGGCTGGACAGGAACACCAGCCGCCAGCCCCAGCTCATCAGCGCCGGCTCGGGCAGCAGCTGCACCAGGATCCAGGCCACCGCGCCGAGCGCGGTACCCAGTGCGGCGCCGGTCATCACCAGCGAGGCCAGCCGGCCGCGCCGCCCGCGTCGGGCGGTCTCGGTGAGCAGCGTGGCGGCGCCGGCCTGCTCCGCGCCGGCTCCGAAGCCCTGGACGAACCGGCAGGCCACCAGCAGTGCCGGTGCGAGCAGGCCGACCTGCCCGTAGGTGGGCAGCAGCCCGATCACCAGGGTCGAGCCGCCCATCAGGAACAGGGTCGCGACGAGCACCCATTTGCGGCCGAGCCGGTCACCGAAGTGGGAGAAGAACAGGCCACCCAGCGGCCGGGCGGCGAAACCGACCGCGTAGGCGCTGAAGCTGGCCAGGATGCCGGCGGCCGGCGAGATGTTGGGGAAGAAGAGTTTGGAGAAGATCAGCGCCGAGGCCGTGCCGTAGATGACGAAGTCGTACTGCTCCAGCGCGGTGCCGATCAGGCCGGCCCAGGCGGCGCGGCGAATCGCGCTCGGGTCGGCGGGCCGATCGGCCTGGTCACCGCGGGTTGGTCCCGGCGGCGGTTCGGGTCGGGCGGTGGCGTCCATGCATCCTCGAATGGATCGGGCCTCCGCTCCGGGAGGCCGGGGTCGGTACGGGCGGGGGCTCCTCTCAGGTGGCCGCTCGGTGTGCTGAAACTGCCGACTCAGGGTGCTGAGATCCCCGACTCGCGGGCCGTTTGGTGCTGGTGATGGGGGCGGTGGCTTCTTGGATGGCGGTGGGGACGCCGTGGTGGAGTAGGACGGTGAGGAGGTCCGTGACCCGGGCTGCGAACGCGTCGTGGGTGGCTAGGGCTTCGCCTAGTAGGCCGGTGGCCAGGGCGGCGCGGACGAAGTCGGGGGTGGGGCGGGCGGCCAGCGGGGCCAGGTGTTCGCGGGCCGGGTCGGTCATCGCGGCGGCGTGCGGGCCGGGGTCGAATCCGGGCGGTGGGGCGATGCAGCACAGGTATGCGGCCACGGTGAGGGCCAGCTGGTGCGGCATCCGGCCGGCGGCCAGGTGCGCCAGCGCCGGCTCCGGCACCCGCTGGGCCAGCTTCACCGAGCCGTCCGAGCCGACCTGCCGGGTGCGGTGGCGCAGCGCCGAGTTGGCGAACCGGGTGAACAGCTGCTCGATGTACTCCTCCACGTCGACCTCCGCCGGCACCGGGACGGTGGGCAGGTACTCCTCGCGCAGCACGCGCATCGCCGCCTGGTGAATGGCCGGCTGGGCGATCGCCTCGGGGATGGTGTCCCGGCCGTCCAGCGCGCCCAGGTAGGCGATCAGCGAGTGGGTGCCGTTGAGCAGCCGCAGCTTGAGCAGCTCGTACGGGCCCACGTCGGCGGTGAACAGTGCGCCGCCGCGCTCCCAGGCCGGGCGGCCGGCGGCGAAGCTGTCCTCGATGACCCACATGCTGAACGGCTCGGCGGGCACCGGGACGGCGTCGCGCACGCCCAGCTGGGCAGCCACCGTGTCCCGGTAGGCGTCCGTGGTGGCCGGCACGATCCGGTCCACCATGCTGTTCGGGAAGGCCACGGCGGCCAGGTACGGGGTGAGCTCGTCGCGTTCGGCGGCGGGCAGCGCGGCGACAAACTCGGCCACCAGCCGGGCCGTGGTGTGCCCGTTGTCCATCAGGTTGTCGCAGCTGAGCACGGTGATCGGGGCGGCGCCGGCGCGGACCCGGCGTTGCAGCCCGCGCACGATCAGCCCGAGGGTGGTGCGCGGCGGGCCGTCGCCGCGCAGGTCGGCTTGGACGTCGGGGTGGTCGGTGTCCAGCGCGCCGGTGCGCGGGGAGAAGGTGTAGCCGTGCTCGGTGACGGTGAGCGTGACGATCCGGGTGCCGGGGGCGGCCAGCGCGTCCAGCACGGCGTCGGGTTCGCGGGTGGCCACCAGCGCGCCGGTGTGCACGGCCGGCACCACCACCCGGGACAGCTCCGGGGACAGCTCCAGCACCGTGTAGCGCAGGTCCTGCTCGCGCAGCGCGTCGGCCACCGCCGCCGAGTGGCTGGCCACGCCGAGGATCCCCCACGGGCCGTCCTCGGCGGCCAGCGCGGCGGCGGTGTGTACCGCCTGGTGCGCGCGGTGGAAGTTGCCAAGGCCCAGGTGCACGATCCCGGTCGGCGGCAGCGCCCGGTGGTGCAGCAGGGCGGCCGCCGGGGTGGTGGTGGCGCCCAGCCGCGGCATGGGGTTCATCGGGGTCACCAGTCGGTCAGGGTGCCGTCGCGGCGGCGGGCCACCGGCAGGTAGGCGGGCGCGTACTCGTAGCGGGCGGCCAACGCCTCGTCCACCTCGATGCCCAGGCCGGGCGCGTCACCGGGGTGCAGGTGGCCGTCCGCGTACCGCCAGGAGTGCCAGAACACCTCGTGCGTCGCATCGTGGTAGCCCATGTACTCCTGGATGGCGAAGTTGGGCGTGGCCAGCCCCAGGTGCAGCGAACCGGCCAGCGCGATCGGGGACACGTCGGACGGCCCGTGCGGGCCCAACCGGACCTGCCACAACTCGGCCAGCGCGGCGATCCGGCGCAGGTGGCTGATCCCGCCGGCGTGCGACACCGCCGCCCGGACGAAGTCGATCAGCTGCTCGGTGATCAGCTGCTGGAACTCCCAGATCGTGGTGAACACCTCACCGATGGCCAGTGGCACGGTGGTGTGCTGGCGGACCAACCGCAGCACGTCCTGGTTCTCCGCCGGGGTGACGTCCTCCAGCCAGAACAGGTCCACCGGTTCCAGCGCCTTGCCCAGCCGGGCCGCCTGGTTCGGGGTGAGCCGGTGGTGCGCGTCGTGCAGCAGCGCCGGCTCCGGACCCACGTGCGCCCGCACGGCGGCCAGCGCGCCGGGCACGTGCCGCAGGTACGCGTCGGTGTCCCAGGTCTCCTCGACCGGCGCCGCGCCCGGGCCGGCCGGCTCATACGCCGCGCCACCGGAGGAAACCCCGTACACCTTGTCCAGCCCGGGCACCCCGGTCTGCGCCCGGATGGCCCGGAACCCCCGGGCCCGGACCTCGTCCACCGCGTCCAACAGCGCCGGCGTATCGACCCCGGTCGCGTGGGTGTAGCAGAGGATCCGGTCCCGGACCGCGCCGCCGAGCAGTTGGTACACCGGCATCCCGGCGGCCTTGCCCTTGATGTCCCAGAGCGCCAGGTCCACCGCGCCGATCCCGGCCATGGTCACCGCGCCGCGCCGCCAGTAGCAGCCCCGGTACAGGTACTGCCAGGTGTCCTCGATCCGCGCCGGGTCCCGCCCGAGCAGCAGCGGGCAGACGTGGTCGCGCAGGTAGCTGGCCACCGCGAGCTCGCGACCGTTCAGCGTGGCGTCCCCCCAGCCGACCAGCCCGTCGGCCGTGGTGACCTTGAGCGCCACATAGTTGCGGCCCGGTCTCGTGACGAGTACCTCGGCCGCCACGATCCGGTCACTCATGCGGCTACCGCCACAACGTTGCGCAGCGGCTCCCCCGCCACCAGCCGCCGGACGTTATCGGTGATGTCCACCGCCCGGCCGGCGTAGGTCTGCCGGGTCAGCCCCGAGGAGTGCGGGGTCATCAATACGTTGGGCAGCTCGCGGAACGGCAGCTCGGACGGCGCCGCGCTGGTCCCCTCGGCCGGGTATCCGTACCAGACGTCGATCCCCGCGCCGCCCAGGCCGCCGTCCCGCAGCGCCTGGTAGAGCGCCCGCTCCTCGACCAGCAGGCCGCGTCCCACGTTGATCAGCACCGCGCCCCGGGGCAGCCGGGCGAGCTCGGCGGCACCGATCATGCCTCGGCTGGCCGGGGTGAGCGGGGCGCTGAGCACCAGCAGGTCCGACCGTTCCAGCAGCTCGCCGAGCCGACCGATGTCGCCGGCCCAGTCCAGGCCGTGCGCGGCGATGTCCACCCGGCCGCTGCCGGTGACCGCTGCCCCGCGCGCGCCGAACGCCCGCAGCCGCGCCCAGGTCCGCGCGCCGATGTGCCCGAAGCCGATCAGGCCGACGGTGGCGGCACGCAGCGTGTCGCCCAGGTCCAGTTCAGGCCGGTAGGTGGGCGAGGCCCACTCGTCCCGGCGCAGCGCGGCATCCTGAGCGAGGAAACCGCGGCGCAGCAGGATGGCCGAGGCCACCACGTACTCGGCGATGGAGTCCTCGTGGTGGTAGGTGTTGGCCACGATGGTGCCCGCCGGCAGCGCCTCGACGTTGATCCCGTCCACCCCGGCGCCGGGCGCGTGCACCAGCCGCAGGGCCTTGGCGGCGGCCGCCATCTCCGCCGTGCACCGGGAGGCGACCAGCACGTCGGCGTCCACCACGGCGGCCTGGAGCGCTTCGGTGTCCAGCCGGTCCGGCCAGCTCACCTCGGTCCCGTCCGGAAAGCCGGCCTCCAGCTCGGCGCGCAGCACGGCCAGGTTGGGGTCGGCGATGACGATCTTCATGCGGTTCCCCTCGAGTGGGTGAGTTCGCCGGCGCGGACCGGCCCGGTGGATGCCCGCACCACCAGGTGGGTGGCCAGCCGGACCAGCCGGGGCGCCTGCCGCTCGCCGGAGACGGCCCGGCCGAGCAGCTCCAGGGCCAGCGAGCCGGCCTTGGCCATCGGTACGTGCATGCTGGTCAGGGCCGGTTGGGAGACGGCGGCGAACGGAATGTCATCGATGCCGACCACGGACAGGTCCTCCGGGACCCGGACCCCGAGCGCGGCCGCTCCGGTGATCACGCCCAGCGCGACCAGGTCGTTGTGCGCGATCACCGCGGTCGCGCCGGAGGCGACCACCCGGGCGGCGGCGGCCGTTCCACCGGCCACTGTTTCGGTCTGCCAGTCCAGCAGCTCCAGGTCCAGGCCGTGCGCCTCGGCGAGCTCGCGGACGATCGCCACCCGGTGCGCGTTCGACCAGGACCGGGCCGATCCCTGTACGTAGGCGATCCGCCGGTGGCCCAGCGCGGTGAGGTAGTCGATGGTCTGGCGCAGGCCCTCGGTGGCGTCGGCGAGGATGCAGTCCGCCCCGCGCGCCTCCCTGTTGACCAGCACCACCGGCACCCGTCCGCACAAGGCGAGCACCTCGTCGGAGTCCAGCCGGGACGAGCACACCGCGATGGCGTCCACCCGGCCACGCAGGTGGGCGATGGCCTCCCGCTCCCGGTCCGGGTCGAAGTCGCTGTCCGCGAGCACCACGGTCTGCCGGCCGTGCCAGCCCTGGCCCTGCACCACCTTGACGAACGCGGCGAACACCGGGTTGGCAATGTCCGGCACGACGACCGCGATGGTTCCGCCGGCGGTGCCCGGCGCCGCGCTGGTGACGCGTGGGACAGCCGGGACATAACCGACCTCTTGCGCAACCTCGCGGATCTTGCGCAACGTATCGGGGCCAACCCGGTCAGGGTCACTGAACGCCCGGGATGCCGTAGACAGCGCAACGTTGGCCCGCTTCGCCACGTCGGTCAGGGTCGGCCCCACAGCACCTCCTCAAGCACGCACCGCCGCCCGACTCTGCGACACATTGCACAAACTTGTCAACCCTTGCCGTATGTGAGGCGTCCGGGCGGAGCCAGGTCCCTGGTGGCACATCCACCGCTCAGCGGCTGGTTGTTCGCAACGCTTTGCTCTGCGCACAAATACGCAACAGGGCGCCCGTTGCGTATAGGTGCGCAGAGCAAAGGGGGTTCGCCGGACCCACCAGGACGCTGGCTACGCACCCGTCGCGCACCGCTCCACCCACATGAGCATCTAGGCTTTCCGGGTGACCGGTACGCCCCCGGACGTGCGTCGGCAGGTGCCCAGGACGGACGCCGTGCTGGCCGAGCCGGCGCTTCTCGAAGCCCAGGCACGGCTGGGCCGTCCGCTGGTCAAGCGCGCGGTGCTGAGCGCCCAGGCGCGGGTGCGTGCCGGCGACCTGGCCCCGGACCTGGTGGCGGACGCCGCGCTGGCCTCCCTGCCGGCCACGGCGGCGGGCAGCCTGCACCCGGTGCTCAACGCCACCGGGGTGCTGCTGCACACCAACCTCGGCCGGGCCCCGCTGTCCGCCGCCGCGCTGGCCGCCCTGGAGGTGGCCGCCGGCAGCTGCGACGTGGAGCTGGACCTGGCCACCGGGGCGCGGGGCCGGCGCGGACGGGGAGCCTTGGACGCGCTGGCCGCGGCGGTACCGGCCGCCGGCGGGGTGCACGTGGTGAACAACGGCGCCGCCGCGCTGGCCCTGGTCGCCACCGCGCTGTGCGGTCCCGGATCAGCTGCCGGACCGGCCAGGGAGATCGTGATCGCGCGGGGCGAACTGGTGGAGATCGGCGACGGGTTCCGCATCCCGGAGCTGCTCGCCGCCACCGGCGCACGGCTGCGCGAGGTGGGCGCCACCAACCGGGTGCACCTGCGCGACTACGCCGCCGCGATCGGGCCGGACACCGGGTTCCTGCTCAAGGTGCATCCGTCCAACTTCCAGATCACCGGGTTCACCTCCTCGGTGTCCGTCGCCGAGCTGGCCACCCTGGGCCCGCCGCTGGTGGTGGACATCGGCTCCGGGCTGCTCGCCCCGGAACCCCTGCTGCCCGACGAGCCGGACGCCGCCACCGTGCTGGCCCAGGGCGCCACCCTGGTCACCGCGTCCGGCGACAAGCTGCTCGGCGGTCCGCAGGCCGGGCTGCTGCTCGGCTCCCCGGGCGCCGGCGCCCAACTGGTCGAGCGGCTGCGTCGGCACCCGCTGGCCCGCGCGCTACGGGTCGACAAGCTCACCCTGGCCGCGCTGGAGGCCACCCTGGCCGGCCCGCCCGCGCCGGTCACCGAGGCGTTGCATGCCGACCCGGCCGAGCTGCGTCGCCGCGCCGAGGCGCTGGCCGCCCGGCTGCGTGCGGACGGGCTGGACGCCGAGGCGGTGGTCTCGCGGGCCACCGTCGGCGGCGGTGGCGCACCCGGAGTCCAACTGCCTAGCGCAGCGGTGGCGCTGCCCGAGCGGTACGCCGCCGCGCTGCGCCAGCCCGGCGGCAGCGACGGCGGCCACGGCACGCCGGCGGTGCTCGGGCGGCTGGAGGCCGGGCGCTGCCTGCTGGACCTGCGGGCGCTGCCGGCCGAGGCCGACGAGCGGCTGTACGCGGCGGTGCGCGCGGTCTCCGGGTGAGCGCACGATGAACGTCGGCGGAAGTACCGGGTGAGCGGATGCACGTGATCGCCACCGCCGGTCATGTCGACCACGGCAAGTCCACCCTGGTCCGGGCGCTGACCGGGATGGAGCCGGACCGCTGGGCCGAGGAACGCCGGCGCGGCATGACCATCGACCTCGGGTTCGCCTGGACCGAGCTGCCCGGTGGCCAGACGGTCGCCTTTGTGGACGTGCCGGGGCACGAGCGGTTCGTCGGCGCGATGCTGGCTGGAGTGGGACCGGTACCGGCGGTGATGTTCGTGGTGGCGGCGGACGAGGGTTGGATGCCGCAGTCCGCCGAGCACCTGGACGCGCTGGCCGCGCTGGGCACCCGGCACGGGCTGTTGGTGATCACCCGGTCCGACCTGATGGAGCCCGAGCTGGCCCTCGAGGAGGCACAGCGGCACCTGGCCGACAGCGCGCTGGGCGAGCTACCGGCGGTGAGCGTGTCCGGGGCCACCGGGGCCGGGCTGGACGAGCTGCGCGGGGCACTGGCCGAGCTGGTCGCCGGGCTGCCGCCGGCCGACCCGGCCGCCGACGTGCGGCTCTGGGTGGACCGGGCGTTCACCATCCGGGGCGCCGGCACAGTGCTCACCGGCACGCTGCCCGGCGGGCGGATCGCGGTGGACGACGAGCTGCTGCTGGAGCCCGGCGGGCGGCGGGTGAGCGTGCGCGGGCTGCAGGCGCTGGGTCGCCCGGTCGACGAGGTGACCGGGGTGGCCCGGGTGGCGGTGAACCTGCGCGGCCTGCCCCGCGAGTCGGTCGGCCGGGGAGACGTACTGGTCAGCCCGGGGCGGTGGCTGACCACCAGCGTGCTGGACGTCCGGTTGCATCCGGTCCGGCCCGATACCGGCGCTGGTCAGGGCGCCGATCCGGGCCAGGCGCTGCCCCAGCAGCTGCACCTGCACATCGGCGCGGCGGCGGTGCCGGTCCGGGTCCGACCGCTGGGCAGCGACCCCGCCGGCGACACCACCGCCCGACTGACCCTGAGTTCGCCGCTGCCGCTGCGCATCGGTGACCGGGCGCTGCTGCGCGACCCCGGCCGCCAGCGGATCGCCGCCGGGCTCACCGTGCTGGACGTCCGCCCACCGCCGCTGACCCGACGGGGTTCGGCCGCCCGGCGGGCGTTGCAGCTGGCCGACATGACCGCCGCCGGTGACCCGGCCGCCGAGGTGACCCGGCGCGGCCTGGTGCGCCGCGACGAGCTGGCCGCGATGGGCGTGGAGCTCGGCCGGCTGACTGAGCGGAGCGCGCTGTCCGCCGGCGAGTGGCTGTTGGACCGCGCGCGGGCCACCGAGCTGAGCGCCCGGCTGGTGGCCGCGGTCGCCGAGCACGACGCCGCCGACCCGCTGGACCCCGGGCTGCCGCTGGGTGCCGCCCGCCGGGTGCTGGAGCTGCCGGACGCCAAGCTGGTGGACGCGTTGCTGCGCCAGCCGCCCTCGGCCGGTCAGCTGGTGGCCAGGGACGGCCGGGTCCACCGGGCCGGCCCCGGCGACGCGCTGCCGGCCGAGGTGCGCCGGGCCATGGACGCGGTGCGGGTGGAGCTGACCGCCAGCCCGTTCGCCGCCCCGGACGCCGGCCGGCTGGCCGAGCTCGGGCTCGGACCGAGGGAGCTGGCCGGCCTGGTCCGCGCCGGCGAGTTGGTGAAGGTCGCCGACGGGGTGTACCTGCTGCCCGGCGCGGAGCGCGCCGCCCTCGAGGTGCTGGCCACGCTGGACGAGCCGGAGTTCACTCTCAGCGCCGCCCGCCAGGCCCTGGGCACCAGCCGGCGGGTGGCGGTTCCGCTGCTGGAGCGGCTGGCCCGGCTCGGCCTCACCCGGCGCACCCAGGACGGCCGCCATCGGGTGGCCCGGGGCTGAGCCGCGATTCGCCACGAGTTGTTGGCTCGCACCGACGCGCCTACCGTGCCGGGTGTGGGATACCTGTCAACCGACGAACCCATCACCGTCCGCCTCGAAGAGCCCCTTCCAGGCACGGCGCTGCTGCGCGTCGCCGGCGAGGTGGACATGCTCAGCTCGCCCACCCTGCGGGACAACATCGCGGCCGCGCTGGGCGGGGCGCGCCGGCGGTTGATCATCGACCTGGAGGGCGTCGAGTTCCTCGGCACCAGCGGGCTGGCCGCGCTGGTCGAGGGACGCACGTCGGCGGCGGAGCGGAATACCGAGCTGTGGCTGGTCTGTTCGCGCCGCCAGGTGCTGCGGCCGCTGCGCATCGCCGGGCTGATCGACTTGTTCCACCTCGCCGACACCCTGCCCGACGCCCTGACCTCGACGAATCGAGATTCCGAAACGGATTAGCCAATCGTTGGTTTGAGCCGAGGAAGACCGGGGAACACCTCCGCCGGTCCGGTCTGTCGACCGGAGGAAAGAGGTGACCGCTGTGACCGACGTGTCCCGACTGCCAGGGCCGATGGAGCACGAGTGGCAGTGGCAACGGCTCGGGTCGTGCCGGGGCATGGACAGCGCGATGTTCTTCCACCCCGATGGTGAGCGCAACCCATCCCGAGCCCGCCGGACCGCGCGGGCCAAACAGGTGTGTGCGCACTGCCCGGTGATCCAGTCTTGCCGCGAGTTCGCCCTGCGCACCCGGGAGCCGTTCGGTGTCTGGGGTGGGCTGGCCGAGACCGAGCGCAACGCGATCCTGGAAGGCAACGAACTGCTGGCGGACGGCGCCGCTCGACAGAACGGCGCGCTGCTCGAAGAGACCGCCATCAAGGCGGCACTCGAGGACAGCCGATTCGAGGAAGCCGCGCTCGAGGAGCGCCGGGTACTCGACGAGCTAGACGACCTCAACGAGAGAGAGTTCGAAGGCAGCGCGGTGGCCAGTTGACCGAGCGCTTGCCTTCTCGATCGGCCGCCCGAGCGGCCCCCTTGACGACAACGGCTCGGGTTCGGGCCGTTCTCCCCACGGTGCGGGCCGGACCGGAGTGATCGACGGCCTCCACCATGGACGAGTCCCTTCTGAGCGGAGTAACGGGAGCCGCTCAGAAGGGACTTGTCTTATGTCGTGACCTGGTGAACGCCGGCGCGGCTACAGCCCGAAGTACTCGCGCTCACCGTGCAACGGCGTCGCCTGCGTGTCGCAGGCGGCCAGCGCGGCGCACTTGCGAGCCCACTCCTGGCCGTCCAGGTCGAGTTCCGCGGCCGCCGTGTCCGATGTCGCGGTGTAGCGAACCAGCCGCAGCCGGTAGACCCGGGCGATGCGCTGAGCCGCCTCACCGACGATCGCCTGGCTGGGATCCAGCCCATCCCCGGCCGGGGCAAGGCAGTACACGCCCGGTTCCGGGTCGAAACCCACCAGCTCGCTGAGCCCGGCCAACAGATCGTCGGCGCGGTCCGCGCCGATCGGCGCCGGCAGCGCCAACCGGTGCCGGACCAGCTCGGGCACCCTCAGCTCACCCAGCGCGGCGGCGATCACGTCGCCGGCCGACTCGTCGGCTCGTTCCTCGGCTGGCTCGTCCGCGCCGGGCTCGGCGGCGGCCACCAGCAGATCGGTGCGCACCCCGGCCGCACCCAGCCGCTGGACCAACCCGGACGCGGCGAGCAGAAACTCTGGCAGGTGCACGGTGATCGCCACGACTCGGCGGCAGCGGCGCAGCTGGGCCGGCAGGGCCCTGGAACCGAGGGGTGGCTGGAGCGCCGTGTCGGTGGGCATCTGCCCCCACCCCAGCTCGCCGGCCGTCATCCGCGCTGCCCTTCACGTTGTCAAGAACCACTTAACCTTCCGTGTTGCGTTTTATGGGGCATTTGAGCCGAAAAACGACAAGCGGTCACGGAAGATCCATGAGCGGTCGCGGCGTATGCTCAACCTTTACCGGGTGGTTACCAACGGTATTCATTGGCCCCCCGACTCGCACTCGTGGCGGCACGAGGGCAGGATTTCGCAGGTGTCCGTACCCGAGAGCGGCGCTTCGGTCGTGGAGATTCGCATCTCCGCCCGACCAGCGCTGATCCCCACCGTCCGAGCAGTTGCCTCCGACCTGGCCGGCCGGGCGGACTTCGACCTGGATGCCATCTCCGACCTCCGGATGGCGGTCGACGAGGCGTGCACCACGCTGGTCGGTCTTGCCGCCAGCCACGGGATGCTGAGCTGCAGATTCGTGCTGCAACCCGAGCAGATCGAGGTTGTGGTCAGCACGCCGACGCCAGCACCTGGGGCGGAGGTCCGCACCGACAGCTTCGGCTGGCGGGTCCTGCAAACCCTGGCCGACGAGGTCAGCACGGTGCACGGCGTTGACGGCGTGCCCGATGCCTTGGCCATCCGACTGATCAAACATGTCGGTGCGACGAAGTGACCTCGCCGGCCGGCGACCCCGGCCCGCCTGACCGGTCCGGACACCACCCCGACGAGGACCCGATGGACGCCGAGCGGGACAGCTCGGACGAGAACAGGGATGCCGAGTACGCCCACCTGGTGCCAATGCTGCGGGAGTACGCCGTCTTGGACCCGTCCGATCCCCGCCGCGAAGCGCTCCGCCGCCAGCTGGTCACCGGCTACCTCCCGGTGGCGCAGCACATCGCGCGCCGCTTCGCGCACCGAGGTGAACCCCTGGACGACCTGACCCAGGTAGCGACCGTCGGCCTGATCAACGCGGTGGACCGGTTCGAGCCGGATCGGGGCAGCGACTTCTTCTCCTTCGCGGTGCCCACCATCAGCGGTGAGGTACGCCGGCACTTCCGGGACCAGGGATGGTCCATGCGGGTCCCCCGTCGGCTCAAGGATCTGCACGTGTCCCTCAACGCCGCGGTGGCCGAGCTGTCCCAGTCGCTGGGCCGGGCGCCCCGGCCCACCGAGCTCGCGGAGAAGCTCGGGCTGCCCACCAACGAGGTGCTGGAGGGGTTGGCCGCCGGGCAGGCCTACCGGGGCAGCTCGTTGGACGAGATCCTGTCCGGTGACCAGAGCGGCACCACGCTGGGTGACCTGCTCGGCGAGGCGGACGCCGAGCTGGAGCGGGTGGATTACCAGCAGTCGCTGCAGCCGTTGCTCTCCGAGCTGCCCGACCGGGAGCGCAGCATCCTGATGCTGCGGTTCTTCGGGAACATGACCCAGACGCAGATCGCCGATCGGGTCGGTGTCTCCCAGATGCACGTCTCCAGGCTCCTGGCGCAGACCCTGGCCCGGCTCCGCGACCGGCTGGAGTCCGAACCGTGAGCCCGGCCTCGCGGTGACCGGCCAGCTGCGGGTCGACCAGGCGGCCGGGCGGTGGGTACTCACCGCGACCGTCGGTGGCTCCGGGCTGGCCATGCTGGACTCGACGGTGGTCAACGTGGCGCTGGAACGCCTCGGCCGGGACCTGGGCGCCGATTTCGCCGGACTGCAGTGGGTGATCAACGGCTACACGTTGTCGCTGGCCGCGCTGATCCTGCTGGGTGGCGCGCTGGGCGACCGATTCGGCCGACGCCGGGTGTTCCTCATCGGGGTGGTCTGGTTCGCCGTCGCCTCGGCGCTGTGCGGGCTGGCCCCCAACGCGGGGGTGCTGATCGGCGCACGGGTGCTGCAGGGCATCGGCGGGGCGCTGCTGACCCCCGGCAGCCTGGCACTGATCGCCGCCTCGTTCCGGCCGGAGGACCGGTCCAGGGCGGTGGGGGCCTGGTCCGGGCTGGGTGGGGTGGCGGGCGCGATCGGCCCCTTCGTCGGCGGCGCGCTGGTGGATTGGAGCTGGCGGGCGGTGTTCTGGGTCAACGTGCCGCTCGCGGCGGCGCTCGTGCTGATCACCCTGCGGCACGTGCCGGAGAGCCGCGATCCGGATGCGACCGGCGGGATCGACCTGGTCGGCGCGGCGCTCGCGGTGCTCGGTTTGGGCGCGGTGACCTTCGCGCTGACCGCGCTGGGTACCCCGGGAGCCGGAATGGCGGCGTTGGTAGCCGGGCTGGTCGGCGTCGCGGCGTTGGTCTTGTTCCTGCTCGTGGAGCGACGCTCGCCGCACCCGCTGGTTCCGCTGTCGATGTTCTCCGATCGGCTGTTCAGCGGCGCCAACGCGGTCACCCTGCTGCTCTACGGCGCGCTGGGCGTCTACTTCTTCCTGCTGGTGCTGCAGTTGCAGACGGTGGCCGGCTTCTCTCCGACGGTCGCCGGCACCGCGTTGCTCCCGGTCACCGTGCTCATGCTGCTGCTGTCCGCCCGGTCCGGGGCGCTGGCCGACCGGATCGGGCCTCGGACGCAGATGACCATCGGACCGCTGCTGGCCGCCGCCGGGTTCCTGCTGGCCATCCGGATCGGGCCGGGGGCGAACTACCTGACCGACGTGCTGCCCGCCACGGTGGCCCTCGGGCTGGGCCTGGCCACCACCGTCGCCCCGCTCACCGCGACAGTGCTGGCCTCCGCCGATGACCACCACGCCGGCGTCGCCTCCGGGATCAACAACGCGGTGGCCCGCTCGGCGGGGCTGCTCGCGGTCGCGGTGATCCCGGTGGCCGCCGGCCTGGGTGGGGCGGATTACACCGACCCGGTGGCCTACGACGCCGGGTTCCGCCGCGCCATGCTCATCGGGGCCGGGCTGCTGGTGGTGGCGTCGGCGCTGTCCGCGGTGCTGATCCGACCGGCGAAGAAAGGGCCGCCGCCGGCGCCGACGCCCAGCCCGCTGCGGCTGGCCGAGTGCACGCACTGCGGGGTCACCGGGCCGCAGTTGCATCCCGGGGTGACCGCCGGACCACCGTGGCGGTAGCCAGTGGGCGCGGAACGGGCCGCGCTCATGATCAGGGTGCGATGATGGCCGCCATGCCCGATCCGCGACCCTCCTGGGTGCCTCCGGACATCGACCTGAGCACCGCCACGCTGGCCAGGGTGTACGACTACATGCTGGGCGGGGCACACAACTTCGCGGTGGACCGGGCGGTCGCCGAGCGGATCGAGCGGCTCGTGCCCGGGTCCACCCGGACCGCCTGGGAGAACCGGTCATTCCTGCGCCGCGCGGTGCGGTACTGCGCCAGCCACGGCGTCGACCAGTATCTCGACATCGGCTCCGGCATCCCGACCAGCGGGAACGTGCACGAGGTGGCCCGCTCGCTGCGGCCCGAGGCGCGGGTGGTCTACGTCGATATCGACCCGGTCGCGGTGATCCACAGCCGGAGCATCCTGGCCGACGACGAGCTCAGCGGCGTGGTGCAGGGCGACCTGCGCGCGCCGGAGGCGATCCTGGCCGATCCGGCCACCCAGCGGCTGATCGACTTCGAGCGCCCGGTGGCGGTGCTGCTGGTGGCCCTGCTGCACGTCATCCCGGACACCGACCACCCGGCCCAGCTGCTCACCCGGCTGACCTCCCACACCGGGCCGGGCAGCCTCCTGGCGATCAGCCACTTCGGCCGCAACTACGGCACCGCGGAGCAGGTCCAGGCGCTGATCGAGTGGTCCCGGGGAACCACCACACCAATGCTGGTGCGGGAGCCGGCGGAGATCCTCGCGCTGCTCGGCCAGTTCGCCCCGGTGCCACCCGGACTGGTCCCGGTGCACGAGTGGCGACCGGACCAGGACGGCCCGGCCTCGACTCGCTCCGCGGGTTACGCCGTTGTCGGGCGGAAGGGCTGATCGGGATGACGACGCTCACCGCCAGCGCCATGGCGATGGTCAACGGTTCCGCCGAACAGGTCCGCGAGGCGCTGGGCGACTACCAGACGGTCCGACCGAAGCTGCTCACCGAGAATTTCGACGACTACCAGGTGCTGGTGGGCGGGCGCGGCGCCGGAACCGAGGTGCGGTGGACGGTGCTGGTCGGCGAAGCGCGGAGCTGGTACGGCCGGCGGGTCCGGCGGGGCAAGCGGGTGCCGTGGGAGTGCGTGATGGCGGTGGACGAGCCGGAGGAGGGCCAGCTGGTGGAGCGGGACACCCGGTCCGCGCTGGTCACCACGTGGACTGTGCGGGCGGCCGGGGACGGGCGCACGGCGGTGCGGGTGCTGGTCAGCTGGGAGGGCCCGGACGGACCGCGCGGGCTGCTGCGCCGCCCCGGGCAGCGGCTGGCCGTGCGCACGATCTACGAGGACGTGCTGACCCGGCTGCACGAGTACTTCGAACCGGCGCGCACCTAGTTGCAGAGTTCCCCGCCGCCGCTCGTGCCGGACGTGACTCGACTCCTCAAGGTGAAGGTGACCCCGCCTCGTAGACCAAGCTCCCCGCGAACCAGGTGCGCAGCACCCGCGTGCGGTGGATCTGATCAACAGGGGTTTGGAACAGGTTGCGGTCCACGGCGATGAAGTCGGCGGAGAGGCCGGGGCGCAACATGCCGGTCTCGTTGGCCAGGCCCATCGCCCGAGCGGACTGGACGGTGTGCGCCCGCAACGCGGTGGGCAGGTCCAGTGCTTGATCGGCGGCCAACTCGCCGGGAAATGCCGGGTCGGGGTTGCGGCGGGTGATCATGGTCTGGATGCTCAACCACGGATCAGGGTGGACGACCGCGGCCGGCCAGTCACAGCCCGCGGCGATCGGAACCCCGGCCCGGTGCAGCTCGCCCAGCGGCCAGATCCTCTCCATGTAGTGCGGCTCGATCTGGGCGGCGATGGCGGTGTTCATCGGATTGGGGAACCACAACCCCGGGGAGGCGTCGGCGATCACGCCGAGCTCGGCGAAGCGGGCCACATCATCGGGGTGGATGAATTCGGGGTGGGCGATGTGGAACACCGGTCCGTTGCCGTGCCGCTTGCGGATGACGGCGATGGCGTCGAGTGCTTGGCGCACCGTTCCGTCGGCGGTGGCGTGCAGTTTGGCGCCGAGGCGTCGGGTCACCGCCTGCTCGAGCAGGTCCAGCAGTTGCTCGTCGGTGTAGAAGGAGTTGCCGTGGTAGGGGCAGCTGTGTGTCGATGCCGGTAGGTAGGGCCGCAAGAACATCGAGGTACGGGTCATCGGGATCCCGTCGAGCACGCCCTTGACGAAGTCGGGGCGAACGTGGCGGCTGCGCCGCTCGGGCGCGGTGTCGAACAGCTCCACGCCGGCCACCCCGGGGTCGACGAACTCCCGGGCGGCCATGCACGCGACGACCCACCCGGTGAGCTCGCCGGCCTGGTCGAGCTGGGTGCAGGCGTCCAACCAGTGACCCATGGTCGCCGCGTCCATGGTCGCGGTGATGCCCTGAGAATTCATGATTGACAGTGCGGTCCGTACCGAGTGCCGATCGCGGGCCTCGGTGTCCGGCGTGCTTGCGCGCACAGCGGCCTCGGCGAGGGTGGAGGCCCCCTCGAGCAGCACCCCGACCGGGTTGCCACCCCGGTCCCGCCGGTATGCGCCGCCATCCGGCTCCGCGCTGGTCGCGGTCACTCCCATGATCGCCAGTGCGCGGGAGTTGACCCACCGGTTGTGCATGGTCTCGTCCCGCAGCATCACCGGCCGCCCGAGGCTGGCCTGGTCCAGCGCGGCCAGGCTGGCTTCA
Organism: Pseudonocardia sp.; assembly: GCA_035489915.1. Taxonomy (GTDB): domain Bacteria; phylum Actinomycetota; class Actinomycetes; order Mycobacteriales; family Pseudonocardiaceae; genus Pseudonocardia. Next base: position 834 of record DATHIT010000988.1, on the reverse strand, counting down.
TCCCCCACGGCGGCCAGCACCGCGCTGGACAGGATGCCACCAACAACCCACTCGTCCGGCTCGAGCAGCGTTGCCCGTTCCCGCACCGCCGCCAACACCTCAGCCAAGGCCAGGGACGGGGCCAGCGGCAGCTCCCAGGCGATCTGGCGTCCGGCGAAGCCCAGGTGGGAGTGCACGTCCACCAGCCCCGGCAGCACCATCCCCTCGCCCGCATCCAGCACCTGGGTGGCCGGTCCGCACACCTGCGCGACCTCTGACTCGTCCCCCACGGCAACGATCAGACCGTCATGCACCGCGAACGCCTCAGCCCACGGCCGGCCCGGGTCCATCGTGCAGATCGGCGCACCGCGCACGAGCAGCTCGGCCTGTTCAACCATGTCCGGATTGAACCAGCAACAGATCAACACGCCGTGGATGGAGCCGCCGCCAGCAAGAGCGCAACAAAGTCAGCGCAGCTGCTCCAGCAGCTCGCTGGCGCTGCCGGCGAGCACCGGGACGGTGTTGCCCAGGTGGGCGTTGCGCGCGTCCTTGGTCTCCCCGCGCAGCGAGCGGTTGGCCAGCTGCTGGTAGACGGTGGCGGTCTTCCACCGGGCGAAGGCCAGGTACCAGGTGATCCCGGAGACGTCCGCGCCGGTGCGCTCGGCGTACCGGGCGGCCACCTCGGCCTGGCTGGGTAGCTCGAGCGAAGCTGGATACCGGACGCCGCCCTGGATCTCCGCCGGGTCGTCCGGGTTCGGCGTGTAGTGCAGCAGGGTGCCCAGGTCCACCAGCGGATCGCCCAGGGTGGCCATGTCCCAGTCGAACACCGACTTCACCCGGTCCGGGTCGGCCGGG
>DATHIT010000987.1:0-5489 GCA_035489915.1 Pseudonocardia sp. | reverse complement strand
GCAGCGAGTCCACCGAGGCGGTGACGGTGCTGGGAAGGTGCAGGTACGGGTGGTATCCGGCGCCGGTGCCCAGGCCGAGATAGTCCGGCGCGGAAACCACGTAGCCGGCGGCCGCGAACATCACCGCGGCCGCCCGGTCGGAGCCGTCCTCGGTCATCGACGCCACCTCGTCGCGGCCGGCGGTGGTGCCGTGCTGCCAGGACACCAGCGACCTGGCCGGCTTGACCGGGGCGGTTCCGGGCGTCCTGGGCGTCCTGGGCGTGGCGACCAGCGCGCTGGCGGTCGTCTGCTGGCCCTCGGGGTCCACGGTGGCGTAGCTGATCCGGCTGGTGTCCACCCCGAAACGCACCCGCGAGGCGTCCACCCGCTGGCCGGACAGGTAGCCACGCACCTGTTCGGTGTCCAGGCCACGCAGCGGCTCGACGGACAGCAGGGCACCCCGGGCGTGCACCGGCCCGATCTGCCCGGGACTGGCCGGCGCGGCCGGCGCACAGCCGGTCAGCGGCGCCAGCAGGACCAGCAGGGCCGGGACGACGGCGGCCGCGGCGCGGGACGGTGAGGTAACCATGCGCTCACCGTGCCGGCCACGCCCGAGCGAAGCACTCCGACCAGCACCCCGGTTCAGGGTAGGGCCAGCCGCGGGGTGCGGACCTCGCCGATCCGCCTCCCTAGCGCGCGGCCGCCGGGCTCACGTGCTCGATCAGCCCCGGCCGGGCCTCCGGCGCGGCCACCCGCACCGCGTCGGCGGCCGCGTCGTCGGACTGCGTCTGCGACTTGCGCTCGGCGTCCACCCGCTTGGTGTAGATGTCCACCTCGCGGTCGACCGTGTCCGCGTCCCAGCCGAGTACCTCGCCCATCAGGTCGGCCACCTGCTTCGCGGAGGCCACTCCTCGGTGCGGGTACTCGATGGAGATCCGGGTCCGCCGGGTGAGCACGTCGTCCAGGTGCAGGGCGCCCTCGTGGGTAGCCGCGTAGACCACTTCCACCTGCAGGTAGTCCGGCGAGCCGGGGATCGGGGCGAGCAGCTCCTTGCGCCCGTCGGCCAGTGCCAGCACGTGGTGCAGCAGCGAGCCGTAGCGGTTGAGCAAGTGGGTGACCCGGTGCGGGTGCAGCCCGTACCGCGCGCCGATCTGCTCTGCCTGGTTGACCAGCGCGAAGTAGCCGTCCGCGCCGAGCAGCGGGACCTGGTCGGTGATCGACGGCGCGACCCGGCGGGGAATGTCCACGGCGGCGGCGTCCACCGCGTCGGCCGCCATCACCCGGTAGGTCGTGTACTTGCCGCCCGCGATGGCCACCAGGCCGGGCGCCACCCTGGCCACCGCGTGCTCCCGGGACAGCTTCGAGGTCTGCTCGCTCTCCCCGGCCAGCAGCGGGCGCAGCCCGGCGTAGACGCCCTCGATGTCGTCATGGGTGAGCGGGGTGACCAGCACCCCGTTGACGTGCTCCAGGATGTAGTCGATGTCGCTCTTGGTGGCCGCCGGGTGCGCCAGATCCAGGTTCCAGTCGGTGTCCGTGGTGCCCACCAGCCAGTGGCTGCGCCACGGAATGACGAACAGCACCGACTTCTCGGTGCGCAGGATGAGGCCGGTGTCGGAGACGATCCGGTCCCGGGGCACCACGATGTGCACGCCCTTGGACGCGCGCACCCGGAACCGGCCCCGGCCACCGGCCAGCTGCTGCAGCTCGTCGGTCCACACCCCAGTGCAGTTGACCACCACGTCGGCGAAGACGTCGGTCTCCGCGTCGTTCTCGGTGTCCTTGACCCGCACGCCGGAGATCCGGTCAGCCTCCCGCAGGAAACCGACCACCTGCGTGGAGGTGCGCACCACCGCGCCGTAGTGCGCCGCCGTGCGGGCCACCGTCATGGTGTGCCGGGCGTCGTCGGCCTGCGCGTCGTAGTAGCGCACCGCGCCGATCAGGGCGTCCGAACGCAGCGCGGGCGCCATCCGCAGCGCGCCGGAGCGGGTCAGGTGCTTCTGTCGGGGCACCGTGCGGCCCAGCCCGGCCATCGCGTCGTAGAGGGTCAGACCAGCGGTCACATAGGGCCGTTCCCAGAACCGGCCGTGCAGCGGGTAGAGGAAGCTGACCGGCTTGACCAGGTGCGGCGCGAGCCGGGTGAGCATCAGCTCGCGCTCGTGCAGCGCCTCCCGGACCAGCCCGAACTCCAGCTGCTCCAGGTAGCGCAGGCCACCGTGGAACAGCTTCGAGGACCGCGAGGAGGTGCCGGCGGCCAGGTCGCGCGCCTCCACCAGGGCGACCCGCAGGCCGCGGGTGGCCGCGTCCAGCGCGGTCCCCGAGCCCACCACTCCGCCGCCGATCACCACCATGTCGAAGTGCTGGCCGGCGAGCTCCCGCCAGCTGCTCTCCCGCCGCTCCGGTCCCAGCTGACCAAGGTCGGGTGTCGCTGCTAGCGCCATATCGAGACCTCCACTTCATCACGTCCGCTGTCAGACGCTACTCAGCCGACCGGCTTCGGACCCCGTTCGCCGTTCGAGAATTTGCGCGGATAGCCCGTCCGATACTGATTGCGACCGGGCGGCTACCCAGCGGCGGCTAATCGAGGTCGTCGTGCCGCATGAGTTGTCGGCTGGCCTCGGTGATCGAGCCGGACAGCGAGGGGTAGACGGAGAACGTGTAGGCCAGCCCGTTCACCGTCAGGTTGTTCTGCACCGCCATCGCGATCGGCAGGATCAGCTCGCTGGCCACCGGGGCCACCACTACGCCGCCGATCACCACCCCGGTGGCCGGCCGGCAGAACAGCTTCACAAAGCCGCGGCGCAGACCCTGCATCTTGGCCCGTGGGTTGGTGCCCAGCGGCAGCATGATGGTCCGCGCGGGCACCTCGCCGGAGTCGATGGTGGCCTGGCTGATGCCCACGGTGGCGATCTCCGGGCGGGTGAACACCGCCGACGCCACGGTTTTCAGCTTGATCGGCGCGACCCCTTCGCCGAGCGCGTGCCACATCGCGATGCGTCCCTGCATGGCGGCCACCGAGGCGAGCATCAGCACGCCGGTGCAGTCCCCGGCGGCGTAGACACCCGGTGCGGTGGTCCGGGACACCCGGTCCACCGGGATGAAGCCACCCCGATCGAGCTTGACGCAAACCCGGTCCAGGCCGAGGTCGGCGGTGTTGGGCACCGAGCCGACGGTCATCAGCGCATGCGAGCCGGTCAGCGTGGCGCCGTCGGCGAGGGTGACCACCACCTCGTCCCCGTCGCGGTGCACCGAGTCGGCCCTGGTGCGGGAGAGAATCGTCACTCCTCGGTCGGCGAACACGTCCTCCAGCACGCTGGCCGCGTCGGCGTCCTCGCCCGGCAGCACCCGATCCCGGCTGGACACCAGGGTGACCTTCACGCCGAGCTCCGTGTAGGCCGAGACGAACTCCGCCCCGGTCACCCCCGAGCCGATCACAATCAGGTGTTCGGGCAGGTCGTTGAGGTTGTACAACTGCCGCCAGGTGAGGATCCGCTCACCGTCCGGCACCGCGCCCGGCAGTACCCGGGGGGTGGCGCCGGTGGCCACCAACACCACGTCGGCGGGTACCTCGTCGATCTGATCGCCGACCTGCTCGGCGGATTGGGCGGCGGCCTGATCGCCGGATTGGGCGGCGGCTTGGGCGGCGCCGACCCGGTTCCAGCCGTTGGCGTGGCCGCCGGTGTGCACCCGCACCGCGTGTGGGGCGTTGTCCGGGGGCCGCTCGGCGAACGAGCCGACGCCGGCCACCAGCCGCACCCCCTCCCGCTCCAACCGGGCTCGCACGTCGGCGGACTGTGCCCTGGCCAGCGCCTCGACCCTGGCGTTGATCTGGGACAGCTCGACCTTGGCCGCCTTGGCGTCCGCCTCGATGCCCAGCTCCGGTGCGCGCCGCAGCTCCACCCGGACCGCGGCGGAGGAGATGAAGGTCTTGGACGGCACGCAGTCGTCCAGCACGCACGCGCCGCCCATTCCCTCCCGCTCGACGACCGTCACCTCAGCGCCGTGCTGGGCGGCGACCAGGGCGGCCTCATATCCCGCCGGGCCACCCCCCATGATCACAATCCGGCTCATCCGCCAGTTCCCCTCGGCTTCTGCTCAAGATGCCCTCGGCGCAACGATCGCCCCTGACCCTAGAGCGTGCTGGTGATCCATGCCGGCGCAGCGCTCGGCGGACCGCGTGCCGGGCAACAACTCGGAACACCGCTGGCCTAGGCTGTCCGCGTGTCGCTCTACGCCGCCTACGGGTCCAACATGGACCCAGCACAGATGAAAGAGCGCTGCCCGCATTCACCGATGGCGGGCACCGGCTGGCTGATGGGCTGGCGCCTGACGTTCGGTGGCGAGGACTACGGCCCCGAAGGGGCGCTGTCCACCGTGGTCGAGGACCCGACCTCCCAGGTGTTTGTGGTGCTCTACGACGTGACCGACGCGGACGCGGCCAAGCTGGACCGCTGGGAGGGCGGCGAGCTCGGGCTGCACAAGAAACTGCGGCTGCGGGTGCACACCATGCAGGGCACCGAGCTGGTCTGGCTGTACGTGCTGGACGCCTACGAGGGTGGTCTCCCCTCGGCCCGCTACCTGGGTGTCATGGCCGACGCCGCCGAACTGGCCGGCGCCCCCGACGACTACGTCCAAGCCCTCCGCACCCGCCCCAGCCGCAAAGTAGGCCCCTAACCCCCGCGCCGTCGAAAGCTCACACCGCCGGGCCTCCCACCCCCAACGGCCCGCGAGTAGGGGCTCTCAGCACACTGTGTCGCGCGTCTCAGCACACTCTGCGCTGGTAGCCGCGCTGCGCGAACGCCTCCCGCAACGCCTGCTCGAGCGCGCGGTTGTCCTTGAGGTCGTCGACCGTCACCGCAACGACGATCCACCCCCGCCGGCGCAGATCCTCGGCACGCCGCCCGTCCTCGCGCTCCCGCCCGCTGTGCACCGCGTACCCGTCGTACTCCAGGGCGATGCGTTGGTCCGGCCAGGCCAGATCGAGCCGGTACAGCTCTACCCCGTCCGGCGTGCGGATCGACCAATTGACCTCGGCGGGCGGGAAACCGAGGTCGGCGACTTCGAGCAGCAGCCAGCTCTCCGGCGCAGACTCGGCACGCCCGGTGGCCAGGCCGAGCAGCCGCGTGCCGCACCTGGTCCCCCGAGGATCGCGCCGGTTCTTCAGCCGGGCGGCCACCCGGGCCCGGAACTCCTCGCGCCGCTCGGGAGGCTGCGACGCGAGCAGTTGATCGGTCACCGCGATCGCGTCCCGGGGCCGAGCGGTGCAGAGCAGATCGCAGGCCACCCGCTCCGCGGATAGGACGCGCAGCCCGTCTCGCTCGATGACATCCGCCGCTGGGAGCGGCCCATTGTGGACCACCAGCCCGGCTCGGCTGCGCGACGGATGTCCATATGGCACCAATACATGGGTATCCGCTGAATCGATCGCGGTAGCGCCGTGCAGCCGCGCGGCAGTTGCGTCCGCAATTACCGACAATGGGCCATGGAGTAGTAGCGCGGCAGCGGCGCGCGTA
>DATHIT010000986.1:0-2377 GCA_035489915.1 Pseudonocardia sp. | reverse complement strand
CGGCCCAGAGCAGCAGGCCCCGACCACGCGACCACAGGCCGTGTATGGCGAGCACCTCGTCCCCCTCGTCCTGGGTCCCCCGCACGCTACCCAGTCGGTCCGACCGAACCGCGCCAGGGCATAGCGCATCGGCCTATCGCGGGAACACTGGCGCTGGATACTGCGCCCGGGGCGGTCGCCCAATAGGCTCTGCGCCGTGTCTGGAGACGTCACGACCCTACCCGCCTACCCACCGAGCGCTGCCGAGACGGACCGCCTGATCAGCGGCAACCACCACGATCCGCACGCGGTGCTGGGCAGCCACCCGACGGCGGACGGCACGGTGATCCGGGCGCTGCGCCCCAATGCCGATGCGGTCGAGGTGCTGTTCGGTACCGGGTCGGACATCCAGACCTTCGCGCTGCAGCGGGTGCACGACGCCGGGCTGTTCTCCGCCCTGATCCCCCGCGAACCGGCGGACTACCGGCTGGCCGTGCACTACGGCGATTACGTCGACCACACCGACGACCCGTACCGCTGGCTGCCGACCCTGGGCGAGGTCGACTTGCACCTGATCGGCGAGGGTCGGCACGAGCGGCTCTGGGACGCGTTGGGCGCCCATCCGAGGGAGTACGACACCCCGGGGGGCAAGGTCGCCGGCACCTCGTTCGCGGTATGGGCGCCGACCGCCCAGGGCGTGCGGGTGTGCGGCGAGTTCGACGGCTGGAACGGGCTCGGCCAGCCGATGCGTTCGCTGGGCAACTCCGGTGTGTGGGAGGTGTTCCTGCCCGGAGTCGGGGTGGGCGCGCGGTACAAGTTCCGCATCCTGGCCCAGGACGGGCAATGGCGCGAGAAGGCCGACCCGATGGCGTTCGCCGCCGAGGTACCCCCGGCCACCGCGTCGGTGGTCACCAAGCCCACCCACGTCTGGGGTGACCACGAATGGTTGGAGCGGCGGGCGAAGGCCACCCCGGTCGCCGAGCCGATGAGCGTCTACGAGGTGCACCTGGCCTCGTGGCGGCCCGGGCTGAACTACCGGGCGATGGCCGCCGAACTGGTCGCCTATCTGGACCGCACCGGCTTCACCCACGTCGAGCTGCTGCCGGTGGCCGAGCACCCGTTCGGCGGCTCGTGGGGCTATCAGGTCAGCTCGTACTACGCGCCGACCGCCCGGTTCGGCGTCCCGGACGACTTCCGCTACTTCGTCGACACCCTGCACCAGGCCGGCTACGGGGTGATCGTGGACTGGGTGCCGGCGCACTTCCCGAAGGACGAGTGGGCGCTGGCCCGGTTCGACGGCACGCCGCTCTACGAGCACCCCGATCCGCGCCGGGGTGAACAGCTCGACTGGGGCACCTACGTGTTCGACTTCGGCCGCAAGGAGGTGCGCAACTTCCTGGTCGCCAACGCGCTGTACTGGCTCGACGAGTTCCACATCGACGGGCTGCGGGTGGACGCGGTGGCCTCGATGCTCTACCTGGACTACTCCCGTGAGGAGGGTGGCTGGGAGCCGAACATCTACGGCGGCCGGGAGAACCTGGAGGCGGTGACCTTCCTGCAGGAGATGAACGCCACCGTCTACAAGGCGCACCCCGGCGTGATCACCATCGCCGAGGAGTCCACCTCGTGGCCCGGGGTGACCCGGCCGACGCACCTGGGCGGCCTGGGCTTCGGGTTCAAATGGAACATGGGCTGGATGCACGACACGTTGAACTACGTGGGCCGTGATCCGGTCTACCGCAACTACCACCACAACGAGATGACGTTCTCCATGGTGTACGCCTACACGGAGAACTTCGTGCTGCCGGTGTCGCATGACGAGGTGGTGCACGGCAAGGGCTCGCTGTGGGGCCGGATGCCCGGTAACGACTGGAACAAGGCGGCCAACGTGCGCGCGCTGCTCGGTTACATGTGGGCGCACCCGGGCAAGCAACTGCTGTTCATGGGCGGCGAGCTGGGCCAGGAGCAGGAGTGGTCGGAGTCCCGGTCGCTGGACTGGGGGCTGTTGGAGAACCCGCTGCACGCCGGCATCCAGTCCCTGGTCGGCGACCTGAACCGGACCTACCGGGCGCAGCCCGCGCTGTACAGCCAGGACAGCTCGCCGGAAGGCTTCGGCTGGATCGACGCCAACGACGCGGGCGGCAACGTCTTCTCGTTCCTGCGCCGGGGCACGGACGGCTCGGTGATGGCCTGTGTGGCCAACTTCGCCGGCCACCCGCACGAGAACTACCGGGTCGGCCTGCCGGTTGCCGGGCGGTGGCGGGAAGTGCTCAACACCGACGCGGAGACTTACGGCGGCTCCGGGGTGGGGAACATGGGCTCGGTGGTGGCCACCGAGGAGCCATGGCACGGGCGGCCGGCCTCGGCCACGCTGCGCGTTCCGCCCACCGGAGTCCTG
>DATHIT010000985.1:0-2537 GCA_035489915.1 Pseudonocardia sp. | reverse complement strand
CCGCAGCGGAAAGTCCTTGTAGGAGCTGTACTCCCCCTTGACGGTGAGGGTGAACAACTCCTCGTGGGTGGGTCCGAGCAGGTAGTCGTTCCCTCGGCGGTCCTTGAGCCGGAACACGCCGTCGCCGTACTCGGTCCACCGATTCGTCGTCTCGTACGGCGCGCGCGGCAGCAGCGCAGGGAAGAGGATCTCCTGCCCACCGATGGCGTTCATCTCCTCGCGGACCACGCGCTCGACCTTGCGCAGCACCCGCAGGCCCAGCGGCAGCCAGCTGTACAGCCCCGGCCCGATCGGCCGGACGTAGCCAGCCCGGATCAACAGTTTGTGGCTGGGCACTTCGGCGTCTGCCGGGTCCTCGCGCAGTGTGCGCAGGAACAGCTCGGACATGCGGGTGATCACAGCCGACCACCTTAGCGATGCATTTCCCGTCGCTTCGCTCGCCTCGGTGCGGCCGTTCAGTCCCGCCCCTGCCACGTGCAGACACACGCCTCGTTGCCCTCGGGGTCGGCCAGCACCCAGAATGCGGGCGCCCTCGCGTCGCTGACCAATGTGCCACCCGCGGCGAGCGCGGCCCGCACACGGGCCTCCCCCTCGTCGTGCGGCACGTCGACGTCGAGGTGGATGCGATTGCGTTGTGGGCGTGGCGCATCCATCTGCTGAAACCAGATCGCCGGACCGCGCCCGAGCGGGTCGATCAACCCCGCAGTCAGGTCGGACGGCCCCACCTCGCCGATGTAACCGGTGACCGCCTGCCAGAACGGCCTGACCTTGCCGATGTCGAGGGCGTCGATGGCGATCTCGAGGCCCTGCAGCCGGCCCGCCCGGTCACCGCGGCCGGGACTCGTCGTGAACCCGTGCGCCGCCAACGCCTCGGACACCTCGCGGGCCAGCCGGACGTCGAGCGCGGTGACCAATCCGCCCAGCGGGGGCATCAGCCGCAGCATGGCGCGCTCGGCGCGGACGTCGACGGTGAGACGGTCCTGGCCGTCGGGGTCAACGCCCGCGGCGGCGATCGCGGCGACCTCTGCGGCCCGCGCCAGCGAGGGCGCGTCGACCTCGGTGTGCACCGCGCCGAGGACGAGGCGCCAGCCGAGCGGGCTGACGGCGTCGGAGACCTGCTGGCGGGTGAGCTGCGCGTCGTCGTGCATGCCGGCCACGCTAGCGAGCTGACCCGTAATTGCGCATCGTTGTTGAGGTTCCAGAGTCCGGTGATGACGTCCGCTGATGTGGAGGCTGTGGTTGATGGCGGCGCCTCGATGGCGGCATTGCCGCGGTATCTGGGTCGGGCGGTGACGTGCTCGACACGTGCCCTGATGCGGCGGTGCGCTCAGTAGTGCTGATCGTGGATGATCCGGCCGGTGTGGTCGGTTCGCGCGGTCGTGATCGCGTCGATACCGCGGTATCGGCCGTCGCCGAGGACGGCCGGCGCCCGGGTGCTCAGGTTGGTGCGCCAATGGATCAACACCAGCAGCACAGGGACTGCCAGCCACACGCTCCAGGGCCCGCCCCGGCGTAGTGGGCATCCGCTGTTGGGCCGCAATGCAAATGGTGCGGACTCGACGGGGGTTGAGCCCGGTGAGCGTCACCAGATTTCGGTAACGGCGCGGTAGGCCGTCGGTGTCAGTGGTTGATGGTTTCATGATCACTATGGCAGCTGCGCCGACTGACATCACCGCTGTGATCAGCGGTGATGCGAAGGTGGCGCGGCGGCGCGGCAAGTCCAAGGCCCCGAACTTCACCTACGACGGACCCGTGTCGGTGATCCGCCTGGAACTCGATGTCAGCGACCCCGTGGTTCGCCAGCGTCTGGAGCGGCAATGGGTGGCGGCGTTCCGGCTGCGGCGAGCGTTGCAACGTGACGCGGCGGCGCGGTGCCGGGCTTATTGGGCTGCTCATCGTGAACGCAATGCTGATCCGAAAGCGCTGCGGGAGCGGCTGGGGTTGTCCCGCAAGGGCATGGCGGCCGCCGCCAAGAAGCATGTTGAGGCCAGTGGGTGGATGCGTGATCACCTGACCAAGGCGGTTGGCCTGCATGTGGCCGATGAGGTGTGGCAGACCGTGGATCGGCACTTGTTCGCTGATTCCTCCTCGGGGCGTCGACACGGTGCGCCGCGGGTCGGGTCGTGGTGGGATTTCACCCGGATCCCGGGGCGGGCGCGCTCGCACACCAAGTCCACGCCGGTCTGGGAGACCTGGCGTCTGGTCGGCACCCTCGATGGGCACCTGAACACCTACCGGCAGCCAGGGTTGCCGGCGTCGGTGTCGACTCCGTCGGAAGCGGCCACTGAGCCGGCGGGCACCTCGATCCTGTCCCAGCCCAACCGCCTGCCGGTACCGGTCCGGCCGACCTCCAGGACGTGGGTTGATCACCGCGGCCCGTTGGCGGTGGTGTTCACGGGCTTGCCGGCCGGGGACCTGGTGATGCCGGTACGGCTGCCTTCGGGCGCGGGTCAGTGGGCCCACCTGCACCACTTCCTGGCTGACCCGGCGGTATGGCACAAGATCGACCTGGTCCGGGTGCGGGATCGTCGAGCACC
>DATHIT010000984.1:0-7345 GCA_035489915.1 Pseudonocardia sp. | reverse complement strand
CACGATGGACAACCTGGTCGAGACCAAGATCGACGTCACTCTCGACACGGCCATCTACTCGGCGGTGCCCACCACCGACGAGGAAGAGACCCTCGACATCGTCTCCTACGGCACTCAGATCCTCACCCCCATGGTGCGGGCCGTCGCCGAGGGCGCCGAGAACAAGATCGCCAAGGTCATGCAGAACGCGACCTACGCGACCACCCTGCCCGCGATGACGGCGTCGACCACGTACGAGACCATGGTCGACGCCCGGCGTGCACTGAACGACGCCCACGTGCCCATGACCGAGCGGTACGTGGTCATCGGGTCTGGGATTGAGGCGGCGTTCCTGAAGGACCCGCACCTGTCCCACGCTGACCAGGCTGGTGACAGCAACGCGCTGCGGGACGCCGACATCGGCAGCATCGCCGGGTTCCAGCGGATCGTGGTGTCGCAGGCGCTCGACCCGTGGGAGGGCTACGCGTTCCACCGCACCGCCTACTCGGCTGTGATGGTGGCCCCAAAGGTGCCTCAGGGCGCCAGCTTCGGAGCTCGCCAGTCCCTGGCCGGCGTCGGTATGCGGTGGATCAAGGACTACGACTTCCGCAACGCTCAGGACCGCTCCATGGTCGACGTGTACATGGGCTGCAACTACATCGCCGACGGTCCCGCGTCCAACGAGGTCCAGACGGTCACGGTGACCGGCACTCCGACCGGCGGCAGCTTCACCCTCACCTACCAGGGCAAGACCACGGCCGCGATCGCGTACAACGCGACCGCTGCCCAGGTCAAGGCCGCGCTGGTCGCGGGCACCGACCTGACCGCGAACCAGGTCTCGGTGGCCAACGGTCCGTTCCCGGGTACCGCCGTCGTGGTCACCTTCGACACCGGCTCCGACGTGGCGCAGATGACCGCCACCGGCAGCCTCACCGGCGGCACCACGCCGGCCGTGGCCGTCACCACCACGACCGCCGGTGGCGCGGGAGGCAACTCCTTCGTCCGCGCGGTCAAGCTGACCATGACCCCGGTCTAAGTCATGAGCCTGCCGGCACTCGCGGACATCGCTGACCTGGAGGTTCGTCTCGATCGCATCATCACGGACGACGAGACGCCTCGGGTTGAGGCGTTGCTCGACGACGTGTCGGTGATGGTGCGTGAGGTCGCGGGCAAGACCTGGGTGGATCCCGAGGATCCCACCCAGGTCATTGCCCCGGACATCGTGCGGCTCATCGTGCTGCGCGCCTCGGTGCGGTTCATGACCAACCCGGGCGGACTCTCCAGCGAGAGCGCCGGTGACTACAGCTACCAGCGCAATGGCATGGATGCGCGGGGTGGTCTCTTCCTGACCGACGAGGAGATCGGGTGGCTGAAGAAGGTGGCGGGGAAGCTCGGCATCTGGTCTCAGCCACTCACTCGGGGCGATCTGTGGGCCTCCAAGGGCGTGTTCCTGGAGGACTCGTTCGGCTTCGAGTTGTTCCCCGTCGGCGACCCCTACGACTGCTGAAGGGCGGTGGGTCATGTCCCTGCTCGACACCGGCCCGCACACCGTCACGATCTTCGTGGAGGAAGAGGGCACCGACTTCCGAGGCAATGTGGTGAAGGCACCCTCCACCACTGGTGTGGTGGTCACCGGCTGCTGGATGCAGCCGGTGGCCTCCACCCGGGGCGCGTTCGCCGCGCTCAAGGTTGCCGACGGTCAGAACGTGGCCGTGGCCTACAAGCTGATCGCTAAGGGCTCGAAGACTCCGGTGGGTTGGTGGTCGCGGATCGAGTGGACGGACAACCTGGGCAACCTGCGGAAGTTCGCGGTGCTCGGTGGCCCGCAGTCCCGGGATTTCTCCGTGTCGACTGATCACGTCAGCTGCACGCTCCAGGAGATGCGCTGATGGCCAAGGGGAAGTTCTCCTGGGGTCCGGGTAACTCCGCCCGCAAGTGCAACAAGGTCGCCGCCTACCACAAGGAGTCCCGGTTCGCGGTCGCCCGTCAGGCCGAGGAGCTGGCGATCCGGGCGAAGCGGAAGCTGGGCGCGCACACCCGCTCCGGGGACGCTCAGATCACCGTCAGCCACGGCAAGTTGGACTGGTTCGTCAGCTTGGACGATTCCCGGGGCCAGAGGGCCGCCGCCGCGATCGAGTTCGGACACCGCGACCCGGACAGCGGCACCTTCGTTGAAGGTATCCACGCGCTGACCAGCGGGACGCGCTCATGACCGCGCCGGCCCGGATGTCGCCGTTTGTGGACGGCATCGCGGTGCAGCTGTGGTTGATGCGCAACACCCTCGCGGACCTGCGCGAAGACCTCGGATTGACCCCGGTGAATGCGTACGAGGATTTGCCCGATGAGCTGGGCAAGGTCGTGCCGGCGGTCAAGCTGCAACGCACCGGCGGCGCCTCGGACGCGCCTCGGTTCACCTCGCAGTACTGGATGAGCTACAACGTCTGGTCCGGCGCGGAAGTAAGTCAGGACTGGGATCCGCACCAAGCGGCGTTCGAGCTGGCTAAGCAGGTCGCCAAGGTGCTGTACGAGGCGTGGGAGAACCAGACCGTCACCCCGTACGGCTCCATCAACAAATGGCGCGAATCCACCGGGTTCCGAAAGTTCGACGACGCGGAACTCCCACACATCTCCCGCCAGGTCGCCGTGTACGACCTGATGATTAAGAACCCTCGCGGCTAATTCACACCGCGCGCCCCCCTTTTTCCGCATTCGCATGCGGAATTGCAACACGGGTCATTGAACAAACCCAATGCAAAGCCCGTCAGTCCGGGCAACTCACAAGGAGAGAATCATGGCTCTCGATGATGCTGCTGTCATCATCCCCGGCACGGGCTTTGTTTACACCGCCCCGGCCGGGACGCCCGCGCCCGTCGATTTGGAGAACCCGGAGAGCCCGTGGGAGGACCTCGGGCACACCTCCATCGAGGATGGTCTCACCATCACCAAGGATGGCGGCGACTCGAACATCCTCGGGACCTGGAGAAACCCGTCGCTGCGTGACCGCCGCGACCCGGTCAACTTTGCTATCACCATTCACCTTTTGCAGCTGACTAACGAAACGCTCGCCTATTACTTCGGCGGCGGCGACACTTCCGTAGATGGCGTGTTCGGCGTCAACCTGATCACCCAGCCGCAGGAACGGGCGATGTTCATTCGCATCGTCGATGGTGAGGTCTCCGCGCCGCTCTATGTGCCTCGGGTGTCGCTGGCCTCCGACGACGACGTGGAAGTCGACGTCGAAAACTTCCTCGCGTTCCCGGTCCGCGCCACCATCCTCGGTGTCACCGGCTCGAACCTCATGGAATGGTATGGCCCCGGCCTGGGCCTGCACACCAACGAGGTGCAGAGCGTGGCCATCACCGGCACCCCAGCCGGCGGGACGTTCACGCTCACCTACGCCGGGCAGACCACGGCTCCGATCGCCTACAACGCGACGGCTTCGGCGGTGCAGACCGCGCTGCGTGCGCTGTCCAACGTCGGCACGTCCGGCTGCGGGGTGACCGGTGGGCCTGGCCCCGGCACTGCATGGGTGGTCACCTTCACCGGCGACCTGGCCGGCACCGACGTGGCGCAGATGACCGGCTCCGCCGCGCTGCTGACCGGTGGCACCGCGCCGGCCGTTGTGGTCACCACCACCACGCCGGGCACCTGATCTCGCCGCTGACGGGCGACCAGGCAGCGCGGGGTTGGTCGCCCGTCAGCTTCCCCTCCAACTCCCCTCCCGCGCTGTCCAACGAAGGAGTCTCCCCGTTCAAATGAATCAGCCATTCGACGTCCACGGCAACCAGGGCGGCCACCACCCCTACGCCACTACGGACATCCGCTACGGCAACACGGTCACGCAGGTTGACCCGGCGGGCAACCCGATCCCGCAGCCCAACCCGTATCCGGTCTCAGGGCAGCACTACAGCCCGGACCAGAACTTCTCGCTGCCGGCCGGGACCGCCGCGCAGGCCGCCAAGATGCCGGAGCCGCAGCCGACGATGGTCGACGCGATCGCCAGCGACGCCAAGGCGGCTGACGAGACACCGCCGGTCGAGCCGCCCGAGGGCGCGCCGAAGCTGCGACCGCTGCACACCCTGCCGTTCCGCGAGCGGGGCAACGCCATGCGCCTGTTCAGCGAGCTCCAGAAGATCGAGGGGCCGAAGGAGGGCGAGTCCCCGACCCTCGATCAGGTCGCGGACATGTACGACGGCCTGGCCCGCATCGACGACTTCCTGGCCGCTGTCGCGGAGAACGCGGACGAGTACCGGGCGTGGGTCGCCGGGCCGGGCGCGGATGAGGCGACGTTCGCCCAGCTGTGGAACTCCTACAGCGCGCAGAAGCAACCGGGGGAAGCTCCCAGCTCGTCAAGTTGATCGACGAGTACGGCAGCGCGCTCGTCGCTGATCTACGAAGCGTCTATGGGGTCGACATCCGTGACCTGTGGCGCGACGACAGCAGGCTAACTCCGCGCTCCGTGCTCTGGCTTGTCGAGCACCTCCCTCAGGACTCCGCGACCATCGCCAAAGCCAAGGGCGGCCCGAAGCACCGCGTGTGGACCTCCGAGGCCCACCTGCTGGCGCTGATCGCCAACTTGCTGCACGTGTCGAACCGGCAGCGCGCCGGCAAATCGGCCCGCAAGCCGCTGATCACCCCACCAAAAATCAAGGTCAACAAGGCGCGCGGCCGAGTTGTGCGCGTAGCCGACGTCAACGCACGCCGCATGGCCGCCCTGGCGCGGACCAGGGCGAAGCGAACCGACATTCAAAGGGGGTGAGCAGTGGCCGGTTTTAGTGGCGAAGAGGTCGCAAGGATCAGCGTCCGGGTTCTGCCCGACACGAGCCGGTTCGCTGCGCAGCTGCGCAAGGACCTGGAAGGGAAAGACCTCCCCGAGGTCACGGTCAAGGTCAACTTCGACGTAGACCCGGAAGAGCTCTACGCCAAGCTCGCCGCGATCAAGGTCCCGACGATCACTGTCCCGGTCGACTTGGACAAGGTCAAAGACCTGACCCTGAACCTGGACGTGGACACCACCAAGGCCACCGCCCAGGTCGACGCGTTCGTGCAGAAGGTCAACGCCAAGCGCGCCACGATCAAGATCAACGCTGAGATCGACCAGGCGATTCTCGCTACCCAGCTGACCAAGGTGACCTCCACGCTGGCCAGCAAGCGGATCCCGATCGGCGTGGACATCGACAAGAAGACGCTGACCGCCGGGCTGAACAACGCGGCGACACAGGCGGCGGCTTTCTTCAAGAACAAGAAGACCACCATCACCGTCGATGTGGACACCAAGACCCTGGGCTCCAGAATGTCGTCCGCCGCGAACGCGGTCGGCAAGGCGTGGGAGCTCCTGGGACGGGGCATCGACACCATGCTGGGCGGGGTCTTCACCAACATCGCCACCCTGGGCAGCGCGGCCGGCGGCAAGATCGCCGGAGCGTTCGACGGAGTGTCCGGCTCCCTCGCCAAGATCACCACGGCGTTCGGCCCGGTGGCGGGTTCGATCATTGGGATCGTCACCGGGGCCGTTGCCCTCGTCACCACGATCGCCTCGTTCGCCGCCAAGTTCTCCGTGATATCCACCGCGATCACCGCCGCTGGCGCTGGCATCGCCGGTGCGTGGGGGCTGGCGTCCACCGCGATTGCCGCCGTCCCGGCCGCCATTGGCCTGATCGGTGCTCCGATCGCCGCGGTGATGCTCGGCATGGACGGGATCAAGAAGGCCGCGACCGCGCTGAAGCCCGAGTTCGACAAGCTCAAGGCATCTGTTTCGGCGACCTTCGAAAAGGGCTTCACCAAGATCTTCACCCAGCTCAAGGGTCAGATGGACGCCCTGACACCGGCGATCAACGCGGTCGCCACGTCACTGCTCTCGGTGGCTCAGAAGACCGCTGACTGGATCACCAAGGCTGAAGGCGCCAAGCAGATCCAGACCATGTTCACCAACATCGCCACCGCGATCAAGGGCATCAACCTGGTGCCGTTGCTGGACGGGTTCACCAAGCTGGCCGGCAACCAGGCAGCGCTGGACGCGGTGGTCAGCGTGATCAACAATATCGGCACGGCGATGCAGTCCATCGCCAGCAACACCAGTCTGAACGAGGCATTCAAGGGCCTCGGCGAGGTCGCCAACTCGCTGCTGCAGGGCCTGACCGACCTGGTCAACAACGGCATCACGCTGTTCGCCAACGCGTGGCCCGGGATGAAGGCCGGCCTTGACGGGATCACCGCCTTCTTCAACAAGTTCAACTGGGCGGCCCTGGGCGATGCGGTCGGCGGGGTGTTCAGGGGCATCGGCACCGCGCTCGCCTCGATCCCGCAGGGCACCGTTGACGCGATCGTGCGGGGCTTCCAGCAGCTGGCCGCGACATTCCAGAGCGCCGGGTTCCAGCAGGGGATCCAAGGATTCGCCTCCGCTATGCCGGCGCTGCTGAGCGCGCTGGACGCGGGCGTACGGGCATTCGGCTGGCTCGGCGAGGCGATCGGCTGGGCGGTCCGGCAGCTGCTCCCGATCGGTGAAGCGTTGAAGGTTGTTGGCCAGAACCTGTTCTCAACACAGCTCACGGACCTGGGCAACAAATTCGTCCAGCTGGGGACCGACGCGACGAACGCGATGACCCCGCTGCCGGGCGTAGCTACGAGCACCCTCGGCGCTATCCCGGGCATCGCCGGTGCCGCCGGTACCGCCACGGCCACCGCGTTCACCGGCCCGCTCTACGGGGTGGCTCCGGGCGCCGCGACCGCGCTGTCCCCGACCAAGGACGCGGTGGTCCAAGCCCTCGCCCAGTCGGCCGCGTCCGCTGGTATCGCGGCCAAGAAGATCCCGAAGATCGTCGGCGACCAGATCGGTGAGACGCCGAAGGTTGTCAAAGAGATCCTGGACAAGGTGCCGCTGATCACCGGCACCGCGCTGACCCCGACGCCGGCCGCCGCGTCCGCCGCGGTGAACCCGACCGGTCAAGCTGTTGCCAAGGCGCTGGCCGTGCTGGATCCCGAAGCCAAGCTGGCCGCCGGCAAGGTGCCGGTCACGGTCGGCAAGGAGCTGACCGCCACCGCCGGTGCCGCGAGCACCGCGCTGGGCACGGTACCGGCCGCCGGAACCTCCGCGTTCGACCAGCTGGGCGCTACCCCCGGCCCGGGCATGGACGCGATGAAGACGGCGGTCGATACCGGGCTACAGGGGGTTGCCACTGCCCTCGGCACCAGCCTGCAAGGGCTGCCGGCGGTCGTCACTCAGGCCTTCACCACCATGCAGCAGGCCGCCACCACCGGCGTCGGGCTGATCGGCATCGGCATTCAGGCCGGCATGCCCGGTGTGCAGGCGGTACTGACCACTGCGTTCACCGCGCTGGGCACCACAGCGCTGATCCCGGCGTTCACC
>DATHIT010000983.1:0-26306 GCA_035489915.1 Pseudonocardia sp. | reverse complement strand
GGTCGAACTGCAGCTGCCCACCGACGGCCTGCTGCGCGACGAGTGGTCGGTGTGGCTGCAGGTCTGGAACGAGGTCGCGCTCACTCCCGGGTTGCGCTCGCTGTACTGGGACTCCTACGACCGCTGGTACCGCACGGTCGCGATGACCATCCGGCTGGGCCAGGAGCAGGGCGTGTTCCGCGAGCAGGACCCGGACGACGCCGCGGCGCAGCTGACCGCGCTGATCGACGGTCTCGGCATCCGGGTGCTCTGCGGCACCCCGGGCACCTCCGTGTCGGTAATGCGCCGGCACCTGCACGACTTCATCGCTCACACCGTCATCAAGGAGTCCGGATGAATCGTGAAGTGATCATTACCTGTGCGCTCACCGGCGCCGCGGACACCGTGGGGCGCAGTGAGTTCGTACCGGTCACGCCGGCGCAGATCGCCGCTTCCGCGATCGAGGCGGCCAATGCCGGCGCGGCGGTGGTGCACATCCACGTCCGCGACGTCGAGTCCGGCCATGGCTCCCGGGACGTGGCGCTCTACCGCGAGGTGGTCCGCCGGGTACGGAGCAGCGGCGTCGACGTGGTGATCAACCTGACCGCCGGCATGGGTGGCGACCTGGTGATCGACCAGGAGGACCCGCTCAAGCCGGTGGACGGAACCGACCTGGTCAACGGGCTGGACCGGCTGCCGCACGTCGAGGAGCTGCTGCCGGACATCTGCACCTTGGACTGCGGCTCGCTCAACTTCGGCGAGGGCAGCCAGCTCTACATCTCCACCCCGGACATGCTGCGCGTCGGCGCGAAACGGATCCAGGAGCTCGGGGTGAAGCCGGAGCTGGAGATCTTCGATACCGGCCACCTGTGGTTCGCCAAGCAGATGATCGCCGAGGGCCTGATCGACTCGCCGCCGCTGTTCCAGCTGTGTATGGGGATCCCGTACGGCGCCCCGCCCGAGCCCGAGCTGCTGCAGGCGATGGTGCACCTGCTGCCCGAGGACGCGCAGTGGGCCTCGTTCGCCATCGGCCGCGACCAGCTGCCCTGGGTGGCCCAGTCAGTGCTGCTCGGCGGGCACGTCCGGGTCGGCCTGGAGGACAACCTGTACCTCGAGCGCGGCGTGAAGGCGACGAACGGGCAGCTCGTCGAGCGCGCGGTGAATATCGTGGAGAACCTCGGCGCGAAGGTGGCCACGCCGGATGCGGCCCGCCGGATGCTCGGCCTGAAGGTGCCGTCCCGTGTCTGAGCCGGTCGAGGGGTCAACGCCGGAAGCGGTGGACACGGTCGCGTGCATCGGCGCCGGCGTCATCGGCGGCGGCTGGGTGGCGCACTTCCTGGCGCGCGGCTACCGGGTGCGCGCCTGGGATCCGGCGCCGGACGCCGCCGCGAAGCTGGACCGGCTGGTGGCGGCCGCGTGGCCGGCGCTCACCGAGCTGGGGCTGGCCGACGGGGCGGACCGGAAGAACCTGACCGTCACCGACCGGCTGGCCGACGCGGTCTCCGGCGCCGGCTTCGTCCAGGAGAGCGCGCCGGAGCAGCTGGAGCTGAAGCGGCGGCTGCTCGCCGACATCGACGCGGTCACCCCGGCCGAGGTGGTTATCGCCTCGTCCACCTCCGGCTACAGCATGACCGAGATGGCCGTCGAGGCGGTGGACGCCGGCCGGCTGGTGGTCGGCCACCCGTTCAACCCGCCGTACCTGATCCCGCTGGTCGAGGTGGTCGGCGGGGAACGCACCGAGCCATGGGCGGTGGAGTGGGCGTCGGCGTTCTACTCCAGGGTCGGCAAGTCGGTGATCACCATGGACCAGGAGCTGCCCGGGTTCATCGCCAACCGGCTGCAGGAGGCGCTGTGGCGGGAGGCGCTGCACATGGTGGCCAACGGCGAGGCCACCGTGGAGCAGATCGACACCGCGATCACCGACGGCCCGGGGCTGCGCTGGCCGGCGCAGGGGCCGATGCTCACCTTCCACCTGGCCGGCGGCGAAGGCGGCATGGCGCACATGCTCGACCACTTCGGCCCGTCGCTGAAGTCACCGTGGACCCGGCTGGACGCGCCGGCGCTCACCCGAGAGCTGCGCGACGCGGTGGTCGACGGGTGTGACAAGGCGGCCGCCGGCAAGAGCATCGCCGAACTGGTGGCCGAGCGCGACCGGGCGGTGATCGCGGTGCAGCGCGCGGTCCGGGCGAGCCGGGGGAGCTCGCGATGACCGGCGAGCCGGCCGCCGGGCTGGCCGCCGCACCGGGGTTGCCGGACTACACCGACGTGGCCCGTCCGGAGTGGACCGACTACAACGGCCACCTCAGTGAGGCCTACTACGTGCTGGTGTTCGGCTTCGCCACCGACCGGATGATGGTGCTGGTCGGCCTGGACGAGCGCTATCGCGTGGAGACCGACGGCTCGCTCTACACGGTCGAGGCGCACGTCCGCTACCTGCGTGAGGTGCGCGGCCAGGCCGCGCTGCGGGTGGTCACCACGGTGGTCTCGGTGGGCGCGAAGAAGGTCCGGTTCTGCCACCAGATGTACGTCGGCGACACCTGCGTCGCCACCGAGGAGCTGCTGGCGGTACACGTCCGGGACGGCCACGCCGCCGACTTC
Source organism: Pseudonocardia sp. (assembly GCA_035489915.1). Lineage (GTDB taxonomy): Bacteria > Actinomycetota > Actinomycetes > Mycobacteriales > Pseudonocardiaceae > Pseudonocardia. The sequence goes on along the minus strand of DATHIT010000983.1, from coordinate 23,729 downwards.
CCGGACCACGCCCCACACCGGCTCAGACAGCTGGTCCGGCCCGCGCCGGACTTCGCGGGGCGCGCAATCAGCTAACTTTCCCGCGCTCCATTTCACAATTATTTCGTGCGCGGCAGCGCGGCATTTCCTTCGGCATTCCGCCATTTCACCCTGGTACCCAGCCGCAGTCCGGCTCCTGAACAGAGCGGGAACTCCCACCATGCATACCAGGCATTTCCCTACCCTTTCCAGACGCGGTTTCCTGGCCGTCGCCGGAGGCACCGTGCTCGGCGCCCTCGCCGGCTGCGGCTCCGCCACCTCGCCCGCCAAGGCGCCCGCCGGCCCACCTCGACGGGGCGGCGCACTGCGCGTCGGGGCGCGGTCGGCACGGCGGACTCGATGGCCCGGCTGTACGACCTGCTCGCCGCCGGGGGCATCCTCGATCCCGAGCGGCTGCGCACGGCGACCCGTACCTGGTCGGAAGGCCTGGACGCGATCAACGACCGGCCGGTGCGGTTCGGGCTCGGCTACGAGTTGGACGACCCGATCGGCACCTACGGCCCCTCGGCGGCGACCCGGCGCTCCGGCGCGTTCGGCCACTCCGGCGCGGGCGGCGGGCGGCACGGCGCGTGGCCCGAGCACGGCCTGGGCTTCTCGTTCACCACCAACGAGCTGCGCTCCGAGGACACCGACACCCGCGCGAGCTCACTGCTGGACGCCCTGTGGCACGCGCTGGACGGCCACCGCTAAGCCCGCCGGCGCCGCCGCACACCCAGTTCGTGCGCCGCACACCCGCTGCAGCGGGTGTGCGGCGCCCAGAGAGGGTGTGCGGCGCTACGACCGCCGGGCGGCTAGTCCGGTGGCGGCGCGGATTGCGGTGCTGAACCGGTCGGGGTGGAAGTGTTCGGGGTTGGTCAGTACCAGGCGGGCGGCCATTTCGAACAGGGCGATCACGGTGTGCGCGGCGATCTCCGGGTCGAGCTCGGCGGGGGCGCCGAGGGAGCCGAGCACCCAGTGGGCGATGTGCACGGCGCGGTCGGTGACCACGGCCCGCCCGCGTTCCCGGGCGGCGTGGAACTCGGCGGGCATGTCGGGCATCGGCATCACGATGCACCGCCAGCGATCGGGTGCCTGCCGCACGACCTGGAGGAAGTCGTCCAGGACGCCGGCGAGCGCGGCGCCGGGGTCGGCCGGGGGCCGGCGGTCCAGGTCGTCGGGCAGGACCGCGAGCAGTTGGCGCAGCGCCTGTTCCTGTTCGCGGCGCAGCAACGCGGCCAGCAGGTCCACCCGGTTGGCGAACACGCCGTAGACCACCGGCTTGGTGACGCCGGCCTGCTCCGCGACGGCGTCCATGGTGGTGGCGTTATGGCCCTTCGCGACGATCAGCTGGAGCGCGGCGTCGAGCAGCTGGGTGCGCCGCTCGTCCGGTGGCACGCGGCTCGCGTAGGTGCGGCGTTTCCGGCCCGACCTGGCTGCCGTGGTCACATCGCCTCCTGCCCGCTGCTGGTCAGAGTTACTCTACTGGACAAACTACTCCGCCGTAGTATATTGCGGGGAGAGTATTCCTACACAGCCGTAGTAATTGCGGGAGGCTCAGGTGCGCAACCGTCCGGATCCGGCTTCGCCGCTGCTCGACCCGCACAGCTACGACCCGGCACACTTCGACGTCGAGACGCGTCGGCTACTGCGGGCGACGATCGACTGGTTCGAGCAGCGCGGGCTGCGCCGGCTTACCGAGGACTTCCACGGCAAGGTGTTCTACGCGGACTTCCTCGAGTTCGTGGCCAAGGAGCGTGCATTCGCCACGTTGCTGACCCCGGCCCGGGACGCCGGGGGTGCTCCGGACAAGCGGTGGGACACCGCCCGGATTGCCGCGATGTCGGAGGTACTCGGGTTCTACGGGCTGAACTACTGGTATCCGTGGCAGGTCACCGTGCTCGGCCTGGCGCCGGTGTGGCAGAGTGACAATGCCGACGCGCGCCGGCGGGCGGCCGCCGCGCTGGACGCGGGCGGGGTGGCGGCGTTCGGGCTGTCCGAGAAGGAGCACGGCGCGGACATCTACGCCTCGGACCTAGTGCTCACTCCGGACGGCAGCGGCGGCTACACCGCAAACGGTGGCAAGTACTACATCGGCAACGGCAACTGCGCGACCACGGTGTCGGTGTTCGGCCGGATCGCCGGGGTCGAAGGGCCCGACCAGTACGTGTTCTTCCTGGCCGACTCGACGCACCGGAGCTACCAGGTGGTGCGCAACGTCGTGCCGTCCCAGATGTACGTGGCCCAGTTCCAGCTCGAGGACTACCCGGTACGGGCACAGGACATCCTGCACACCGGTGAGGCCGCCTTCTCCGCCGCCCTGAACACGGTGAACATCGGCAAGTTCAACCTGAGCTTCGGCGGCATCGGGCTGGCCACGCACGCGCTGTACGAGGCGATCACCCATGCGCACAACCGGATCCTGTTCGGTGCCCCGGTGACGAACTTCCCGCACATCCGCGGCGACTTCGTCGAGGCGTACGCGCGGCTGATCGGGATGCGGCTGTTCTCCGACCGCGCCGTGGACTACTTCCGCGCGGCGGGCCCCGAGGACCGCCGCTACCTGCTGTACAACCCGATCACCAAGATGCGGGTGACCACGGAGGCGGAGCGGGTGATGGCCCTGCTCGGTGACATCGTGGCCGCGAAGGGCTTCGAGGCCGACAACTTCCTGCCCATCGCTCCGGATACGCCGTGGAGCTGCACGGCAAGCGCAGCTCCACCGAGCAGCAGCAGCGGTGGGCGCTGTCGGTGATCCGCAAACCCAGCGCCGACGCCGCCGCGTTCGACCGCGTCTGGCAACAGGTGGCCGCGCTGAGCGGCGCCTACGAGATGAACCCCTGACCGCGCGAAGGAGCACGTGATGGCAGCCAACGCCCACGCCGAGCCCAGCACGCCGCTGCGCCACCACGACTACGGGTTCTTCGGGCCCGGCTCACCCACCTGGAAGGTGTGGGCCGCGCCGACCGCGTTGATCGGTTTCCAGCGGTCGGTGGTGCTGGAACACTTCGACCCGTTCCTGGCCGCCGCTGTCGCCGACATGCAGGGCATCTACCGCGACCCGCACGGGCGCCTGGACCGCACGCTGGCCTACTTCCTGACCGTGGCTGTCGCCGACGGGCGCACCGCGATCGAAGCGTCCGAGTTCCTGATGAAGGTGCACACCAAGGCCACCGGCATCGAACCCATCAGCGGAGAGCGCTACAGCGCGAACAATCCCGACTCGCAGCTGTGGATCCATGTCACGGGCTGGCACTCCGTGCTCAAGTGCTACGAGGTCTTCGGCCCGGGGCCGCTCACTCTGGACGAAGAGCGGCGGTACTGGGCGGACTGTGTCATCGCCGCCGAACTGCAGACCTGCAAGCCCGCCGACGTCCCCCGCTCCCGCGAGGAGGTGCGGGACTACTTCGCCGCGGTCCGTCCTGGGCTGTGTACCTCGGAGCGAGCCAACGAGGGCATGCACTATCTGCTGCGCACGCCACGCAACAAGGGTGGCCTGAAACTCTGGGCATTCAGCCGGCTCATCGCACCCGCCACGATCGCAACCCTGCCGAAATGGATGCGCGAAACCGGCGGGTTCGACCAGCCCGCAGCGGTCGACCGGGCGGTCATCCCGCTGGCCCGGGCCGGTGTCCGGACATTCCGATCGAACGCGGCCAGGGTTGCCGCGCTGGACAACATCGCCCCGGCAACGGGTCGCGTGCTGCGCGAACACCTGCACTCGGCCCCGCCGCTGCGCGCCGAAACCATCACGCCCGCCCGGGCCCGCGAACTCTACGGCCGAGCCACCGGCGTTGATCACCAGGCGAGCTAACGCTCTAGTCACCGCCCTCCCATGGCTGGGTGAGCCGAGGGCCTCGGGGACGCCAGATTGTGTCGGGCAGCTCTTCGTCGATGACCCGGGGTTCGTTGCGCAGCACCCACACCTGCGGATCACCGACGAAGCTCGTGTAGGAGGAGCCGTGGGACAGCCGGACCTCCCCGGCGCGAGCGCGGACCTGGATGACGATCTGGGAGGGTTCGCCTTGATCGCCGATCAGCCGGTCACCCAGCCTGACCTGTGAGGCGTGTACTCGCACTTTGATCAACAGAACCTGGTCTTTCGCTCTGTCCCGGGTCGTGCCGAGACTCGTTCTTCGACGGCCGATCCGCGGCCCTCTAAGACTGTTGTATCAGCCCAGTTGCCCACGCTTCTCAGTGACACGGCTGAGAATTGCCGCGCACCTTCGAGCGGCTAGTGCTCGATGATCACCTTTACCTGGTCGCCGGCGCGCAGCGCTTGGACCGCCGCGTCAATGCCGGCGATGTCGATGGTGCTGGTGATCAGCGGGGTGACTGCTTGTGGCGCGCTGGCCAGGCGGGCCAGGACGGTGGCGAACTCGGCACCCGTGTACGCGAAGGCGAACCGCAGCTCGAGCTCCTTGACCAGCGCGATCGCCGGCACGAAATGGTCGGGCTCCATGCAGAGGCCCGCGACGACGATCCGACTTCCCGCCGGTGCGGCAGCGGTAATCATTTGGATAATTCCCGGATTCCCCACCGCCTCGAAGATCACGGCGCGGGGCGGGTCGGCACCCATCTCGATACTCGCCGCGCGCAGCAGCGCGTTGGTGGGCACGCCCAGCTCGGCGAAATCAGGGAACCCGGTGCCCTCGGTCGGGTCGAGTACGACGTCGGCACCCAACCGCGCGGCCAGCGCACGCCGGACCGGTGCGGGGTCGGAGGCGCTGATCGGCCCCACCCCGCGTGCCTTGAGCGCCAAAATGATCGTCAACCCAATGGGCCCGCAACCAACGACATGGCACGGCCAGCCCGGTTGAGGATCCGCGAGAGCGACGGCATGTTCGCCGACCGCGAGCGGTTCGGTCAGCGCGGCGACCCGTGGTTCCAGCCCCTCGGGCACCGGGAACAGCACAGCCTCCTGGAGCACCATCAGCTCGCCGTAGCCGCCGGGCAGCGCCCGCGAGTACCCGACGAGGTCGATCCCCGCCGGGCCTAGACCAAACGGCAGCGCGCACGCGATGCTGCCGACCGGCAGCGTGCCAGCGGTCTCTGGACCGTGCTGGAGGATCTCCCCGACGAATTCGTGCCCGAGCACGTACTCGTCGCCGGGCCTGAGCTCACTGGCCGCTCCGACCGCTGTGAACATCCGGGCCATGTCCTCCGGGTGCGCGAGTGCATGCAGATCCGAGCCACAGATGCCGCACGCGATGGTGCGTACCAATACCTGCCCCGGCCCTGGTGTCGGGTCCGGTACGTTCGAGCTGACCTCGAGCGAGCTGCCCTTCGCTACCGCGGCGCGCATGTGATTCCCTCCCCACGACCGGATCATGTACCAGACGGGTGGCGCCGAGTGGCAAGCCAGTCCGGTTTGATCACGAGACAAACCGGACTACGTTGCCGCTCGACGTCCGACAGCCCGGGCCCCGCGAATCGGGTCAGCAGACTACTTCGATCAGACATGGCCCCTGAATGGTAAGGCCGGCGTCGATGTGGCGGGCTAGCTCGTCCGTGGTGTGGGCCCGGAAGGCCTCGACTCCGAAGGTTCGCGCCAGCGCGAGCCAGTCGATGCTCGGCTTGTCGATGTTGAGAAGTCCGTCCGCATTCGATCCCGTCTGAGTGGCACCGACGTTCTTCATTTCGTTCCGGAGTATCTGGTATTTGCGGTTGGCGAACACCAGCGTGAGGATGTTCAGGCCTTCACGGGCGTGGGTCCACAGCGCCTGCGGCATGTACATACCGCTTCCGTCGCTTTCCAGCACGATGACCTTCCGGTCCGGGCAGGCGATAGCGGCCCCGGTTGCGCAGGGCAGGGCGTAACCGATAGCTCCACCGGTGCCGAGGATCCAGTCGTGCGGATGCGCGGTTCGGGTGTCGTCGAGGAATGTGCGGCCGGTGGTGATCGACTCGTCGATCACGATTGCCTGGTCGGGCAGCATGACGCCGAGCAGCGCGCCGATCTTCTCCGGGGTGAGCGTGCCGTTCGGCCGCGCGCCGATCCGCAGGTCGGCGACCGGGGCGGTCGCTCCCGTCGCATCCACGGCCTCGGTCAGCGCCCGCAGTGCGTAGACGACGTCCTCGTCGGCGCGAACGAGTTCGTGCACGTGTGTGCCAGGGTGGATGAGCTGGCTGGGTTTGTCGGGATAGGCAAAGAACGCCGCCGGGGTCTTCGCGCCGAGCAGGATGAGGTTCTCGATATCCCGCAGGGTGTCCAGAGCTTGATCAACGGGATAGGGCAGGCGTTGAACTGGGACTCGGCCCGCGCCGCGGCTGATCCGTGCGGTGTGGGTCGGTGCGTACAGCAGCGCCCCGGTTGCGCTGGCGATCTTTCCGGCTAGCTCCAGTGGGTGCTCACGAGTGGCGCTCGGTCCCAGTAGGAGGCCGACGTTTTTACCGGATCGCAGGATCGCGGCCGCCGCGTCGATCGCCGAGTCGGCCGGCTTTCTGGTCGCCGGGACGGCGGCCTTTTCGGCACGGCCGGGCGCGGACTGTTCGGAGATGGGAGTCCAGGCGACGTCGGCGGGCAGGATGAGCGACGCGATTCGACCCGGAGCGGTTTTGGCGGCGGCCACCGCGGCGGCCGTGTCGGCGGCGATTGTGTCCGCTGTGGGTGAGGTCCGCACCCAATGACTGAATGGGCGGGCAGTGCCTTCGATATCCGAGGTCAGCGGCGGGTCGTAGTGACGGTGGTAGTGCGGATGGTCACCGATGACATTCACGATCGGCGACTGAGCGCGCATCGCGTTGTGCAGGTTCGACAGCCCGTTTGCCAGGCCCGGACCCAGGTGGAGCAGTGTTGACGCCGGCCGGTCGGACATCCGCGCGTAGCCATCAGCGGCGCCGGTCACCACCCCCTCGAAAAGACCCAGGACGCAGCGCATGCCCTCGATCTGGTCGAGGGCGGCCACGAAGTGCATTTCCGACGTGCCGGGATTGGCGAAGCAGACGTCAACCCCGTTGGCCATCAGCGTGTTCAACAGGCTATGCGCACCGTTGACCTGCAAGCCCCCTCCAAATGTTCCTCGGCAGCTCCAACTCGCCCCGAGCCTCTCACGTGAGTGTCAGGACGACACTCCCTGTCGGCCGCGCAGGGCCGGATGGCGGGCCAGCCAGCCGGTGACGGCGTCGAGAACCGGCTCCGGCATTTCCAGCTGTGGCATGTGCCCGACGTCGGGTAGGAAGCGGGTCTCCCAGCCGGGGTTGGCCGCGGCCGCCGACTGGGAGGAGAGCACAGACACCAGCCGGTCTGCCTCGCCATGGATCAGCAGTACCGGCACCTTGATGGCGCCCATCGCCGCGCGGTTGCGCCGGTCGACCACCGCCGGAACCGTGCTGCGGGCAGCGGTCACAAAGGGCATCGCGGTGCCTGGTAACCGGCGGCGCTCCTCGGTCAACGCCACCATCGCATTCACCACCTCACGCGGCGCCCGGAAGGGATTGGCGAAGGTGTAATCCAATGAGCCTCGTACCCGTTCCTCAGCCGGGACCAGGCGCTGTTCCGCGCGCACGCAAACCTCGCCGAACCCGGGCAAGGTGTACGCCAGGAATAGGGCGACGAGCCGGAGCTCCGGACGTGGGCCAGGCTGGGGGAGCGCCGGGTTCACCAGCACCAGCCCGGCAACGGTCTCCGGGTGGGCGTGGGTCTGCAGGAGGGAGATCAGGCCGCCCATCGAGTTCCCGACGAGCACCGCTGGTCTGCCGACCACCTCGCGGAGGAACCGGTCCAGCAGAGCCACGTTCGCCCCCACCGTGGCGTTTCGCGGCCTGCCGGGCGGCGTCAGTCCGAAACCGCGCAGGTCCAGCGCCACCGCGCGGCGGTCGACGGCCAGACCCGATCCGACCCGCACCCAGTCCAGGTGCGAGCCACCCAGGCCGTGCACGAAAACGATCGGCGGCGCGTCGGTCGGGCTGCTCTTCGGCATGGTGCCGGCGTTCGCGGATGGGGTACCAGGGCTGGCGGGTGCGGCGTTGGCGGGGACGGGCGGGGTTTCCGCCGGCTCGCCGGAACCGAACTCGATCCAGTGCACCGGGCCGCCCAGGTCGGTTACCCAGCCGCGGCCATCCCACGGGGCGGCGAACGACCAGGGTGCCTCGCGGGTGACCGGGCCATCGGCGCGCGGCACCGTCGTTCGATCATCAGGAATAGCGCGAATTATTGCCGATTTATGGCGGCTGAGAAAGGCTGAGAGCCCTTTGTGCGGAATTTGCATCAGCTGCCCCCCAGCGACTGATCATTGACCACTCACTGAAGTGGCCAACGTGCCATTTCAACGGCAAGACGCGGCGGCCCGTTGGGGCCGCTAGTCCAGTTGATTACCGACGCTAGCACGATCGGCCTAGGCTCCGGGGTGACCTGGGCCACTCCGGCTTGGGCGGCGGTAGGCCTGCTCGGTCGCGTCGCGCAGCTGTTGTTCGCCCGGCAGCTCAATGGCGCCCGCCATAGTCTCGACCAGGCGGAACTCGTTGCTCGGCACGGCGGCGTCACCCCGGTCGGGTATTCCGGCACCCGATGTGGTGATATTCGTTCGGCGCCGGTGAGCATTGTCGGTACCTTTCCCGGCGCCGGACGCCCGTTCTGGAATGCCGGAGGGGAAATGATGCGGAAAAGCTGGGATCGGGCGTTCTCGTCGCCACTATTATCGGGTTTGGGCTGGTCACGCTCGCGCCGGCGGCAAGCGCGACAACTACGCGGGCCAAGGCGATGGAGGTGAGTCAGAGCGTGGCAGCGGCCAAGCAGAGCAAGGTGATAGGTAAGTACAAGACCCGGGTTGAATGCGAGCGGGCCGGCCAGACAAGGTTCCCCGCCAGCGGGATCGGTGGTCGTGTGACGTCCGCGAGGTCGGTCCCTCGCGGCTCTATTATCTGTACCAGGAGCGCTGATCGAGTCGCCGGGTTCCAGCCTTTATCCGGACGGCCGATAGTCCGCGATTTGTCGTGCGTATCCGATTTATCTCGTACACCGGATACGCGTTCGCGGAACTGACCGCGATCGCTGGACCTGATCGACTTGGGCAGGGCCCCGCTGGCCCGCCCCGCTCGGACTCGCCCAGCTCCTCGTCGGCCCGCGACGGCCATCCGGAAGGTCAACGTATCGAGCGAGTAACCAAGCCTGTAGTTGGAGGCCCGGGCACGACTACGGTGGTGGCATGACGTCCGCGGATGCTCGCTTGCCCGCTCCCGGCGGGGAATTTTCCGTGACTCGCCGGGGATATTCCCCGGGCCAGGTCGATGAGTATCTGAGCTACCTGGATACCCAGATGCTCATGCTCTCCGCCGACCGGGACGCGCTGGTCGAGCACCGTGACCAGCTGGTTCGCCGGGCCGAGCGAGAACGTGCGGAGAAGGAGCGGCTGCGGGAGCAGCTGCGGGAGTTGGGCGCATCGCCTCGATCGGCCGCAGGGGTAAGTGGGCGGCTGCGGGTGATGCTGGAGCTGGCCGCTGAGGAGGTGGCCGGGCTCCGCGAACAGGCCCAGGAGGAAGCCGACGCCATCGTGGCGCAAGCTCAGATCGGCTGGCTGCGCAATGAGCAGATACGCCGCCGGCTCGAACAGGAGCGCAACCGGCTCGCCGGCGAACGCGCACGGATGCGCGACATGCTGGCCGAGGCGCGCCGGGAGGCCGAGCGGATCGGCGCGGATGCCGCGACGCGGGCCGAAGACCTGGTCTCGGCGGCCAGCGGACAGGCTGAACGCATCCGCGCGGCGGCGGCGGCCGAGGTGGTCCAGCTGCGGGAGCAGGGCGAGCGAGAGTGCCGTGAGCGGGACACCCAGGCCGCCGACGAGCGCGCGCGGGCGGAGCAGGACTTCACCGATGCCTTGGCCGCTCGGCGAGCCGAGTCGGCGGTGGCCATCGAGCAGGACATAGCAGCTGGTCATACCGAGGTTGCTCGGCTCCTGGCCGACGCGCGCGCCCTGGGAGACCGGCAGCTGGCCGACGCCCGCACCCAAGCAGATCGGCTCATCGCGCAGGCCCGGCACATCGCGGATTCATTGGCCACCGCGGCCGCTGATCGTGGCGGCGAAGCTGACCGACTGTTGGCGGACGCCCGGGGCCAAGCGGAGCGGATCATCGCGGAGCGCACGGTCGAAGCCGGCCGGCTCCACGCGGATGCCCGGGCGCAGGCGGACCGGATCGTGGCGCGGCGTGGCGTCGAAGCCGACCGGCTGCTTGCGAAGGCCCGGGCCCAGGCGGAGCGCACCACCGCACAGGCCCATCGCGCAGCGGAGGAGCTGACCGAGTCGGTGCGGAGACGCGACAGCCAGCTGCGGGAGGCGGAGGCACGGCTACGCTCGCGGCTCGCCGAGCTGCGGGGCGAGCTCGACCGCGAAATTGACCTACTTGGCGGCCCAGCACTCGCGTTGGCACCGGAGCCGCCCAACCAGCAGGCTGGCGCGGAGGTGGCGTTCATGCCGCTTCCTCGACAGCCGGAATTACCCAGGCCCAGTCCCTCGGCCAGGTCGGCCACATCGCCCTGAGCGCCATCAACAAAGCTCGAGGTTGGCGGGATATTGACGGTGCTCGTCTTTTTTGCCGCTGGCTGAGCGAGTGCCGGGACGTGATGCTCGCCGGAGCCCGCCAGCGGCCCGACGCCGGCGGCATGCGACCCCGCAGCCGAGGAGACAGCCATATGCGGTTTGGGCTCAAGGTCAACGCCGGTAGTTGGGACGAGGCGCAGCGGTGGGCGGGTGTCGCCGAGGATGTGGGTTTTCACGGGCTGTGGACCGGTGACAACATGCGCAATCCCCGGGACCCGTCGGTCCCGGGATTGTCGACCGCCTGCTCGCCGGCGACGCCAGTGACCACGAGGGCAGGCACTACCGGTTTCACGATGCGGCCACCACTCCAGGGCCGGTTCAAGCTCGTATCCCGATCATCGTGGCGGCCAATGGGCCCAAGGCGCTCGCGGTGGCGGCCCGACACGGCGACGGCTGGGTGACCTTCCCTGGCGCCGCTTCGGAGGAGGAGTTCGCCGCCGCGTCGATTGAACGCGGCCGCGTGCTGGACCGGCTCTGCCAGGAACAGAACCGGGCTCCAGACTCGCTGCGGCGGATCCTGCTCGCCTATGGCGCGATCTCCCCGTGGTCCTCGGTGGACGGTTTCAGCCGGCTGGTGGACCGCTACCGGGAGATCGGCTTCGACGAGATCGTCTGCTACGCACCCAAGCCCGACGAGCAGGCGGTGTTCGAGAAGGTGGTCGGCCGGCTGGCTGACTACCGGTGAGGCGCCCGAGAAGGTGCACTCCGGCGGATGGACCTGACGGTTCGGCTCGCTGGCCGGCACAATCGGGGCGATGAGGGCGCGCTCGTATCGAGCGACTTGGCTAGCCGTGGTCGAGCCCGCGCGCTCGCCCGTCCTCGCCGCGCACCACCAACACGGGGCATGGCGCGTGCTTGACCACGGCGCGGGACGTGCTGCCCAGGAGAAGTTCGCTGAGCGCACCGTGCCCGTGCGCGCCGACGACGAGGACCTGCGCCGCGAGCTCCCGGGCAACCCGGACGAGGGTGTCGGCCACGTCGCCCTCGTCAGCGACCGTCCGCCCCTCGGCCGCGAGACCACCCTCGCGGGCCAGCGCGGCGCCCTGCTCGGCGAGGCGGCGCGCGGCGTCGTAGAGCTGCTGGTCGAGCTGGGCCGCGGTGCGCAGGTCGAGCGGGGCCAGCCCGGTGTCCAGGCCCAGGCTCGGCAGGTTGGTGAGCTCGAAGCCGCGGCCGGCCTCCCACACCACAACGACCACTGCCGGCCGGGGCGCGAAGAGCTCAGCGGCCGCCCGCAGGGCATCCCGCGAGGCGGGTGTGCCGTCGAAGGCGATGAGCACGGGACCGTGGGGCATACCGCCGCACGCTACGCCCAGTGAGACCAGTGGGACCAGTGAGAGGAGCGGGACGTGGACAAGCGGGAGTTCTTCGGGTCCGTGGCCGAGCAGACCGGCCTGTCCCGTGAGGAGGCCGCCGATTTGACCCGGGCGACACTCCAGACGCTCGCCCAGCGGTTGAGCGGGGGAACGGTCCGCGATCTGGTGATGGGCCTGCCGGACGGCCTGGCCGACGAGGTGCGGGGGGTGAAGGCGCGGCCGTCGTGGCGGGTGGGGCTGCAGGAGGCTGAGACGCAGGTCTGCGAACACACCGGGTTACGGCGAGATGAGGTGCACGCGGGCCTGCGCGCGGTGCTCGTCACCCTGCGTGCGACAGTGCCCGAGGACACCTACGACAAGGTCGTGGGCCAGCTGCCCGCTCCGTTCCGCGACCTGGTGACGGAGGACCGACCGCCCCGCTGAGCCCCGGGCAAAGACATTACCGAGATGGTGGGCGAAGAATCGTCACCGTGTTCGGCGCGCCAGCTCGAGCAGGCGCTCCACGTCGAACCAGGCCGCGAAGGCCACGCCGGACATCTGGTATCGGAACTTGATGCCCATGATTGCCCGGATGCCCCAGTGCATGCCGAACCAGGACACCGCCCACAGCCGACCGAACCTACGGCCGAGCAGGCTCAGCGGTGCGCCCAGCTCGAGGATCAGCGACCCCACCGCGAACAGGGTGAACAGGGCTTTGTGCCGGTACAGCGCGTAGGCGGTCGGGGCCGCGTGTGAGCCGAACACCTCCTTGCGCACGCCGTCGATCGCGACCTGTCGGCGCAGTGAGTCGCCGGTGGCCCAGGACCAGCCGTCCGCGCGGGCTACCTTGGAAACGCCGGAGAGCAAGTAGACCGCGGTTGTGCTGGCGTTCATCAGCCGCAGCGGCCAGTGGTAGCGCGGGTGCGCAGCCGGCTGGGGCCCGCGGGCCAGGAGCGCGTCCGCGGACACGGCATCGGCCGCTCGGCTGGCACCGAGCACCAGGGTGTGCACCACCAGCGCGTTGTCGGTGTGGAAAATCATCGACCAGGAGTTGCGGTAGGACAGTGTCCAGCTCAGCAGGGCGGAATGCAGTGGCCCGATCAGTCGGTGTCCGGCGCCCAGGGTGAACAGGGCGGTGCTGACCAGGGTGGCGTCATTGAGTGCATCCGCGACTGGAGCCGGCACTGGACGACGTAACGCCCGAACCGGCCCGACCGGGGCGAACATCGCGGGATCGGTCCTGACCACCTTGCGCAGCATTTTGCGTCGCCGCGCCAGGTACACCAACGTGTAGCCGCCGACCAGCGCTCGTACCAGGCCGAGCCGTGCGGCCGGCGCCGACACGGCACGACGCACGCTGCTCATGCCGGCGTCCTCTCCGCCGACTCGACGACCACGGGCGCCACCGGATCCCGCGGTATGTCGGCGGTGGCGAGCACCGTCTCGGTGCCCTCTACCTGATGGTCGAGCAGACAGGTGTCCAGGTCGAACTCGCCGCGGACGATCTCTACCCGCACCAGGTCGTCACAGGACGTGTTTGCGGCGAGTCGGGGAGCCAGGGCATCCGCGTACTGCTGCGGGTGGTCCTCGGTAATTGCCACCCGATAGAGCTGGTGGCGAACCTGGTTGAGCCCGCCGGAGCCCAGAACTGAGTGCCGCAGACGCCTGCGGCTGTCATCGGCGAGGATGCCGACGGCATAGACGACGTGCGCGTGTTGGCGTCGCCGCTTACTGAACATCGGGTAATAGGACAGTGGGAAACCGTCCACCCGCCGCTCGGTGGGCCGCAGATGCTGTCGCAGCGGCCACAGCATCGCACCCATTACCAATACCGCGAATATCGTGGCGCGCCCGCGCTCATGCGGCGCCCACAGATCTTCGTTCATGACAGCACCTTTTCGACTCGGCCCGTTCATCTGTTATTCGTTTTATGCAGGCGTCGCAATGAGTAAAGAACTCTCAGCGCTTTATCAGTTTCGTCGAAAACCTAGCTGATCTTACGCGTCTTGCCATGGGCTGTGTGGTCTTGGCTGCGCCTGCTCGAGCCTCGAGGCAACCATTCGGCTGGGTAGTTAGCAAGCGGTACTTTGTCACAGGAAGACCGACCCCGAAGTGGGCCAAGGGTCGGTATAGTTCGTTCTAGTCACTAACTGGATGGATCGACATGACCGAGGTAGTGAATATCTCCGCCTATCTGCCCGAGAAGGGCCGTACCCCGGGGCGACTGAGCGTGGTCCCGCTCGAGCTGGTCTCTCGCGGACCGAACGAACTTGTTCTGCCCGAGTTGACGGTGCGCGACGAGCGGCCGGTTGACCTGCTTGACGGCAGCGCCGGGGACCTGATGGCTGATCCCGCGGGTGGCGGTGGACCGGGAACCGGGGATGACCTGGACCGCGGCGCTCGGCTGTTCGGGCTCACCAACGTAGCATTCCACGGCCAACGAATGCTGCGCACCGTCGCTGAACTGCTCGGACACCCGGTGCCGCATCTGCTGATCCGGATCGGGACGCACGAGAGCGAGCGGCGCTGGGGCGGTGGCCACTACCGGGTTGCCGCCCAGTCTTACGATCCGGCCGAGCCCGGTCAGGCGCTGGCCACCGGCGAGGTCCATCTCGGGGGCGGCAGTAGCTTTGTGCCGACCGCTCCCGACGGCGACAGATACTTCGCCGCCCCGGCGCACAATCTGGCGATCATCTATCACGAGATCGGCCATCATGTGTCCAGGCATACCGCCGACTTCCGGTTCAACCGGCTGCGCCCGGCGGCGGCGCAGACCAACAAGAAGATTCCGCTGGACGAGGGCACCAGCGACATCCTTGCCGCGATCATGCTCGATACCCCGGACATCTATGGCTGGCACCGAGCGGGAATTCCGACGTGGGACCGCCGTCGCCGCGCCCTCGCGCCGAGATGGACGATGGCTGACTTCGCCGGTGGGTCCACCGACCCGCACGCCGACGGCATGGTCTGGGCATCCGCGTGCTGGTCCGCGCGTGAGCAGGTCGCGGCGGCCGGGTATGCCCGGAGTCGTTTTGACCGGATGTTGTTGCGCGGGCTGGAACTCTCCTTCGAACTCTCCGCGCCGGTCCGCCTGAGCGCCCCGGGAGAACCGGAAGAAAGCGACGAGCGGACCACGAAAGCCCTCAAAGAGCGCCGCTACCTGGCTGGACTGCTCGAGGCGATGCTGCGGGCCGACCCTGAGTTGACCGATCCGGTGCTGGCTGGCATGGCGGCTCACGGTATCCGGCCTGGAGCGACCAACGCCGCGCTGCGGAGAGCGGCACGAGGCGCTCACGTGGCGCTCTGAGTGCGGGCGTGGCGAGTCATCCGAGGCTCTTGAAGAGGATGTGCCTCGCCTGCTCGGACTCGAAGATGGCGTAATGGTCGTGTCCGACCTCCGGTACTACGACCAGGGTCTGCGGCGCCTGAGGGTAGAGGCTGTGAATTCGGTTGAAGTAGAAGGTGCCGCGCTGGAACCGGGTATTGCCCTGCAGCATTGCGGCGCAGGATCCGTCGAAATCGTGCTTTGGTGTGGTGTCGGCATCGCCGAGTAGATACGTGATGTTTCGGGTCGTGTAGTTGTGGATGATTTGCTCGGTGCTGAGCTGGTTCAGGTAGGGGGGTCGGTTGCGCAGGCCATATTTGTAGTCGTCATAACGGCAGGAGGTTGCCGGGACTTCGAAATGGGTTCCGGAGCTGTCAGGCCGGTTCGGCTCCAGGTAGAGGTACGAGGACGGGTTGGCGACCACAAAGTCGATCGAGACTCCGCGCAAGACGGAGGGCGCTTGCCCGGCAGCGGCGTAGCGCTGGGTGAATTGGCCTCCCGCCGAGTGGCCGACCAGGCCGATGTGCGACAGGTTCGGCCACGTCGCCTTGTTCGCGAGCCCGGTCATGAGGTCATCCATGACGGTGAATGAGCTCATACCACTGGGCTGGATCGCGTCCTCACCGCTCTTCCACCCCTCGTCTGTCCAGCGGGCTTCGTCGCTCGAGGGGTAGTCATCCTCGGCCTCGAAGAATGGTGCGATAATAAGTGTGTTCTGGTCGGCCCCCGCCGCCTTTGCGGCGTTCATCATGCCGGTCAGGGTAGAGACCGGATTACGCCCGGCACCATGCACTGCGATGAGCGCGGCGGTGACCGCTGAATTGCCGGAAAGGGGATAGTTCCGCCAGACGGCGAATTTGGCACCGGAACGGAGCGTAATCTTCTCCATGCAACTGTCCTTGTCCGGGTTGCACTCCGCGACCTGGTGGCCGGCTGAGTCGGTCGGTGCGTTCGAGCACGCCGCGATAAGCAGCAGGACAAGTGCGAGCACGCCGATGGAGACCCCGGGCACAAAACGTCGCATCGCCACCTCCTTGACCGAACTAGACCGAACTAGACCGGGGATGCTGCGCCAGCTGGTTGCGATGCTCCGCCGTGCCACAGTTCGACGGGCGGTGGGGAGACGATCGTGCCGCCTTGCAGATGCACGGTGCGGGTCGCTAACTGGGTCAAAGTCGGTTGGTGCGTGGTCATCACAACGGTGCGATCCTGCATCAGCTCGATGAGTGCCTGCACAACAAGCTGCTCGGCGTGCTGGTCCAATCCCGCGGTGGGTTCGTCCAGGAGCACGATCGGGGCGTCGGCCAGCAGCGCTCGGGCGATGCCGACCCGTTGGCGCTGCCCGCCGGACAAACCAATTCCACCGTCCGACAACTCGGTGTTCAGGCCGTCGGGGAGTCGACCGGTGAATTCCGTGACCAGGGCTACCGAGGCTGCGCGAGCTACCGCGGCATCGGAAGCGTCCGGGCGTCCGTACCGGATGTTGTCGGCCAGGGTGCCGGAGAACAAAAAGGTGTCCTGCAGTACTACCGCGATCTGTTGGCGACACCACCAGTCGGGCAACTCGCTGCGTGGTATGCCGTCCAACAGCAGTTCGCCGCTGGTCGGCGGGTAGAGCCCACAAACCACCGACAGTACGGTGGACTTCCCGGCACCGTTCTGCCCGAGCAGGGCGATCCGCTCACCGGGGCGAATAGACAGGCTCAGCCCGTCGAGTACCCGCCCTCGCCCTCGTCCGTAGTCCAGGCCAACCTGCCGCAAGTCGATCGAGCCACGAATTCGGACCGGCAGGCTCCGATTTGTCTCGACGGGAGGTTTTGCGTGATCGAAGATCGCGGCGACCCTTTCGGCGGAGGCCGCCCCCTGGGTGAATGTCAGTGCCAGTCCGGACAGTGCTTTCATGGGCTTGAGCAGATCGCGCAGGTAGCTGGTCACCACGACCAGAAGACCCACGCTCCACCAGTTGCTGAGCACACCGTAGCCGCCCACGAACAGCAGGATGGCCGTCCCGAAGGCGGTTACCGTCTCGAGCAACGGGGTGAACCTGGCGCGCAGGTCCACGGAGCGCAGCCCGGTGCGCAGGACCGCGTCGTTGGAGATGGCGAAGCGCTCGTCGTGCAGATCCTCGCGGCCGAATGCCTGGATCGTGCGGATGCCTTGCAGCGACTCGGTGACAAACCCGGACTGCCTGCCTTCGGCGGCGCGGCGGCGCCGCGCCGCCTTGCGGGTCAGCTTCGTGTAGTGGGCCGCGGTGATGAACAGCAAGGGCGCGGCACACAGTGCAATGAGGCCGAGCCGCCAGCTCACCAACAACATGACGGTGCCGTAGCCCACCAGCGACAGCAACCCGGGTGCCAGGGTGGAGAACAGGCCGACCATCCCGTTCTCGATGCGGGCGGTGTCCGTGGAGACCCGGCTTGTCAGCTCGCCTACGGCCTCGCGATCGTGATAGGCCATCGGGAGCCGCTGCAGTTGCGCGAACATGTCGGAGCGAATTCTGGAGGTAATCCGCTCTCCGGCACTGTTCATGATTCGGTCGCCCAGGTAATCGAAAACGCCCGAGGCGGCGGTAAGGAGCAGCACGGCGACCGAGGCCATCGTGAGCATGGCGACCGTTGAAGGTCCGAGCAGATAGGCGATCGAACCCAAGGGACCGGTCAGCCTCGTGCCTCCGAGAGCGTTGTCGATGACCAGGGCCAACGGCCATGGAGCGGCCAGGTCGGCGATCAACTCACCGATTCGCATTACCACGCCGAGCAGCAGCGGCCGAAGCTCGCGGCGGCCGTAGGCGCGAAACCGCCACAGCTGGCGCAGTAATCCGAGATCGGTGTCCGGGCTCCAGGCCGTCATACCGATAGTCCGCCCAACTCCAGCAGCTCGTCGGAGCGTGCGTCCGGGTCCTCGCTGGCATGCGGCAGCAGGTCGAGCGCCGCGCCACCGGCCAGCTGCGCGGGGGTGAGCACCGGCAGCCCGGTGGCCAAGGCGGCCTCATGAGAAGCAAGGGGGCTGGCCGTGACCAGTCCGCTGACCACCCGAACCGTGACCCCCAGCTCGGCCAGCACCTTGATGCCAGCCACCGCACCCAGCGCGTCGCCGACCGCCAGTACAACCTCGTCGGCGAACCCTGGCAGCTGTGCCGCTAGCGCACGAGTCTCATCCTGCAGCACACCGTCGGCGATCTCGAGCACAACTGCCTGTGCACCACCAAAGGCCAGCTGGTTGCGGATTGCGACCATCGTCTCGGACAGGCGGTCGTGGGGATAGCCGAAGGTCGAGGCCATCCCGAAGTCGAGGAAGTCCGTCACCACGTCCGCGCCCGCATCCAGGTAGGACCAGTGATCCTTACCGCTGCCCGAGCCGGTGACCTTGCCGGCGCCGACCTGAACCCCAGCGAGGGACAGGCCTCGCACAATCGCGGAGGCGACGGTTGTCTTGCCCGCGTTCATCGACGACCCCAACACCACGATGGTGCCTAGCGCGGGCCGAACGTCGGGCGGCAGGTCAACCGCGACGTCCTCGACGGACAGCTGTGCGCCCGTGCTGTCGGTCAAGCCGCCCAGCACTTCCAGTTCGGTCGGCCCCGACTTGCTGGTGTGAGCCGACGCGACCGTCCCGATCAAGCCGCCGGCGGTCAGCAGATGCACCGGCTCATTCGCGGCGGGCAGGTAACCCTCGTAGAAGTCGGTCGCGTAACGGTTACCGTAGGCGCCGACAACGAGATCGCCAGGGAACAGCTGAGACCGCCGCCCGTGGACGTTCTCCAGGTGGTCGAGATCGCCCAGGCGGACCACCTTGGCGACGACGAAGTCACCGAGGCGGGGAGCGGGAACTGTCCCACTCACCTGAAGCTGATCGTGCTCGCTCACTCGACGAGTAACATAGCCCCACTTTGCTTTGGATAGGTTCCGCAACATTCTCTTTCTCCCCTTCGATTTGAATCGTTCGCGCCTTCCGGGCGCAGCACATTAACTCTCGGACACCACCTGATCGCGTATTGTTCGGGCTCACCTGGGCATAGCACGGCCGAGGAGGGCATCGGACAAGAGCGCGATGGATAGCATCGGTGTTCGCCGGGCTGGGCCCGGTTGCTAATTAGAGCGGGCTCCTCGTTGAGTCTTGTTCCGCGCCACCGGTGGGTCTAGGCGGCGGGCTCTTGAAATCGGATTCGCAGCAGATGACGCTTGAGGTCCGTGAACGCTGTACGCCCGTGGAACGCAACGTGGTTATCGATGATGACGATTCCATCGGTCGGCAGTGGCTTGCGGACCCCAGGCCGGTTCGCCAGAAGGTCGGCAACTGTGTCGAGCGCTTTGCGGACCTCTGGGGTCGCGCATTCAGGATGAGCGACCAGTCCTTGCTCAATCTTGTCTTTCCGCCACCGCCACATGGGCTTCTCGGCAAAGACCGGTACGTAGCTGTACCCATCCTTGGCGGTGACCCCGTACTTCTTCCGGAACGCCTTAGGGATGCGTACCGGCAGCGCCGTGTCCGTGAGTACGCGGAGTGCCACCCGTCCGTCCGGGGTCTGCTCCAGCTCTTCCTTCACTGCCCGGCCGTCGCGGAGGGTGCTCAACCCGCCCCCGCACTCGGCTTGCTGGACGGCGTAAAGCAGGAAGTATCGCTCCGGAATCGGCACGATTGTCGAGTCGGTGTGGTACGCGGCCTCGGTGTCGCTTTCGGAGAACATGGAGAACTTGCGCAGCTCCGCCTCCTGTGGGCGAACATCCCACACCACTCGGTGGTCAACCGGTTCAGTCTCCGTCACGTCGCCGAGCATTACGGCGAGAGCGAAAACGGCCTTGCGTCGCTGGTCCACCTCGAGGTGGGCGAGCCCGAGCTTTGATATAAAGATGCCGCAAGCCCCATCATCGAACTGCGTTCGAATATGGTCGGTAAGTTCAGCTAGCCGCGGCGCGGACTCGCGCAACCTGGTCCGCAGCTCGGCGGGATCGCGCGGTGGGCTCAACTGGGAGCCGCCAACCTCGGCGCCATAGTATTCGGCGAGAGTTGTTTCGACGGAGCTGCCCTCGATTGCCCACTTTTCGGTATCCAGCTCGACGATGCCTCGGGTTGAGTCACCTGTGAGTTTCTCAGGAATGTTCCCGTCCATAAGCGCTGAAGCCATTGGAAACCCCCTCCTATTCCTGTGGGTGATCCTCGTCACTTCGATCCTCGATGCGAGGCGGCTGGGCCGTCGACGAGTACTACCCTCCGCCGGTTACCGTACGATGGTTCGCTAAGTCTGTAAACGACTGTTCGGCAACCGTAACCCCGGTCACATGTCATGTAGTCATGACAAGTCCATCCGGCGAACGGCGTATGGCTGGCCGGTGACAGCCCGCAGTCATCCAGATGGCCCGGCCGAGCTGGTCTCGGTGCGCGATCTGATACACAGCGGCGCGCGGGCTATAGAGTGTCGGGCGGATGGAGCGGCCGAACTCTCTGGCCGCTGGCGCTCCGCACCGGAGCGCTCACCGACGGTCAGCGAGCGACGGCGGGCGTGAAGGGTAGGTAGATGACGGAGGACGTGCGGGTGGAGGTACCCGGCCCTCAAGTGCCCCGGAACCGGAACCGCTGGGGCCAAGGCGAGCGACTGCGCGGGGATATCCTCGATGCGGCGTGTCTGCTGGTGTCTGAACTCGGTAGCGCGGACGCGCTCACGATTCGAGGAGTGGCGCGGGCGGTCGGTATTGCGCCGGCGAGCATCTACCAGCATTTCGAGGACAAGACCGCCTTGGTGCGCGGCACCATCGAACACGACTACGCCCGGTTGTCAGCCGCCATGCTCGCGGCGGACGAGGCTACCGCCAGTGACGACGTGGTGGAGCATCTCCGCGCTCAGATGTACGCCTACTGCCAGTTCGCGATCGAGAACCCTGGCCACTACCGCCTCATGCTTCACTCTCGTTACCACGCCGAGTCCGGCGTCGCGGCCGGCACCGGCAAGCACAGGCCAATGCTGGGGATCTTGAATCAGGTCGTGACCGTCTTCGAACGTTGCGAGAGTGCCGGGGTTCGACTACGGGTACCCAGTCAACGTGCCTCGGTGCTGCTCTTTGTGGCGGCCCATGGACGCGTGGCGCTCTATCACGCCGGCGGGGAGACAGACCCCTGTGAGATCACGCCGTTCATCGATGAGCTCATCTCCGTACTGATCGACCCAGAGACCGAACCGCGCAGCTAGTTCGGGCGCGGCGCAGCCAGCGCGTGGTTACCGGGGGGACTGCGTGGTTCTGGTGAACTGCGTGAGGAATTCGGTGTTGGTGTAGGTCTTGCGAAGGCCGCCGAGGAGCATGTCGAGGGCCTGCTGGTTGTCTCGGCTGTCGAGGGCGCGGCGCATTGTGCGGGTGGCCGCCATTTCCTCGGCGGTGAGCAGCAGTTCTTCCTTGCGTGTGCCGGACTGGCTCAGGTCGATGGCGGGATAGACGCGTTTGTTCGCGATCTTGCGGTCCAGTTTCAGTTCGGCGTTGCTGGTTCCTTTGTACTCTTCGAAGATCAGTGTGTCGCCGGCCGAGCCGGTTTCCACCAGTGCGGTGGCGAATATGGTCAGTGACCCGCCGTTCTCGATGTTGCGGGCGGCGCCGAGGAACCGTTTGGGCGGGGTGAGTGCGGTGGAGTCCACACCGCCGGACAGGATCCGTCCGGATGCCGGCGCGGCGAGGTTGTAGGCGCGACCCAGCCTGGTGAGCGAGTCGAGCATGACCACGACGTCGCGGCCCATTTCGACCAGGCGTTTGGCGCGTTCGATGGCCAGCTCGGCCAGCGCGGTGTGCTCGTGGGGTGGTCGGTCGAACGTAGCGGCGATGACCTCGCCGGGCACGGCGCGTGCCAGGTCGGTGACTTCTTCCGGGCGTTCGCCGACAAGGACGAGCATGAGGTGGCATTCCGGGTGGTTCTTGGCTATCCCGTGGGCGATTGCCTGCAGCACGGAGGTCTTGCCGGCCTTCGGCGGTGCGACGATCAAGGCCCGTTGTCCCTTGCCGACCGGCATGAACAGGTCGACTACCCGTGTGGTCAGGGCGTGCGGTTCGGTCTCCAGGAACAGGCGTTCGTTCGGGTAGAGCGGGACCAGTTCGGCGAACGCCGGTCGGGTCAGGGTGTTTCCTGGGTGCTGGCCGTTGATGGCGTCGACATGGACCAGGGATGCGAGTTCGTCGCCTTTGCCGGCGGGGCGGGTTGAGCCGGTGATCGTGTCGCCTCGGCGCAACCGGTGTGTGCGGACCAGGCCGGGTGACACCTGGGCGTCGCCCGGTCCGGGTAGGTAGCCGTCGGCGCGCACGAAGGCTCGGTTGTCCACGATGTCGAGGATCCCGGTAACGGGTCCCTTCGAACTGATCTCGTACGGCTCGTGGGCTCCGCCGATGTCGGGGGGTTGGCTGGAAGATTCGTTGTCATTCATGGTGTTTCTTTCTTGGATGGGTTGATCATGGGGAGTGCGGTGATCGGGCCGGGACAAGCCGGCACGCGCCGCTGAGGGATCCGGTCCGCGCCGGGAACGGCTTCGCTCGGAAGCCACATCCAGCGGGATCTCAGGAACTTGACGACTCTTGCGCGGGGAACGTCATCTACCCGCATCCACAAGAGGAGACAGCAATAACGTTAGCTGGTCGATGATCGGCGCGCAACGATGATTCCGGTCGGCGCCCACACCTTCAACGGATGGCGCTCGCCGCGAGCGTCGCGTCGACGAAGGCCCGCGCCGCGGCGGTGATCACGTCCGTGCGGTGTACCAGCCACTGGGGGAGCCGCTCCGGGGGGTCGAAGTGGTGGACCCCGGCTCCCGCGCGGCGGGCCAGGTCGGCCCAGCCGTCCGGCATCAGACCGGCGCCGATGCCGCGCAGCACCATCGGCAGCACCATGCTGCGATCGCCGACCTCCGCCGCGACCGTCATCCCGCCGACGCTGCCGGACAGCCGGTCGAACAGGGCGCGGACCGCCGTCGCCGGTGCCGGGAGGACGAACCGCATGCCGTGCAGCACCTCCGGGCGCACCGAGGGCCCGGCACCGGAGAGCGTGCCGGGCGGAACCACCAGCAGGAACTCCTCGTCCCGCAGGTGGTGCGCCACGATGCCGCGCCCGGCGGGCCGTTCCGCGCTGCCGCACACCCCCGCCTCGCACCGGCCCTGCAGCACCATCGCGACCACCTCGACGGCGGAGAGCGCGGACGTCGTGCTCACGGTGATCCCCGGGTGGCGCTCACGCAGCTGGGCAATCACGCCGGTCACCGGCTCGAGCCCGGACGAGGAGGTGGCGGCGATCTCGACCCGCCCGGCGACGCCCTCACCGAGCGAACGCGCCGCCGCGCGCAGGGCGTCGAGGTCCCGCAGCACCAGTCGAGCCCGATCCGCGAGGGCCTCTCCGGCGGCGCTGAGCACGGCGGTGCGGCCCACCCGGTGGAACAGCGTCACCTCCAGCTCGTGCTCCAGCTTGCCGATCGAGCGAGACAGGGAGGGTTGCGCGACGTGCAGCGCTCGGGCGGCGGCGCTGAATCCGCCGTGCTCCACGATCGCGACGAAGTACTCCAGCTGGCGGCGCTCCATCGGTCCTTCCTAACCGATCGCT